>DASSWT010000080.1:0-18173 GCA_035704555.1 Saccharospirillum sp. | reverse complement strand
GTACGAAATTCAGATAGTGCCCAAACACCACGATAACCATGCCGAAATGGCTTGAGTTTTGGGATATGTACGTTTGAAGCCGCTCACAGTGCGGCTTTTGGAGTTTTCTTAATCACCAACTTTCTCAGACTCCGGCCGCACAGCATCACCTCGCTGCTCCTCATTTCCCATCGCGCAGAGTAACTTCTGGGCGTCCTGCCTCTCCTTAAACGCACGTTTGCTATCCATATCCAACCAGTTACTTACTATTAAACTCTGGGCTACGGCACCCCCCAGCGTTGTCCCTGGCCCTAAAATAATCAGCTTGTCTGGCGCGAACTCCCGAGCCGCTACTTTTATAGCGGCGGTGAAGTCATAGGCTTCCGTTAACTGATGGCCCAGGGTGTAGTCCCACAAGGCTGCCGGGTCGGTGCTCCAGGGTGTCCAGATATGGCCGCGACCGTCAATCATGGGGATGTTGGGTGCGCGGAAGGGGGCTTTGCTGAGTGGTTCGCGGGCGATGGCCCGTACGGGTTGTTGCAGCGGGGTGTGGAAAGCGGCGTGGTTGTGTAGGCGCATTGGGAAGCGGTCTTGTTGTGGTAGTTCCCGGGTCAGGTTTTTTAGGCCTTGGGTGTCGGCGCCGAAAACGAGCATGCCGCCCAGGTCGATGGATAGATGGGTTTCGCCCAGGCCCTGCTCGCGGAAGTTGGCGGCCAGGTCGAGGTAGCGCTGGCGGGCGTCCCATTGAGGGTGCCAGTCGTTATCGAACCAGGGGTAAATAAGTTGGCCGCCGATCATGTTTTCGTGCATCAGGCGGCCCATGGTGTTGACCAGGTGCAGGCCGTCGAGGTCGGTCAGGGCACCCGCAGCGGCCAGGCTGGTGTACCAGCCCATGGAGTTGCCGGTGATGGCGACAATGTCGTACTGGTCGCGGTCTATGTCTTTAAAGTCGCCGATGCTGCAGCCGTAAATCAGGCTGGAGGCGTGGTCGCCGCGGGTGTGGGTTTTCATTGAAAAGGGGGTTTCGCTGTCTAGCTCGGTCAGGCTGGGTTGGCCCTGGTCGCGTCGGTATTGGTCGAACCGGTTCAGCAGGTCGGGTTTGTTGCCGTGGTTTTTAGTCAGGTAGCCCCACTCCTGGGCGTTGTAGGTGCCACGTCCGGGGCAGATGACGACGGCGCGTTGTTTAGCGGGCATGGGCAACGTCCTTGGTGGTGACTTGTTTGGGTTGGGCCAGCGCCTGGGCATGGAGCACGATGTCTTCGACCTTGGGCAGGGTGCTGGTGGCGGCCTTGCCGAGGGCGATGAAGCTGTCTTTTGCGGTCAGGCGGTCGAGCCGGTGGTGGGCGACGCCGTGGGCGGTCAGTTCCGCCACCAGCTCTTCGCTGATTGAGCCCGTTCGCCGGCATTCGTCGACCACCAGGATGTGCTCGCAGTCGTTAACGGCCTGGTAGAGCGCATCGTGGTCGATGCCGGTCAGCCAGCACAGGTCGATGATGCGCACCGAGAGCCCGAGTTCGGCCAGTTGCTTGCGCGCCTGGCGGGAAAGGTAGACGCCGTTGCCGTAGGTGATGATGGCGAGGTCTGTGCCCGCTTCGCAGAGGCGTGCCTGGCCTTTGGGCAGGCGATAGTCTGGCCCTGGGTCCGGTTGGCAGAGGGCGCCGTCGTCGGTCTCGTAAAGGTCGCGGGCATGGTAGCGGGCGATGGGTTCGATTATGACGACAACACGCTGTTCTTCGTCGGCCAGGCGTACTGCTTCCTGCATCAGGCCGACGGCGCTTTCGCCGTCGCTCGGGCAGGCGACCAGCAGGCCGGGAATGTCGCGTAGCACGGCCAGTGAATTGTCGTTGTGGAAATGGCCGCCAAAGCCTTTCTGGTAACCCAGCCCGGCAATGCGCACCACCATGGGGTTGGTGTACTGGCCATTGGAGAAGAAACTGAGCGTGGCGGCTTCGCCGCGCAACTGGTCTTCAGCGTTGTGCAGATAGGCCAGGAACTGGATCTCGACCACTGGCAGCAAGCCGTTTTGCGCCAGGCCGATGCCGAGGCCCAGGATGCTTTGTTCATCGAGCAGGGTGTCGATGACCCGGTAGCGGCCGTATTGCTGTTGCAGCTTTTGGGTCACGCCGTAGACGCCGCCTTTCAGGCCGATGTCTTCGCCTGCCATGACCATGTTGGGGTGGCGGGCCATCAGACGATGTAAGGATTGGTTGATCAGCTTGGCCATGGGCTGCGGGGTTTTGCTATGCCTGGGCAGTTTGGCGTTTGGGTTGGCGCGGCTTTTCCGGGGTGGCGGCACAATGGCGGCCATAACGTCGTTAGGGTCTTGCAGGCGCGGCCGACCCCTGGCCTGTTCGGCGATGGCGCTGATGCGTGCGCGGGTCTGGTCGAACAGCTGTGCCAGGTCGTCGCGGCTGAAGCCCGCTTCGTTCACCAGGCGGGCGACGCTGTAGCCGAGCGGGTCCTGCTCGATGGTCTGCTGGATTTGTTCTTTGCTGCGGTAGGCCTGTTCGGCGTCGGAGCCGGCGTGGCCGTGCAAGCGTACGCAGCGCATGTGCACGAAAACGGGTTGGCGCAGCGTGCGCGCCAGGTGCTCGGCGCGCTGGGCAGTCTGCCAGGTATCGACCAGGTCGAGCCCGTTGCATGCCAGGTAATGCAGGCCGGGCCGGTGTTGCATGCTGGCGGCGACCCAGCCGCTGGGTGTGGGCGTGGAGATACCAATGCCGTTATCGGCACAGAGCAGCACCAGCGGCATGGGGATACCCTGGTAGGCGGTCCACAGGGCAGTGTTAATGGCCCCCTGAGTCGTGGAATGGTTCAGCGAGGCGTCGCCGAAGCTGCACAGCACCACCGCATCACGCGGCCAGTTGCCGCTTTTACCGATGCGTTGCCAAACGCCCAGACTGTAAGCCGCGCCAATGGCCTTGGGCAGGTGGCTGGCAATGGTGCTGGTTTGTGGGGGTACGTTCAGGGCTTTGGAGCCGAGCACTTTGTGACGGCCACCGGCAATGGGATCGTCGGTCGAGGCCATGAAACTGACCATCATGTCCCAGGTGATGGTCTGCCCCGGAACAGCCTTGCTGCGTTGAATGAACAGAGCCGCGTCCCGGTAGTGCAAAAAAGCCGGGTCGGTGGCGCGGAAGGTTTTGCCGAATACGGCATTGCCCTCGTGGCCGCCACTGCCAATGGTGTAGTAAGCGTCGCCCTGGCTTTGCAGCAGCCGGGCCTGGTAGTCGAGCATGCGGCTGGTTAGCTGGGTTTCGAACAGCTCGGCGAGCAGGGTTTTGCTCAGGCCGGATGCCGCCAGCGGCAATGCATCGCGCCCGAGTGTCGGCAACGGGCTGTCGATCAGCCGGTTTCTCAGGTCGTCGAACAGGGTGTTGGCGGCACTCATAGGGGCGCTCCAAAGATGTGGATGAGGTTTATGGTAGTCGCTTTCTCATGCTATCGGGCTCTTGGGTGAAGGAGTAATATGGAATTGTTCTATCAGCTATAGGATTTTCCGATGGAGTTGCGGCGGCTACGGTATTTTCTGGCGACCTATGAAACCGGGTCGGTGAGTGGGGCTTCCAGGCGGTGTTTTGTGGCGCAGCCTTCGATCTCGGCCGCGATTGGGCAGTTGGAGGAAGAGCTGGGTTCGGTGTTGTTCGAACGTCATTCCAAGGGCGTGCGACCCACCGATGCAGGCGAGCGGTTGTATCCGCTGGCGGCGCATTTGGTGGCCGATAGCGAAGCCATAGTGCAGACCTTTAACCAGACTACACGATCACAGCCGCTGTGCCTGGGGTTGATGCGCTCGCTCGGGGCGGAACGAATGAGTCTGTGGTTGAAGCGGGTGATGGCGCGGATGGTGAATCTGGAGCTGACGCTGGTGAACCCGGAGGAGGCTTGTGATGCCCGGGTGGTCACTAAAGCGATGTGCTTGCCGCACGAGTCGTTCGAGCCGATTTGGCGGGATCGATATTGTCTGGCGCTGATGGCGGGGCACCCGTTGACACTGCGGGAGCGGATTCAATTGCAGGACCTGGAAGGGGAAGCTTTTATTTTGCGCTCGCATTGCGAGGCGACGGAGCAGTTGCGCCAAACATTGCACCGGCTGGATATCGGGATTCAGACACGGGCCCATATTAGGACGATTGAGTACAGCCTGGCATTGGTATCCGCTGGCGTGGGTGTGGCGCTGGTGCCGGACTGGCCGGAAAACCGGCAGCGGCCGGATATGGAGTTGCGGTCTATCGAGGGGTGGGAAGCAGAGCTGGTTATCGGGCTGGCCTACCCGGAGGAATTGTCAGAGGTGCAGCGAGCGGCATTAGTAGGTGTTTGCCGGGAAATGTATACCGGGTGATGAACTTGCTAAACTCTTCGTTAAAGTCCAGAATCAACGAAAATTTGTTGGTTTTATAGTTATATGATCAAGAATTTCACGTTTAACAACTTTTACAGTTTCGCGGATGAGGCGGTCATTGATTTTGCCCTGGGCAAAAAGCCGACTCCATCTGGCTACGACATCGTTGTCGATGGCCAGCGCTACAACAAGGCTGTTGCTGTTGTTGGTGCCAATGGTTCTGGTAAAACCCAACTGCTAAAGCCTTTCGCTTTTTTAAGCTGGTTTGTTGTTGATTCGTTTCTGAAAGTTGACCCAGACGACAAGATTCCCTGTGAACCGCATCTGCTCAAGGCAGACAAACCCAGCCTGTTTGAACTTGAATTTATGATGGGCGGTGTCGATTATCGGTATGAGCTCAAGATTGTTGAAAAGGAAGTCAGCTTCGAGGCGTTATATGAAAAAACGAGCTCGCAATTCAGTTACTTATTTAAACGGGAAAAAACTAATAAAGGCTACGAGTTCCGTCAGAAAGGGTTCCCATTTCAGAAAGCACAGGCTGAACGTATTAGAGGGAATGCTTCATTGATAGCCGCCGCTCACAGCTACGATGTTCCCGAGGCTAGTCCTTTTGTTGATTTCTTTGATCTTATCTCTAGCAATGTCGTTGATAGTGGCAGGTTACCGTTTGCTCGTAGTGACGTTATGCGGGTAGCTGAAGAGTTTCATAAGCGGCCCGTGACAATGGCGCGAGTTTCAGAAGCGATGTGCAAGTTCGACCTGGGCTTGTCGGATATTGATATTCGCCGGGTATTTGGACCTAATGATAAAGGGAGTGAAGAACTGTTCTATCTCCCATATGGTATTCATAGAACTGAAGAAGATGAGACCTTCGAACTGCCGTTTTTGTATGAATCAAGTGGTACTCAATCGGCCTTTGTTTTATTGGAACCCATTCTGCGCGCGTTGCATGGTGGTGGAATAGCAGTGATCGATGAGCTCGATAACGATCTGCATCCTCACTTAGTGCCGCAATTGTTGGAGTGGTTTGAATACGATCACACCAACCCACATCAGGCCCAGTTGATCTTTACTTGTCATACGCCTGAAGTATTGAACCTTTTGCAGAAGCATCAGGTCTATCTGGTTGAAAAGCGTAACCAGCGCAGCGAGGCGTGGCGACTCGATGAAATGACAGGCTTACGGGCAGACGACAATCTGTACGCTAAATACATGGCCGGTGCCCTGGGTGCCACACCGGAGTTGTAATCGTCATGGCTAAGAAATCCAGGGTCCGCAGGCGCCATGTCGTAAAAACGGCTTTGCTTATTGTGGGTGAAGGGCCGGATGATCAGGCATTTGTCAAACACATGAATCGAGTGTTTCGAGAGGATAGCCCTGGTATTCGTGCAAGCATTAATAAGGAGTCTGGAGGGTCGCCGGGCAATGTTATTGCCAACACCACGCGTAAGTATAAAAACGATGACTATGATCATCGGTTTATCGTGTTGGATAGTGACATACCCATTGATGCGACAAGCCGACAGTTAGCTGAAAAGCACGGCTACGCCATTATTTTGTGGGAGCCACAGTGTTTGGAAGGGGCGTTGCTCGATGTATTGGGCGAACCTATTCAGTCCGCTGAAACCAGCCAGAACCTGAAAGCTCGCCTACATCCCATGCTCGATGCCCACCATACTGAGCCAGAGGCTTATGCCTCACGGTTTCCTAAACCGGTTTTAACGGACGCTACCAATAGTTCCATTGTTAGCGTGCGCAAGGCATTGACCGGGAGAAAGAAAACAGATGGTCAATGATTGCCTCTTAGGATATTCAGCTTTGTGTTGGGCTCCAGATTGGGTTGGGCCCGGTGATTGAGGCCGACCCGGGAGGGTTCGTCCACACCGCCCTCACGGCCGGGATTCCACAAAAAAGCCCCCACTCCTTGCGGAGCGGGGGCTTTTTTGTGGAATCTGGCGGTGAGGGAGGGATTCGAACCCTCGATACGTTTCCGTATACACACTTTCCAGGCGTGCGCCTTCAGCCACTCGGCCACCTCACCATATCGGTCGTCTGCGCAGCGGCAAACAACGGCGGCGAAGGTTATAGGATGCCTAGTGGTTTTGCAAGTTTTTGAGGTAAAACAACCAGTTAGGGTAGTTATTGTGTGGTTGCCAGCACCGCACCCGCTGGGCTCCTCAGGTTGGCAGCTGGCTGACGTAGTCGGCTGTATCGACGGCGGGTACAGGTTTGTCTTCGCCGGTGGGGGTACCGAGGTAAATGAAGCCAACCAGATGGTCTTTTTCTGCCATGCCCAGGGCCTGCTTCAGCGTTGGGCTGTAGGCAGGTGCGCCGGTGCGCCAGACGGCGCCGATGCCCATGGCGTGGGCGGCGTTGACCAGGTTGGTAACGGCTGCGCCGGTGGCCAGGACTTGTTCGATGGCGGGTACTTTGGGGTGGTCGGTGATCTCAGCCCAGGCTATCAGGACCGTGGGCGCCCGCATTGGGCTGTTGAGGAGCTTTTGGTGCTGTTTGTCGGTCAGCTCTGGGTCGTCTTGTTTGGCGCTGCTGGCCATCCACTCGCCCAGGCGTATGCGGTCGTCACCGCTAACTTCGATAAACCGCCACGGGCGCAGCCAGGCGTGGTCTGGTGCGCGGAAGGCGGCTTTGTAGAGTTCGGCCAGTTGCGCCTGGCTGGGGCCGGGGTCTGTCAGGCGCGGATGGGAGACGCGCTGTTGCAGCAAGGTGAGCGCGGGCTGTTCAGGTGCTTGCGGGTCTGGCGTTCGGGTCATGGTCAACTCAGTGATTTCACGTACGTTTTCAGTTATCGTACCGGTCTGATTGGTTTAACATAAGCCCCTGACCGTACCGGGGTTGATACTGGATGCAGAAACGGCACATGGCCACCGACAATAAAAAAAATGGCACACCCAGGCCGTCGGCCCCAGTGCGCGGGCGGCGGGCAACAGACCCTAAAAACAGGGTGCCCGCACGAGGTAGCGATACCGGCTCGGATACCGATATTGAACTGACCGATGATTTTACCGTTCTGCCCATCTCGGCTGAATTCAATTCCCGCTCGCTGATCTATCTCACCCTGGCGGGCACGCTGGTCAGCATTTTGTACGCAGGCCAGATCTCCAACCAGTTTTCGATTATTGTCGCTTTTTGCCTGCTGTACCCGACTCTGATTCGGTTTTTAAGCATGCCTATGCGTCGGCGTTACCCGAAACAGGTGGGTTACACGCTGATGTTGTTCGATGCGTTTTTTATCGGCGCCATTCTGGTTGCCATGGGCTCACCGCTAGTGCCGACCATGCTGTTGCTGATCATGGCCAATGCCAGTTTTATATGTGTGGGCCGACCCTCGTCTTACATTCTCTGTTTGTTGTTCCTGGCAATGGGTGCGGGTGTTATGTACCTCATTGAGCCGCAGCCGATCTTTACCGAGACCACGGTGCTGACCAATGTTATCGCCGCCTTTGGTGCGGGCCTGCATGTCAGTGTGAATGCCTATTACACCGCTCAGCAAGCGCGTTATCTGAAGATGACGCGTCAGGAGTTGCAACGCCAGAGCCAGCAATATCGCGGCTTGTCGCAGAAGCTTTCGAAATATCTGTCGCCGCAGGTCTGGGAAACCATTTTTCGGGGCAAGCGGGATGTGAAGTTGGAAACCCAGCGCAAGCGGCTGGTGGTGTTTTTTTCCGACATCAAAGGCTTTTCCGAGATATCGGAAATGATGGAAGCCGAAGCGTTAACCGAACTGATTAATACCTACCTGACTGAAATGAGCCGGGTGGTGATGAAATACGGCGGCACCATCGACAAGTTTATTGGCGATGCGATCATGGTGTTCTTTGGTGACCCTGAATCGAAGGGTGTGCGCAAAGATGCGCTGGCCTGCGTTTCTATGGCGATCGAAATGCGCAAACTGATGCGCATTTTGCGCCAGCGCTGGCGTGCCCAGGGCATTCAGCACCCGCTGGAAATTCGCATGGGCATCAACAGTGGCTACTGTACTGTGGGCAACTTTGGCGCCGAGACCCGTATGGACTACACCATTCTGGGCAAGGAGGTTAACCTGGCCTCGCGTCTGGAATCCTCGGCGGAGCCGGGCGAAATTCTGGTGTCTTACGAAACCTATGCACTGATTAAAGACACCATACTGTGCCGTGAGAAAGGCCGGATCAACGCCAAGGGCTTCTCCCGCCCGGTGCCGGTCTATCAGGTTGTCGATTTCCGCAAGGAGCTGGGCGCGCGCCATAGCTACACTGAGGTCGATCTGGAAGGTTTTTCACTGTCGATGGATGTGGAAAAAGTTCGCAATTACGACCGCGACCGGATCATGGAAGCCATCGACAGGGTTAAACAGTCGCTCAACAATCTTACGCCATAGCCGGCGGTGTCCGGTCTCCCGATCATGGAGCCCTTTTTATGCCAAGCCTTGCGCCAACCGTACTGCAATTGGGTGATGCCATTGCCCGCGGAGAGATCGACCCGGTCGACCTCACCGAGCAGGCGTTCACCCGGGCCGAACAACACCCGGACGTCTACCTTAAAGTCCTACACGACCGAGCCTGGCGCGAAGCCGAACAATCCCGGTGGCGAAGGGATCACAACTGCCGCCTGGGGCCGCTGGATGGCGTCCCGATCGCCTGGAAAGACCTGTTTGATACCATCGGAGACGTAACTACTGCCGGTGGCCGGGTGTTCAGTGAACCCGCCACTCAGGATGCCGATCTGGTCCGGCGTGCTGGCCAGGGGGGAATGGTCAGCATTGGCAAAACCAACCTGACCGAGCTCGCGTTTTCCGGTCTGGGCATGAACCCGCATTACGGCACGCCAGACGCGACGCCCGGCAATGGCGGGCGCCGGGTTCCGGGCGGTTCTAGCAGTGGGTCGGCGGTGGCCGTGGCGAAAGGGCTGGTGCCAGTCGCCATCGGAACCGATACGGCGGGCTCATTGCGCATACCTGCCGCTTTCAATGGATTGGTATCTTACCGGCCTACCACGGGCCATCATTCAGTGCGCGGCGTTCTGCCGCTTGGGCGCAGCCTGGATACACCGGGCGTTATCGCCCAAACCCTGGAAGATTGTCTGGCGGTTGATGATCTGTTGCGTGCCGAGCCCATAGGCCTTCGCACTGGTCTGATTAAAGATCAGGTAACGGTAGTGCTGGATGAGCAGGCCCTGGAAGACGAAGCCCTCGAAAACGCCGTGCGGGAGGCAACGCTGGCCTACGCAGACCAGTTGCAGGCACAAGGTATTCGGGTAGTGCGCCGCCCTGTTCCGGCCGTTGAGCAGTGTCACCGGCTAACTGCACAATACGGCTGGCTGGGCGGTTATGAAGCCCTGGCCGAGTACCGGGAGCTGCTGGCCAGCGTTCCGCCAGACCGCTTTGACCCCCGGGTACGGGACCGTATTCTGGCCTTCGAGCAGCGGTCACCGGCCGATGTCGTCACGCTTTACCGGGAGCGGGTGAGGTTACAGCGTGAGCTGGCTGAACAACTGGGGTCAGCACTGTTGCTGTCGCCCACGGTTGCGCAAACTGCACCGCTTCTGGACCCGTTACTGAAAGACGATGACGCCTACCGCGCCGCCAATACCGCTTGCCTCAGGTTGAGCATGGTCGCCAGCCTGCTCGACAGCCCCGCCATTACATTGCCTGCCGGGTGTGATGCGCAGGGTCAGCATATCGGTATTCAGCTAATGGGGCTGGCCGGGCAGGATGAATATCTGAAGCGGGCTGTGCTGGCCTGCCAGTAAGTCAAAAATCAGGCCTCAATGCTCATCGGCACCGGATACAACCTGGTTGCGGCCGTTGGATTTGGCCTGGTAAACCCGGGTGTCTGCGAGTTTCAGGGCGCGTTTGAAATCCGCTTCGCCGTTGAAGGCGGCGAGGCCGGCGCTGAACTGCAAGTCGATGCTGTGTTCTTCGAACTTAAACTGGCGACGGGCAACGAGTTTGCGCAGTTCATCTACTATGGTGCGCGCGTCACTCTCGGGCAGGTCGAGGAGTACCAGCACGAACTCCTCTCCACCCCAGCGACAGACATGGTCGCTTTCCTTGAGGTTATTGCGCATCACCTTGGCCAGGGTAGAGAGTACCCGGTCGCCCATGTCGTGACCGTAGCGGTCATTGACGGCTTTAAAGTGATCGATGTCGATCAGTGCGACGCAGGCGGGTTGATCGGGCCGGGTCCACTTCAGCAACTGGCGCTCCAGCCCCAGCCGATTCATCAGGCCAGTCAGCGGATCGGTCAGGGAGTTTTTCCGGTGTACATCCGCCGTGTGTTTTATCGCGAGATAAGATTGCACGTGTGTCCATTCGATCAACAGGCTCAGCAGAACAATAAACAGCGTCGCTGCAATCAGGCGCGGCATGGCTTCAGCGGAGTAGGGGTACATCCAGGGCAAATCGATCAGTAACGCAATCAGCAGCATCAGGGTATAAACGCCCCCCAGCAGCTGGCCCATTCGCCAGCCGGCGATGACGATCATCATCGGGATCAGCGTGAAGGAGAAATAGACACCGGTGCCATCCTGGCCGCCAGACACCGTCAGGTACAGCGCGAACAGGCACAGTACGAGCGCCAGTGCGATTTTTGCGCCGCGTGTTTGCTGGCGTACATGGGCCGTGACCACCAGGCTGGTGACCACGCTGATCACCAGTAACAGTATCCAGAAGCGAATCCAGATACTCTGCCAGGCAGCCAGTATTGCAAAGGGAACCATGATCAAGTTGCCAGATATGGCAAAAAAGCGCATCAATACCAGAGTGCGCTTCAGTTCGATCTGTTCGGGTGTAAAGCCCAATTGCACGTTTGAAAATTCCGCCTGACCGTTTAGCAAACCATAGCATTCCAGCGCTAATATGACAGTGACTTTGACCCTATGGCATTGCTATAAAACGGCATGAACCGTCTCGGTAGAACCCATTGCTGTTTTTAGGTTCAGGGTCTTTACTGGAGTGACTGTTTTCTGACTCTGGCTGCATAATAAGGGCGATCATCGTAACAAGCCGGACCACTGAAAGAGTGGGACGGGTCCGGTCGGGTCGATTGGTTGGGAGAGCTGCTTACGCTATGGATTTTAAAGATTACTACAAAGTACTGGGTGTGACCGATAAGGCGACCCAGGCAGAGATCAAACAGGCTTATCGCAAGCTGGCGAGAAAGTACCACCCGGATGTCAGCAAGGAAAAAGATGCCGAAGCGCAATTCAAGGAAGTCGGGGAGGCCTATGAAGTACTCAGCGATGCCGACAAGCGAGCCGAATACGATCAGATCAGGGCGTTACGTGCTTCGGGCGGAGGCCGTCGGTCAGCAGGGTCACGCGCGGGCATGAACGATGACGAAGCAAGCCGTCAGTTCAGCGACTTTTTCAGATCTGTCTTTGGAGGCGGAATGGCTGGAGAGGGTATGGCAGGTGCCGATATGGCTGGCGGTTTTCGCCAGGCCAGAGGGGGCGACTGGGGCGGCTCGTTCAGCCACCGCGGGCAGGACATGCATCATAAACTGGCGCTGTTTCTGGAAGAGGCGGTAACCGGCGTGCAGCGAACGCTCAAGCTGGAGGTGCCGGCTGCTGACGCCCAGGGCCGCTTCTATCATAAAGCCAAAACACTGAACGTAAAAATACCGGCCGGTGTGGTCGCCGGGCAACGCATTCGGCTGGCTGGCCAGGGCGGCCCCGGCCACAGCGGGGGTGCCGCTGGTGATTTGTTTCTGGAAATAGAGCTGGCACCACACCCGCTGTTTGCGGTAGACGAACGGGACTTGTTGCTGACGCTGCCCGTTGCGCCCTGGGAAGCCGCCCTGGGGGCGAAGGTGGAAGTCCCGACGCTGACCGGCTCGGTCAACCTGACCATCCCCAAAGGCTCGGTGAGCGGTAAAAAGCTGCGCCTGAAGGGGCGTGGGCTGGGCCGCAACCCCACCGGGGACCTGATCGTCACGGTGCAGGTTACCTTGCCGGCTCATCATTCGGCCAAGTCTGAGGCGCTGTATCGGGACCTGGCCGAAGCGGAAAAGGGGTTTAACCCAAGAAAGTCGCTGGAGAAACGGTTATGAGCACAGACATCACAACGGTCGTAATCGAGGAACAGCAGCTGGATGAAGCGGAGCTCAGGCTGAGCCTGAACGAGCTCTGCGAACGCTGTGGTCTGAAACAGACACTGGTGATCGAGCTGGTGGAACTGGGCCTGGTCACCCCTGAAACCGCCGCGTCCGATCGCTGGCAGTTTCAGGTCTCGGCATTGCCGACACTGCAACAGGCCGTGCGCCTGAGGCGTGAGCTTGATCTGGACTGGCAAGGCGTCGCAGTGGCGATGGACCTGCTGGAGCAGGTACAGATGCTGCGCCAGCAGGTGCACTGCCTGGAACGTCAATTAGGGGTTCGGTAGCATCATTAGACGTCTGCAAACCGCCGGCGTTGTCGGGTCAGGTTCAGGCTGAAGGCGAGCGCCAGAGCCGAGAGGCATACCAGCGTCGGTACCAGGCCAAACCACTCAGACAGGGCGCCAATCACCAGAGCGCCGATGGCCGGGCTGCCCATGCTGACGACGGTCCAGATGCTCATTACCCGGCCGCGGTACTGATCATCGATCATCATCTGAATCAACGCCTGGCAGCCGGTGCCGATCACCGTCATCGCCAGGCTGCACAGGCTGATAATTGCGATCAGCCACCCCAGGCTGTTCAGGCTGAGCAACGGCAACAATGCAGCGGAGCTGATCACCAGGCCCATCAACACCAGCCGGCTGATGCGAGCCAGGTCGCCCCGTTGGCGCGACACAATCACGCCGCCGATGATGGAACCGGCACCGGCGACCCCGGTCAGAATGGCCAGGTTCTGGGCGCTGCCGCTGGTCAGTTCGCCGGAAATCGCCGGCAACAGTTCAAGCACTGACCGGCCTACCAGGCCATTGGTCAGCGTCATCAGCAGTACCAGACGCACCAGCGGCGCCTGGCGGATAAACCGGAAACCGGCCAGCATATCGCCCAACAGGCTGATGCTTCGGTCCCGTGCGGCGGGCGCTACGCGGGGTACGCGCAACAGAAACGTCAGGGTGCCGGAAAAACATAAAGCCGAAAGCGCAAAGGCAATACCCACATTGGCGATGCTGATGATGCCCGCAGCGAGTGCCGGACCGATGATACGAGAAACATTAAATACAATGGCGGTCATGCCGATGCCACTGGGCAACAGATGCCGGCTGAGTATTTTTGGCACCAGTGCCAGCCGCATCGGGTGATGCGCGGCGGTAACGCAGCCAAATGCCAGTGCCGAGGCCAGCAGGGCGGCCAGATTGATCGCATCAAAGAAAAACAGCAGCGCTATGCTGACGCAGATCAGGGTGTTGAGCAGTGCCGTGGTGACCACGCCACCACGAGGGTCGATGCGATCCGAGATCACGCCAAAGATCGGCGACAGCAGAAAGGTCGGCGCAAGCAGCACCGCGCTGGTAACGCCCACCCAGAAGGGCGACAGCGTCAGCTCCCAGACGCTCCAGCCGATCAGGAAGCGGGCAATCCAGATGCCGAGGGTGGCGAAACTGGTGGCGATAAAGTAGTCCCGGAAAACCGGGGAAGACAGCGCCGACCGCGAGGCTGGTCGATTAGATTGGCGGTCTGAATCAGTTGTCATTGCGAGTAAAAGTCCGGTGCACAACGGCTCCCTAGTGAGGTTTACAAGAAAACAGAGTTGGGTCAGCTTGCCCCAGCTTGGTGCATGGACCACACTGTATTAACCAGTATAACGCAGACCGCGCGCCCTAAGGTTGCAACGAAGCGTTTTCACGGGGCTGCTTTTTGGCCGGGCCACGAAGGCTGGTGTGTTTTGGCAGGGAAGGTTAAAAAGCGATTCGTCACTGGAGGTCTCACTCTGCCTACGTCCTTATCTTCAGCGCCCGGGTATCAACTGCCAAGGTTGACGCGGGTTAACTACACCCCCCGAGTGTTGGGGTTTGGCGCCACCTTTGTCGCCATTGCCTGGTTGACGCTGGAGCGAGGCTGGTCGCAATGGAACCTGCCTGTTGCTGCCCTGTATTTTCTGGTTTACCCCCATCTGCTGTATTGGTTTGACCGCTGGCGCCGCGCCACCGTCAGTGTGGAACGCCGTGCCATGTTGTTTGATGGGCTGATGTTGGGCGCCTGGTGTGCTCATATCAACTTTTCCGGCTGGATATCGTTCACGCTGCTCGCCGCGGTGATCCTGAACAACACCATGACCGGTGGCGTGCGCCAGTGTGCCTGGGCACTCGGTTATTTCGTAGCGGGAATCGCTGGGGTGGCGTTTGTCTCGACGGTAGTCTGGGCCCCTGAGGCGCCGCTGGGCATTAATGTGCTGACGATGACCTCGCTGCAACTCTATATTTTCAGCATCGCCTGGGTGTTTTATCGGCAAAATTCACGGTTAGTGGGCACCAAAAGGAATGCCGAGCAAAAGAACATTATTTTTACTGCCATGCTGGAGCTTAGTGACCTGAACGATCAGGTTGAATCCTTCGAGGCGCTGGTGGAAGCCGCGCTTGGGGTACTGCAACGCTTGTACCCGGATCAATCCTTCGGTTTCGTCTTAAAAGACCCGAAAGTGCACGATGAGCTGTACTTTGCCACATTTACACCGGATCTCGATGCGGAGCAGCAGAACATTCTCAGGCGCCGTCTGGCACGGGTGCGGGAGCATTTGCCGCAGGGGTATTTTCTGAGCACTACGGATCAGCATACTGGCAGTTTCGTGTTTCCCTTGCGCGAGCGCTTCGACCGGTTTCAGGGGCTGTTGCTGATACAGGGGGCGACCCTGCCGGACGAGGAGCGGCAGGCGCTGCAGTTGCTGATCAAACAGCTGGGCACAGCGGTGGCCAACAAGCTGCTGACACTTGAGCTGAAAGCCGCGGCTGAGCGCGATGCACTGACGGGTATCTATAATCGCGGGCATCTGGAATCGGAACTGACTGAAGCCCAAAACCGGTTGAAGACCGATGCCAATGATCACTTCTCAGTGATTTTGATTGATCTGATCGGTCTTAAACCGGTTAACGATCAATACGGTCACGCCGCCGGCGACGAGCTGATACGCTTTGTCGCCGATGCGCTCAAGGATATATGCCGCGACCAGGATCAGGTCTTCCGATACGGTGGTGATGAGTTTGTGATTCTCTGCCACAGTGAGGACGACAAAGGCGCTGCGGCTCTGATGCAGCGCATTGATCGACAGGTGAAGGATAAGACCATCAGTCTGACTACCGACGATGGTGTCCAGATAGAAACCCCGATCCAATTGAGCATCGGCCTCGCCAGCTCCGACCAGGTACCTCCGGAAGAGGTGCTCAAACTCGCCGACGAACGGATGTATGCCGACAAGGAGCGCTGGTACCGGGGGCGCACACGGTACCGTTAAACAGCCGTTATTCCAGTGTTAAATGCGAGATATCCGGGGGCGGGGGCGGTGCTGCCTTGTCGTTGTCGACCAGGGTGACGCCTGGCTCATCCAGCGATAAAGCGGATATATCGACCTGAACCGGAGCCGGGCGTTCCGGGTTCTCAACCAGGGTGACGCCGGGTTCATCCAGTGACAGGCCGGAAATATCAACCTGAACCGGGGTAGGCCGTTCGGGATTTTCAACCAGGGTGGCACCCGCCTGAGCAATGCTCAGCCCGCTGGTGTCGACTGACACCGGTTGCACATCGCGTTGCTCGCCGATATCGCTGCCCGCCGGCAGAATGCTCCAGTCGCCTTCCCCTGCTGGTGTTGTAGCTGCTTGCCCGGCCTGAGCCGGCTGCCCGGTTTCAGGTTGTGGCTTGGGGGTGGTGACGGCCGGTGGCGCTTTACCCATCGGCACAATGATCGGTTTCGCCCCAATCTTCTCCAGCGCGGCCTTGTATTTGGCCGCCGTCGGTTTGTCGACCTTCAGTTTGACTGGTTGCGGTGTGCCTGAAAAAAACGCCTCCAGTCGCTCCGGGTCTGTCTTGAACAGCTGAGCCATGTCGGCTTTGACGAAGTCGGCATAAAACCCGTCGAGCAGATCGCCCCTGAAATAAATGTCGTAGCGCGGCTCGCTCATGGTGCTGCTCCTGTCGCTGGATGCCTGGCGTCAGTATAGAGGATTCGGCGATAGGGTGTCAGTGACCACCACTGGAATACCTGCGATGACAGGCGGTTGCATACTCGTCCATTGGTCTCATTGTTTACAATGGGTGTTGAAATTGACCCGTTTAACCCGTTTAATGCACTAATTTTCAAAATATTGTAGACAATATATGGAAGCAAAGACCCAGGTTGATCGCATTTATCAACAACTGCTCGAGGCCATCGTACGGGGTGATATCGCACCCAATGAAAGGTTGCGCGAGTCGGAGTTATCAACTGAACTGGGTATTAGCCGGGGTCCGTTGCGCGAGGCCCTGCATCGCCTGGAAAGCCGCCGCCTGGTGCGCAAGGTACCCCACGTCGGCGCGCAGGTGGTGGGGGTTGACCGGCAGGAGCTGATTGAGCTGTATCAGATTCGCGAAAACCTTGAATCGCTGGCCTGTGAATTGGCAGCGAAGACCATGACCGATAAAGCCCTGCAAGAGCTCGGTGCGGTGCTGGCACGACATGAACGTTACCTGGATGACCAGAATGATCAGTTCTACATTCAGCAGGAGGGGGACCTCGATTTCCACTTCAACATTATTCAGGCCAGCGGCAACCGCTGGCTGATCAGCCTGTTGTGCGATGAGTTGTACCAGCGTGTGCGCATGTTCCGGTTTCAGTCGGCTCACCGGCGAGGGCGCCCGCGCCAGGCACTGGAAGAGCACCAGCGTATCTACGAGGCACTGCAACAACGCGATGGTGAGCTGGCCTCGCTGCTGATGAAACGACACATTCGCTCGGCACGTCGAGTACTCGAACAAACGACTGAGGAGACCCTGTTATGAAGGCTGCAACCACGGCTGGCCGCCGCTTCCGTGACGCTCTGGCGGCACAAAACCCGTTGCCGATCGTTGGCACCATCAACGCCTACACAGCCATGCTGGCAGAGCGTGCCGGTCATTCCGCCATCTACCTCTCCGGCGGCGGCGTGGCCAACGCCTCTTTTGGTTTGCCGGACCTCGGGGTCACCACCCTGAATGATGTGCTGGAAGATGCCCGGCGCATCACCGGCGCCTGCGAGCTGCCGTTGCTGGTCGATATCGACACCGGTTTCGGCGGAGCCTTCAACATTGCCCGCTGCATTCGTGAAATGGAGCGGGCAGGCGTGGCGGCCATTCATATTGAAGACCAGGTCATGCAAAAGCGTTGCGGCCACCGCCCCAATAAAGCCATCGTCAGTCAGGCGGAAATGGTCGACCGGATCAAAGCCTGTGTGGACGCCCGCCAGGATGATGACTTCTTCGTGATGGCCCGCACCGATGCCTTTGCCCAGGAAGGTCTGCAGGCCGCCATTGACCGGGCCCGTGCCTGTGTAGACGCCGGTGCCGACGGCATTTTTGCCGAAGCGGTGCACACCCTGGACGACTACAAAGCCTTTGCCGAAGCCATGGATGTTCCGATTCTGGCGAACATCACTGAATTCGGGCAGACCCCGCTGTTTAATCAGAATGAGCTGGCGGAAACCGGTGTGGCCATGGTGCTCTATCCGCTAAGTGCGTTCCGCGCCATGAGTCTGGCGGCACTGGAGGTGTATCAGAGCATTAAGGTGGAAGGCGATCAGAAAGCCGTGGTCGATATGATGCAGACCCGGATGGATTTATACGATGTGCTGAACTATCACGACTTCGAAGCAAAACTGGATGCCCTGTTTAATGAGGGCGGTGCCCGATAGAACGAGCTTTTAGACCCTTTTCAACAAACTGAACATAATATGAGAACAGGAGGCTGATCATGGTGGATA
>DASSWT010000067.1:0-5169 GCA_035704555.1 Saccharospirillum sp. | reverse complement strand
CTGGGCTTTCCTTCGCCGGGAAGATGAAGCTGAGCCGGTGGCGCCAGGGCGGGACCCTCTGTCACTGGTGTCGCTCACCCCGTCACAGCGTGCTCTGGGTAAATATCTGTTCCTGGTCGTGGCTCTGTTTATCTTTCAGGTAATGCTTGGTGGTTTAACCGCGCACTACACCGTAGAGGGCCAGACGTTCTATGGTATAAACCTCTCCGAATGGTTTCCCTATACGCTCACGCGTACCTGGCACATTCAGTCCGCACTGTTCTGGATCGCAACGGGCTTCCTGGCTGCCGGTCTGTTTCTTGCGCCCATTATCAACGGCGGCAAAGACCCAAAATTCCAGAAGCTCGGTGTCGATATACTCTTCTGGGCACTGGTCGCTGTGGTTGTAGGTTCTTTTGTGGGCAACTATCTCGCCATCGCCCAGATCATGCCGGCTAATCTGAGCTTCTGGCTGGGCCATCAGGGCTATGAATATGTCGACCTGGGTCGGCTCTGGCAGATCGGAAAATTCACCGGTATCGTCCTTTGGCTGGTTCTGATGCTGCGTGGCATGGTGCCCGCATTGCGTCAACCTGGTGACAAGAATCTGCTGGCTCTTTTAACTGCGTCGGTAATAGCTATCGGCCTGTTTTATGGCGCGGGTTTCTTCTACGGTGAGCGCACCCACCTCTCGGTAATGGAGTATTGGCGCTGGTGGATTGTGCACCTGTGGGTAGAAGGCTTCTTTGAAGTGTTCGCCACTGCTGCGCTTGCGTTTATCTTCTGCAGCATGGGGCTGGTGTCTCGTACTCTGGCCACTGCGGCCAGCCTGGCGTCTGCCTCGCTGTTCATGCTCGGCGGGATTCCCGGTACCTTCCACCACCTCTATTTTTCCGGCACCACCACGCCGGTAATGGCGGTCGGCGCGACGTTCAGCGCACTGGAAGTGGTTCCTCTGGTGTTGCTGGGTTATGAAGCGTGGGAGCACTGGCGTCTGAAGTCACGCGCGCCCTGGATGAACAACATCAAGTGGCCCCTTATTTTCTTTGTTGCCGTGGCGTTCTGGAACATGGTTGGTGCTGGCGTTCTTGGCTTTATGATTAACCCACCAATTGCCCTGTATTACATTCAGGGGCTTAACACCACGCCGGTCCATGCCCATGCCGCGCTCTTTGGTGTGTACGGGTTCCTCGCCCTGGGTTTCACACTCCTGGTACTGCGCTACATTCGCCCGCGCATGGAATTTAACGAGCGGCTTATGAAGACGGGTTTCTGGTGGTTGAACGGCGGGTTGGTTCTTATGTTGGTTACCAGTGTTCTGCCGGTAGGCATCATTCAGTTTGGCGCCAGTGTTTCCGAGGGCATGTGGTATGCCCGCAGCGAGGAATTCATGCAGCAGGAACTGTTGCAGACATTGCGCTGGGTGAGAACCTTTGGCGACGTGGTGTTCATTATTGGCGCCCTGGCGGTTGCCTGGCAGGTAGTGAAAGGCTTGTACCTGGATAACCGCAGCACCTTGCCAACTCTGGGTGGCGGTGTTGTTAATACCTTTGCCGGCGGCGCTGTTGCAACAGCCACTGCCGGTAACGTGCACGGTGAGAACGGTGCTTGCTGTGGAAGCTGTGGCGGCAAGGACTAATAAAACCCTTTGCCATCATGGCCATAATACCCGCTCTGTTTATGTGCCAGGCTTCCCTGGCACATAACCTTTCCTCTTCAATAGCCAGAGCCTCCGCTCTGGCTATTATTTTTCACTACTCCGGGAAACGATCAGTGGTAATGCCGGGCGGCATTAACCACCTTTCTGGCCAGAGCTTCGTCGTTGCAGTGGTCGGCAATATCACCCAGGGTCACCACGCCTACCAGGTCCTTATTCTCGGCATTGTTCAACACCAGTAACCGCTGAATACCATGATCGGCCATGTTCTGAAGAACATGATCGACGCTTTCGTCTCTGTAGGTATAGAGCACTTTACCGGTTGCGATTGAACTGGCTTTGTCATCCGGGCTTTTGCCTTCGGCCACAGAACGAATGGCGATGTCGCGATCAGTAACGACGCCAGTGACTTTGTTACCATCGCTCAGCAGTTCAAAACCGGTACCATCTTCACGCATTTTGCTGGCCACTTCCCGTAGGGTGACATCGGCATCGAAATAGGTCGGTTGCTTTGTCATGACATCTTTTACCTGCATGAGTCAGCCTCCTTTTTAAAAAAAATAAAGGTAAGGGAACGGTTTCCGTGACATCTTTTCCCTCGCAACTCTTGGTGCGGTCCCAGTGTGACAATTCAACCCCGGCTGCCAACTGGTACCGCCAAGTCGCCCCTTGCAAAATCCGGATGCATCCGAACATAAGGGTGTCAGGAGAAAGTTTTCCCGGCGTAGCGCGCGAGTGCGCAGTTGTAGCAGTGGTTGAATCAAAAAGTACCGCCTCCGGTGCTGCGGCGTGTATTTTTAGAGTAAAGGATGGGGCTGGCAGGTCCGCTGGTTCAGGCTTGGAACTGGTATTGAACCTCGCGGAACGAGTCGGCATCACTTGCGATTGGAGGCGTTCGGCCTACTCTGAAGGGGTAAGCGCTTTTAACGAAATAGACAGCTGGCTGGAAGGATTGCTTGTGAAAGAGACTGAGACAACCATCCGTTTACCGCGCAAAGTGTCGCCCCTCTGGGGCATCCTGGCGAGCGTCGCGTTTGTAGGCGCCGTGCTGGGTGTACTGGTGTACTTCGGTGTGCACGAACAAGTGGTGGTATTGCTGCGCTGGGTGGAGGCTCAGGGCATCTGGGGGCCGGTGTTGTTTATCGCCGTCATGGCACTGGTGATCGTGTTTCTGTTGCCGGGCGTGTTGTTTACCACGGGTGCCGGTTTTGTGTTCGGAGTGGTGGAAGGCACCATCTATGTGGTGGTGGGGTCAACGCTGGGCGCCGCCATTGCTTTTCTGGTCGCACGGCATTTCTTTGGCGAGCGCGCGGCGGGTTTCGTTCGTTCGCAAGCCAAGCTAAGTCTGGTCAGCCAGGAAATGACGCCCAATGGCTGGAAGATCGTTTTGCTGACGCGGCTGATCCCTTTTTTTCCGAGTAAGGTGTCGAACTACTTTTTCGGCCTGACCAAGTTTTCATTCCAGGGGTATGTGATAGGGACCCTGATTGGTTTTACCCCGTTTTCCCTGCACAACGTTTACCTCGGTTCGCTGGCGGCCGACCTTACTACGCTGGGCGTGCGCAACACCGGACGCACGCCGCTGGAGTGGTCGCTCTATGGTGCCGGTTTCGTGGCAACGCTGATTGCCGTTATTTATCTGAACCGACTGGCGCGTCGAGCACTGGCCCGATACACACATACAGATAGCCTGACGGAGGAAGCATCGTGAATTGGATGAATTGGCTCCCCTGGCGTTTTGCGATTCGCTTTGTGGCCCGTAAACAGGGGTTTCTTGACCCCATCGCCCTGCTGGCACGGTTGCACAGTTTTGCCCAGCCTTCCGAGGTGGGCGAGCCGATCGAGTTAGTGCGCGCCGGGGTTGTGTTCCATGCCCGGGGGTTGATCAACAGCCGGGTAGTTCAGCATAACCTCGATTGGGTTTGGCCTTACTGGATCGAGCGGCAGTTTGATCCGCGCGATCCGTCCTTTATTCCGCGGGCATTTTCGATCACCCACATTAATCTCAGTCACCGTAACTGGACGGCTGTTGGCCACCCGGATTGCGAAGAGTTGCCAATTGTTGACCCGCGCGGCCTGGTGACGCCGATTTACGACGGCTGGTCGCTGGATGGCTGGATTATGCGTGAGGATGGCACCAGCCTGTTGCCCTGCCGGGCGACAAAGGTCAGCCAGGAGCAGCAGTTCGAGCGTGGCGCGAGTGTGGTGACCGAGTCCCGGTTTGAGGGTATGAGTCTGCGTTCCGAAAGCTGGGTGGAGCTGGAGGACGGAAAGCCGGTCTGCCGGATTCGCCTGACCGGTACCAGCGACCAGGATGCCTTGCTGGTGTTGGCGCTGCGGCCCTACAACCCGGAGGGCATCGCTCTGGTGAACAATGTGTCACTGAGTGATGATCGCTCCTTCTGGACCATTAACGATAAAGACAAGGTGCATTTCAGCCAGCCGGCCGAGAGCCATTTTGCGTCGGATTACCGCAATGGCGATGTCTACATTCATCTTCACGACCGGGAGCATCAACAGGCCGGACATTGCGATGTAGGCATGGTGACCGCTGCGGCCCTATTCGAACTGAAAGCCGGCGAGGAGCGCGAACTGACCGCGACCATTCCGATTGAGCAAGAACAGGTGAGGGCATTGCAGACCGATGCCTGGGATCGGCTGCGCGAGCAGCATTGTGTGTTGGAGTGTCCGGACCCCCAATACCAGTTCCTCTACGATGCGGCCATCAACTCGCTGATTCTGCATTCACCGAAGGACGTCTATCCCGGGCCCTACACCTACAAACGCTTCTGGTTCCGGGATGCCGCCTACATTGTGAATGCCCTGCTGAACGTCGGCCTGACCGAGCGTGCCGAGCGCGCTCTGGAACAGTTTCCGGCTCGCCAGACAGCTCAGGGGTATTTCCGCTCCCAGGAAGGGGAGTGGGATTCAAACGGGGAGGTGCTGTGGATACTGGAGCGTTATTTTGAACTCACCGGTCGTACTCCGGAACAGTGGCATTCCGAGATCGAGAAAGGCGCTCGCTGGATACTGCGCAAACGTCTGAAGGATGAGCTGGATGCCCCACACGCCGGCCTGATGCCCGCCGGGTTCAGTGCCGAGCATCTGGGGCCGAACGACTATTATTACTGGGATGATTTCTGGAGCGTGGCGGGCTTGCACGCTGCGTCACGCATGATGCCGGATCAATCCAGCCGTTATGCGCAGGAATTTGACGCCGGCGCCCGGGATTTCGAGCGGGCCATCGAACGCAGCCTGGCGCATTGCCAGCAAAGGCTGGGCCGCCCGGGGATGCCGGCCTCACCCTATCGCCGGCTCGACGCCGGGGCCATCGGCTCGCTAGCGGTCGGTTACCCCCTCCAGTTGTGGGCGCCAGACGACCCGCGCCTGCTCGACTGTGTGGAATTCCTGCTGGAGCGGTGTTTCGTCAAGGGGGCTTTCTACCAAGACATGATTCACTCAGGCCTGAATGCTTACCTCACGCTGCATTTCGCCCAGATACTGATGCGGGCGGGCGATGCCCGCTACCTGGA
>DASSWT010000034.1:0-18647 GCA_035704555.1 Saccharospirillum sp. | reverse complement strand
GGCCGCGCTGAGCCAGCGCCTGGCTGAAGAAAAGGTAGATGTTACTCAACCTGGTCGTCGCCAGGGGAAGGGCGGCTTGCACCCGGTGACCCAAACCCTGCGCAGAATGGAATCCTTCTTCACCGCCATTGGTTACGATGTCGCCGTCGGCCCGGAAATCGAAGACGACTATCACAACTTCGAAGCCCTCAATATTCCCTCGCATCATCCGGCGCGTGCCATGCACGATACCTTTTATTTCGACGCCACCACCTTGCTGCGCACCCATACCTCACCGGTGCAGGTAAGAACTATGGAAGCCGGTGAGCCTCCGTTTCGCGTGATCTGCCCGGGGCGTGTCTATCGGTGCGATTCGGATCTGACGCACACGCCCATGTTCCACCAGATGGAAGGGCTGATGATCGATACCGACGTCAGCTTTGCTGATCTGAAAGGCACGGTTGAAGAATTCCTGCGGGTGTTTTTCGAAAAGGAACTGGCGGTGCGTTTCCGCCCCTCCTATTTCCCGTTCACCGAACCTTCGGCTGAAGTCGATATCGAATGTGTGATGTGCCGGGGCGATGGGTGCCGCGTTTGCAGCCAGACCGGCTGGCTGGAAGTGATGGGGTGCGGCATGGTACACCCCAACGTCCTGGCGGCCTCGAACATCGACAGCACGACCTATAAAGGATTTGCGTTTGGCATGGGGGTTGAGCGGTTAGCGATGCTGCGCTATGGCGTTAACGATCTTAGGCTGTTCTTCGAGAACGACCTCAAGTTTTTACGCCAGTTCAACTGAGCCCCGGTAATCCGTCAAACAGTCAGGATGGTTAACAGAATATGAAAATTAGCGAACAGTGGTTACGCGAATGGGTCAACCCGGACCTCAATGCTCAGGCGCTTATGGACCAAATCACCATGGCGGGCCTGGAAGTCGACGGCGCTGAGCCGGTAGCCGAGGCGTTTTCCGGCGTTATCGTCGCTCACATTACCGCCTGCGAGCCGCACCCGAATGCCGACAAACTGCAGGTGTGCAGCGTCGATACCGGCGAAGGCACGGTGCAGATCGTCTGTGGTGCGCCCAATGCGCGGGCCGGCATTAAAGTGGCACTGGCTCAGGTTGGGGCTGTATTGCCGGGCGATTTCAAGATCAAGAAAGCCAAGCTGCGGGATGTCGAAAGCCAGGGCATGCTGTGCAGCGAGAAAGAGCTGGGGTTGTCGGAAAACCACGATGGTATTCTGGAATTGGCCGCGTCAGCGCCGGTAGGGCAGGACATACGTGCCCTGTTGAATCTGGATGACCTGAGCATCGAGATTGACCTGACCCCCAACCGGGCCGACTGCCTGAGCATCGCCGGCCTGGCCCGTGAAGTAGCTGTACTGAATGACCTGACCGTAACCGCACCCCAGATTGAACCGGTGGCCGCAACGCATCAGGATACCTTCCCGGTTAGCCTGGAAGACCCCGTTGGGTGCCCGCGTTATGTGGGCCGGGTACTGAATAACGTGAATGTTGCCGCCGACACTCCATTGTGGATGGTTGAACGCCTGCGTCGGTCGGGTATCCGCTCGATCGATCCGGTGGTGGATGTAACCAACTACGTGATGCTGGAGCTGGGTCAGCCGTTGCACGGCTTCGATCTGGATCGCCTGAAAGACGGCATCGTAGTGCGTCGGGCACAGGATAAAGAAACCCTCGAGCTGCTGGACGGTCAGACCCTGACATTGTCGGAAAACGTGCTGCTCATTACCGATGGCGCAGGCCCGCTGGCGATGGCAGGCGTTATGGGGGGGGAGCAGAGCGGTGTGTCACCGGAAACCCGTCGGGTCTTCCTGGAAAGCGCCTTCTTCGCCCCGCTCGAAATTGCTGGCCGGGCACGCAGCTTCGGTTTGCATACCGATGCGAGCCACCGGTTTGAACGCGGTGTAGACCCGGCCTTGCAGGAAGTGGCGGTCGAGCGGGCGACGCGTCTGTTGGTCGACATCTGCGGTGCCGAGCCGGGCCCGATTCAGGTACAGGAAGTGAAAGCCAATGTGCCTGAAGCCGCTACCATTGCACTGAGTGCAGCGCATGTAACGTCAGCCCTCGGTCTGGAAATCAGCAGTGAAGAGATTGACCGCATTCTTACCGGTCTGGGGTTTGTGCTGAAGGAAACCGCAACCGGCGTCTGGCAGGTCAAGGCGCCCAGCTGGCGCTTTGATATGGCGATTGAGGCCGATCTGGTCGAAGAGATTGCCCGCATTTACGGCTATAACCGATTGCCGGTTACCCAGCCCAAGGCCGCTCTGGGCCCGCGTGGCAAACCCGAGCAGCGGGTGACGACGGCCGCCTTTGCAGACCGGCTGGCAGCGCTTGGCTATCAGGAAGCCATTACCTACAGTTTCGTTGAGCCCGCTTTGCAGCAGGCCATGTTTCCGAAAGAGGCGGGTATCGAGCTGGCGAACCCCATTTCCGCGGATATGGCCGTTATGCGGGTATCGCTATGGCCAGGCCTGATCAAGGCGCTGACCCATAACCTGAAGCGCCAGCAAGACCGGGTCCGGCTGTTCGAAACCGGGCTGCGTTTCAGGGCCAGCTCCAAGGGCACCGAGCAGATTGCCATGCTTTCTGGCGTGGCGACGGGCAGCCGATTGCCCGAGGCCTGGTTTGAAAATGGTGAGGCGCTCGACTTTTTCGACGTCAAAGGTGATGTAGAGCAGGTGCTGTCGCTGGTCAAAGGCGTGGAGTTCGATTTTCTGCCGGGCCGCCATACGGCGCTTCACCCGGGGCAAAGTGCCCGCATCGAGCGAAACGGCAAGCTGGTTGGCTATATTGGCGCCTTGCACCCGAGCCTGGCGCGACAGCTGGACATCAAGCAACCGACCTTTCTGTTTGAGCTGCGCCTGGACCGGATCGTCAAAACCCAGTTGCCGGCCTTCACGGCTCTGTCCCGTTACCCCGGCAGTACGCGTGACCTGGCGGTCGTAGTCGACGAGGAAATACCGGTTTCGGACCTGATGAACAGCGTTCGCGAAATGGCCGGAGAAGACCTTGAAAGCTTGACCCTCTTTGATATCTATCGCGGCAAAGGTATTGATTCGCAACGAAAAAGCGTGGCTCTGGGCTTGACCTGGCAGAATCCTTCGCGCACTCTTACTGATGAAGAAGTAAACAGTTTGATGGATTCGATCATCAACACCTTGCAGACGAGGTTCGATGCTGCGCTGAGGAACTGAGAATGGCCTTGACCAAAGCGGAGATGGCAGAGCGCTTATACGAAGAGCTTGGCCTAAACAAACGTGAAGCAAAGGAAATGGTCGAAATCTTCTTCGAGGAGATTCGCGACTCGTTAGTGCACAACGAGCAGGTTAAGCTCTCGGGGTTCGGCAATTTTGATCTCCGTGATAAGCGTCAGCGCCCCGGGCGTAATCCGAAGACGGGAGAGGAAATCCCGATTTCAGCGCGCAGGGTAGTGACATTTCGTCCCGGTCAGAAGCTTAAGGTAAAAGTCGAGGCATATGCTGGAACCGAGCCAGAATAATGAATTGCCTCCTATCCCAGGGAAGCGATACTTCACCATCGGTGAAGTCAGTGAACTGTGTGCCGTCAAGCCGCACGTCCTGCGTTATTGGGAACAGGAGTTTCCGCAGCTCAGCCCGGTAAAGCGTCGGGGTAATCGTCGCTACTACCAGCGGGATGATGTGGTGCTGATTCGCCAGATTCGTCATCTGCTGTATGAAGATGGCTTTACCATTGGGGGTGCCCGGCAAAAACTGTCCGACCCTGAAGAGGGCGAGGTAATGCAACATCAGCATCAGGCCCTGATTCAGGATATGATTCGCGAACTCGAAGCGGTATTGAAGTTACTCTCTGACGATTAATCGTCAAAAAGATTTGATTTTTCAACTGCTTAGCGTATTATTCGCGACGTTTTCGGGCATTAGCGCAGTCTGGTAGCGCATCGTCATGGGGTGGCGAGGGTCGCAGGTTCAAATCCTGCATGCCCGACCAAAAACATCACAAAAGAGCCGGCCATTGAGCCGGCTTTTTTGTGTCTGACGTTTTTCAAATCAAAAAGCGGGAGCTGTTAGTTGGTTGAATATGACAGTGCCAGTTGCTCTTGGCGAGGAACCTACCAATCCTCTCTCCACCCTTGGGGGAGAGAGCTAGAGAGAGGGGGACGGCGCAGCCGTTACTACTGTGATTTCTATTTAAATACTGAAAACTGGAAGAGAACCCTCTCCCCACCCCTCTCCCGTGGGACGGGAGAGGGAGCAGTAAGTTGGCCAAAGTCAACCAATGCCAATCGCTGACGGCACTGCACACACGAGTTCAGCCGAACTCCGAAACCTGAGTAATCAATACGTGTTGTCGGTCTTCTACCCCAAGCGGCAAAGATTGGCCCATCCTTTGCTCTGTCTCCCTTGTCAGTGGTCATTTCGAGTGTAAAGCGACTGTATTTTGTCGCCCCGAGCCCGAATCGACCCAAATCACCGGTTTTTTTGACGCTCCTGATCGCCGGGGTGTTTAAGGGGAATACAGATGTCCGATCATCGTCTCGATATTCAGAATGTACTGGGCCAGATGCGGTCCATTCGCGAGCAGATGAATCCGCCTGCCAATACGGCCAACCGAGCAGACGGCCCGGGCTTTGCCAGCCAGTTGCAGCAGGCTCGTGAGCAGGCGAACCCGGCGGGGCAGGTACAGGATAGTCTGGCGCCGCAGGGCATCAATGCCACCCAAAGCACACCGCCCGGCGAGGACGTTCCTTCTTTTGGCGACATGTTCAAATCCGCCATTGATACCGTTAACGACAATCAGCAAGCGGCCAGCGGCATCGCTACCCGTTACGAAATGGGTGACCCGTCTGTCGACTTGCCTGAAGTGATGATCGCCTTGCAGAAATCCAGTGTTTCCTTTCAGGCGATGACCGAAGTACGCAACAAGATGGTCGAGGCTTACAAAGAAATCATGAACATGCCGATCTGAATGACGTTGCTTATTGAACGCATAAAGACAGGCTCCGCTTTTTGGAGCCAGGCTAACCAACAGGATAGAGCATGACTGAAAACGTACCCGCTGCCACTGGATCGGCCATGGGCAGCCAATCGCAACAGGGTGACAGCGCTTTGCCGAGCCGGTCGCGCGGTGACGGTCGTGGTATGGCGGCGACTGAACGCTCGGAAATGGTCGAAGCCGACAGCACCGGAACCAGCCGGTTGCACCCGCTGGTACTGGGTTTCAACAAGTTGGGCATGATGCGCCAATTTGGCTTGTTGATCGGCCTGGCAGCGAGTATTGCACTGGGGTTAGCGGTGGTTCTGTGGTCGCAAAGAGAAGCCTACCGGCCGCTGATGAACAGCACCAACAGCTATGCGGCGGCTGATGTCATTGAAGTGCTGCAGACTACCGGTGTTGATTTCGACATTGACCCCGCCAGTGGCGTTATTCTGGTCCGCCAGGGTGATTTGCATCAGGCCCGCCTGGCTATAGCCGGTGCCGGTTTGTCGGATGATCAGACCGTGGGGTATGAGCTGCTGGATCAGGATCAGCCACTTGGTACCAGCCAATTCATGGAAAATACCCGCTACCTGCGCAGCCTCGAAGGCGAGTTGGCCCGGACCATCTCGTCAATCAATCAGGTGCGTACGGCCCGGGTTCATCTGGCGATACCGGAACGGTCGGTGTTTGTTCGCGACCAGCGGCAACCAACCGCTTCGGTATTTGCTGATTTGTATGCCGGTGCCGAGATGGACCGGGATTCGGTCAACGCGATTCGTAACCTGGTCGCCGGCTCGATTCCCGAGCTACAACCAGAGAATGTCTCCATCGTCGACCAGCGCGGGCGCCTGTTATCTGACGATACGCAAACCGCCACTGAAGAATTAACCGACCAGCAGTTCTCCTACACCCAGCGGGTGGAAGACGGGATGGTTAACGCCATCAATTCCATCCTGAGCCCGGTGGTGGGCAACCAGCAGTTTCGGGCGGAAGTTTCTGCCGACATCGACTTTACGCGTGTTGAGCAGGCTGAGGAGCTATACAACCCCGATCTGATCGCCTTGCGCAGCGAACAAACCATTAATGAACAGAGGGTCGGTGAGGTTGAGGGCGGAGTCCCCGGAGCCCTCAACAACCAACCTCCCGGCCAGGCAGAGGCACCTGAAGAACTGGGTGAAGATGGCCAGCCGGTGCAGCCGCCTACTTCCTCCCGCAGTGAAGCAACCCGCAATTATGAAGTCGACCGAACTCTCAGCTACACTCAGTTTCAGCAAGGGCGAATTCGGCGTTTGACCGTCGCTGTGGTGGTTGACGACGTGATGCGCACGGACCCGGAAACCGGTGAAACCGCACGCGAGCCCTGGACTGACGAGCAACTGCAGCAATTGCGTCTGCTGGTCCAGGACGCCGTCGGTTACGACCCGGCCCGGGGCGACAGCATCAATGTCATTAATGCCAGCTTCCGCGGCGCCGATGACACCGTGGTCGAACCGCAGTGGTACACCCAGCCGTGGTTCTGGGACATTGCCAAGCAAATTCTAGCGGGTTTGTTCGTGCTGATTCTGGTGTTTGGTATTTTGCGCCCGGCACTGAGAAACCTGATGAACCGGGGCGAGGCCGAGCAGGAAGGGGACGACGATATGCTGGCATCGCTGGATATGGATGAAGATTCCATCACCGATGACAAAGTGACCCTGAGCACCGTTGATGAATATCAACTGCCCGGGCCGTCTGAAAGTTTTGAACGGCAACTGGACGCGCTGCGGGGCCTGATCGCAGAAGATCCGGGCCGGGTCGCGCTGGTGCTGAAACGCTGGATTATGAGCAATGACTGAACAGAATCCGAACCTGCCGGTACCCAAGCAGAACAGTAAAGAAGACGCCGAGCGCGCTCTGGATGGCATTCCCTGGCTCAACCGGGCAGCCATTCTGTTAATGAGCGTCGGTGAGGCCGATGCGGCTGAAGTGCTCAAGCATCTCGGGCCCAAGGAGGTGCAGCGGGTGGGTACCTCCATGTCGGGTTTGTCTGAAGTGCGCCAACAGCAGCTGGAAGGCTCGGTCAGGCTGTTTCTGGAAGAGGTGGGCGGCCAGACCAGCCTCGGCATCGGTGCCAACGACTACATTCGCAATATGCTGACCCAGGCATTGGGCTCTGATAAAGCATCCGGTCTTATCGACCGTATTCTGCTGGGTGGCAACACTACCGGTCTGGATACGCTTAAATGGATGGAAGCCCGGGCCGTGGCCGATATCATTCGTAACGAACATCCCCAGATTCAGGCGATTGTAATCGCCTATCTCGACCCGGATCAGTCGTCCGAGATTCTGGCGCAGTTCAGCGAAAAGGTTCGGCTCGATATTATTATGCGGGTTGCCGCCCTTGAAACCGTGCAGCCTGCGGCGCTGTCGGAACTGAACTCGATTCTCGAGAAACAGTTCTCTTCCAGTGCAGGGACCCAGGCACAGTCGCTGGGTGGCGTGAAGACGGCCGCCGAGATCATGAACTTTCTGGAGTCCAGCGTCGAAGCCGAAATTATGGATGGCATCAAAGAAGTCGACGAAGACCTGGCCACCGAAATTGCCGATCTCATGTTCGTGTTCGAAAACCTGTCGGAAGTCGACGACCGGGGTATTCAGACCTTGCTGCGCGAGATTTCCACCGACACCCTCAAGGTCGCCTTGCGTGGCGCCGACCAGAATTTGCAGGAGAAAATTCTCGGCAACATGTCCAAACGGGCGGCGGAGATTCTCAAAGACGATATGGAAGCCATGGGGCCGGTGCGCCTCACCGATGTCGAATCGGCGCAGAAGGAAATCCTCAACATTGCCCGTCGGATGGCAGATTCCGGAGAAATTGTCCTGGGCGGCTCCGCAGGCGATGCAATGGTATGACGCCGGGGTATGAAATGAATGGCCCGGAATGCATCAAGGCGTCAGTCGCTCGGAGTGCGTCATGATGAAACCAGATCATGCCACTGGCCCTTCCGGCAGCGCGTCGGGTGCCTCTGAAGGCGCTGGTGTACGCAAGACGCCGAAGGGTGACGCCCCACACGTCGAAACCTACCAATTGCCACGCTGGGATGCCCAGGGCAGGCCAGTGCAAGACCCTAAAGCAAACCAGCCTGACCCTGGTTCAGTCGAAGACGTTAATCCGGAAAGCCTGAAACCACCGACCGCCGACGAAATTCGCCAGATCCACGAAGACGCCTATAACGAAGGCTTTGAATCCGGTTTTGAGCAGGGCATGAAACAGGGCCAGGCGACCGGACAGGCCGAAGGCTACAAGGCGGGTTACGACAGCGGCGAGCAGGAAGGGCTGAGTGCGGGCAACAAGGCCGGTATGCTGGCTGCCCAGCAGGCAGAAGAAGAGCGCATCAGTGCTGAGCTTGCACCGCTGGCCGAGTTGCTAACGCAAATCAAAGAGGTACTGGGGCAGCAGACCGACGATGTAAAGTCGGGGCTGGTGGCGCTAGCCACGCGTATTGCCCGCAATGTGATCGACGCCGAATTAACGTTGAATCCCGATCACATCCAGACCCTGGTCCATGCAGCTGTACAGGCGCTGCCCAATGCCGACGAACGCTTCACGCTTGAGCTCAATCCCGAAGACGAGGCGCTGGTAAAACGAATCGCCGAGCCTCACTGGAATCTGGTGCCTACAGCCACGGTCAGCCGGGGTGGTTGTATCATCCGCACCCGGTTCAGCTACGTCGATTACAGTCTTGAGCATCGCTACCGTCAGCAGATCAGTAATTTGCTGGCACATGCCGGGCTAAGCGAACAGTTAACCGCGATGGAATCGCCCTGGCCATTGCCAGCGGCCGAGCCAGAAGCAGACGCCGGTGCTACCGGTGATGAAACCGCTCTGGTAGAGGATTCGACCACTGAAGAGCCTGCACCTGTGGATGCTGAAACGCCTGAATCAGAGAGCCAGAACACCGCAGCAACTGAGGCCGGGGGCACTGCAGCTGAAATTTCTGATGCTGACCTTGCTCAAGTAGACGCCATGCCAACAGAGACGTCTGATCCCCTGGCACCTGAAGCCGATACACCTGAAGAACAGCAGTCTGAATCCGACGCGGTGGCGCCTGAACATCCAGAGCCAGCGGCCCACGAAACCCGTCAAACAGAAACTGATGATTCCGCTCCGGAAGCCACTGTCGACTCGGGTGAATCAGCCTCGCAGCCAGAAACCCAAACACCAGACGAGGCTGCAGACATACCCTCAACGGAAAACACCGAAGCCGAAAACGCCGGTTCTGGCGAACCGGACGAAGATGATAAATCAGACCCTCAGGCAACCCCGGCCAGGCGCGGAGACGACGAATGAGCGCAGACCTGGGCCTGTTTCTCAAAGACTGCCAGCGCTGGATACCGGAGCGCACCCCGGTCATTGTGGAAGGCAAGCTGACCCGAATGGTCGGGTTAACCCTCGAAGCCGTCGGGCTTAACGCTACTGTGGGTGAGCGTTGCCTGGTCATCGACCGGCAAAACCGGATCGAGGCGGAAGTCGTTGGCTTTCAGGATGACAAAGCTTTTTTGATGCCGGTTCAGCCGATTTCAGGGCTGCGTTCCGGCGCCCGGGTTGTGCCGCTGGAAAGCGCCAGCGAACTGGTCATCGGTGACGAGTTGCTGGGGCGGGTGGTCAACGGTTTTGGCGAGCCAATAGACGGCAAAGGGCCGCTGAGTTGCCGGGTCGAACAAAGCCTTAACGGGACGGTGATTAACCCCCTGCATCGCCAGCCGATCCGCGAGCCGCTCGATGTCGGCATTCGCGCCATTAATGCTTTGTTGACCGTCGGCCGGGGCCAACGCCTGGGCTTGTTTGCGGGCTCCGGGGTCGGCAAGTCCATGCTGCTGGGCATGATGACCCGCTTCACCACTGCCGACATCATCGTGGTTGGGCTCATTGGTGAGCGTGGCCGCGAGGTCAAGGAATTCATTGAAGACATTCTCGGCGACGAAGGGCTTGCCCGCTCGGTGGTGGTGGCGTCTCCGGCCGATGATGCGCCGCTGTTGCGACTGCGCGCCGCCCAGTACACCACCAGCATTGCCGAGTTCTTTCGCGCCCAGGGCAAAAATGTACTGATGCTGATGGATTCGCTCACCCGTTTCGCCCAGGCCCAGCGGGAAATCGCCCTGGCCATTGGCGAACCACCTGCGACCAAGGGCTATCCGCCCTCGGTGTTTGCTCGCATTCCCCAGTTGGTTGAACGGGCCGGCAATGCAGAAGCCGGTGGCGGTTCCATCACCGCTTTCTATACTGTACTGACAGAGGGCGACGACCAGCAGGATCCGGTGGCCGATGCATCGCGCGCCATTCTGGACGGTCATTTTGTGCTTAACCGACGCCTTGCCGAAGAAGGGCATTATCCGGCCATCGATATCGAACAAAGCATCAGCCGGGCGATGCCGCAGGTGGTGTCCGCCGCGCATATGAAGCAGGCACAAACGCTCAAGCAAGTCTGGGCGCGTTACCACCAGAACCGGGACCTCATTGCCATTGGCGCCTATAATTCAGGTTCGGATAAAGACATCGATGAAGCGATACAGATGTTTCCTGTGGTCCGTGGGTTCTTGCAGCAGGGGCTGAACGAGCAGGTTCGCTATCAGGACAGCGTCGCACAACTGCAGGCTCTTGCTCCGGGCCAGCCTGCAGCACCGGCGCCAATGAAAAAGGGCCGGCCGCTGGCCCGGCCGCAACGCACCCAATGATCGTCGTGCGATGACACTCGCTCAATGAACCAGGCAGGCAGTAAGCCATGAAGCGCTCCCAGCGGATGCAACTGATCGAAAAACTGGCCCGGCAACGTGAGGATCAGGCGGCCCAGGCCCTGGCCCAGACACGGCAGCGGCTGGAGCAGGAACAGGCTCAGTTAAACGAACTGGAAGGGTACCGCGGTGAATACCTCAGCTACCTGGAAACTCAGGGCAGTGCCGGCTTGTCTATCGTTCAGTGGCGCCGTACCCAGGGGTTTATTGATCAGTTGGGCGGGGTGATTGGCCAGCAGGAAGGAGTTATCCGGCAGTGGCAGCGCCAGGAACAGCAGGTTTTAATGCAGTGGCAAAAACTCTATCAACGCCGTAAGAGCATTGGTCAGCTGGTTGATAAACTTTCCCTGCAGGAAGTGATTGAGGCAGACAAACAAGAGCAAAAAGCCCTGGATGAACTGGTCGGGCAGATGGGGCAACGGTCCGGACCGGGACGATAACCCGGGTATTCAGGCGTCAGGCTTGCCAGCTCGCCCGTGCAACCAGTAAAGTAACCTGACGTGCGTTATTCTCTACTTAGGAACCGCCGAAAAACAACCTAGGGCGCCCACCCCAGAGCCCCAAACTTCACAGAGGATTTATTATGACAGTGTCGGCAATTCCCAGCGACAACGGGCGCGAGATGACCATCAAGATCACCGGTCGGTTTGATTTCAGTTCGCACCAGGAGTTTCGCCAGATTTACGAGAACGCCTCGCCGGACATCAAGGTCTACACCATTGATATGTGCGATGCGACCTACCTGGACAGCTCGGCCCTGGGAATGTTGTTACTCCTTCGTGACCACGCCGGAGGCGACCATTCCGAGATCCGCATTGTCAATTGCAACGAAGACGTTCGAAAAATTCTGACCATCTCCAATTTCGGACAGTTGTTCCGAATCGAATGACCACCAACCCGGCTGCGCAGCCCCCGGTCCAGGGGTTGCGAATACTCATCGCAGACGACAACCAGTCTGACCGGATGATTCTTCAGGCCATTGTACGTCGTGAAGGCCATGAAGTGCTGCTGGCGACCGACGGTCGTGAAGCGGTTGAACTGTTCAAGCAACACGCGCCGGATATCGTGCTGATGGACGCCCTGATGCCGGTCATGAACGGCCTGGAAGCCAGTCGTGCTATCAAAACGCTCGCCGACAGCGACCTGGTCCCCATTATTTTTCTCACCTCCCTGCAGGATGCTGAATCCCTGGCTGAATGCCTCGACAGTGGCGGCGACGACTTTATGTCGAAGCCCTATAACCGGGTTATTCTAAAAGCCAAAATCAACGCCTTCAGTCGCATGCGGGCCATGCATGCCCAGTTGCAGCGTCACAACCGTCAAATGCTGCTGGAGCAGCAGGTGGCCAAAACCGTCTTTGACAACGTGGCTCATTCCGGGTGTCTGAATCTTTCCAATATCCAGCATTCACTGTCGCCGATGGCGGTGTTTAATGGCGATACCGTTCTGGCAGAGCGCAAACCGGATGGCGGTATGCTGCTGTTTCTGGGCGACTTCACCGGCCATGGTTTGCCTGCAGCCATTGGTGCCATGCCGTTGGCCGAAATATTTTACGGCATGACCTCCAAGGGCTTCTCAATGGAAGAAGTGCTGCGCGAGGTCAACAGCAAACTGCGCAAGATATTGCCGGTGGGGGTGTTTTGTTGCGGGGCCATGGTGGAATTGAATTTTCACAACAAGTCGGCCCGGATTTGGGTGGGCGGTGTGCCCGATGTCTATTTGTTGCGTGAGCAGAGCGGCAAGGTAGAGCGGTTTGCCAGCGCGCATTTGCCATTGGGGGTTCTGGATCCGCACGAGTTCGATCCGCACAGCCAGGATGTGGTGATGCACAACGGCGACCGGGTATTTCTGTGGTCCGACGGCATTGTCGAGAGTCGCAACAGCGCCAATGAGATGTTTGGTGAAGACCGGCTAAACCAGGTGTTCGAAAACACAGACAACCCGGACCGGATATTTAAGGCGATACTCGATCAGGTTGACCGCTTCATGGGCGGTTCCGACCGTGATGATGACATTACACTGGTCACTGCCAAAATGGTCGATATCGAACAGATTGGTATGACGACTTACGAGTCGAACAAGGGGTCTGTCGGTGGCCCGGTCAACTGGACCATGACCCTGGCTTTGCATGACCAAAGCCTGGCGGCGTTTAACCCGCTGCCGCTGGTGATGAATCTGTTGATGGAGGTGGAAGGGCTCAGACCCCTGGGCGGGCAGTTGTATACACTGCTCGCCGAGCTGTTCAGTAACGCTCTGGAACATGGTGTTCTGGAGCTGGATTCCAGCCTGAAAACTGGCCCTCAGGGCTTTGGGCAATATTACCTGGAGCGTGAACAGGCGCTGGCGGCGTTGTCTGATGGCTGCGTCCGGCTGACGCTGACCCACCGCCCGCTGCCGGTCGGCGGCGAACTGATTCTGGAAGTAACCGACACCGGAGCGGGGTTCTCCTATGCCAGCTACGCCAGCGAGGAGCCGACGGCCGGGGCAACCAGCGAGACGGCTCCCACGGCTGATTCAGCCGCGCACGCCAAGGTTCAGTGGGACTACAGTGGTCGCGGCATTTCGCTCATACAACAGTTAAGTGATGAACTGACCTATCTGGACGATGGTCGCTCGGTCAGAGCCGTTGTGCGCTGGCCAAGAAACTAAGTTGGGCTGCTTTACGTAGGCCCTCGCTAAACGAACTTCGAAACTCTGGCTGTAAAATAATACCAATACCGCCTATGATTATATTTGAACCCGGTTTATGGAGCCCCAGGGAACGGTGCGCTATTCAATCACCCAACGCGAGGCCGCCATGTCTGATTCCGATACCCCCATGCAGATTGAAAATCATCTGGATGTAACGATACTGGGGGAGCTGCAGTCTTTGCTGGAAGACGATTTCCCGGATCTGATTGAAACCTTTCTCACCGATGCCAGAGTCCGTGTCCGCGAGTTGGTACGCACGGTCAATTCCGGTGTTCCCGAAGATATTCGCCAGTCAGCACACAGCTTTAAGGGCAGTACGCTGAATGTCGGCGCCAAGCAATTGTCCGATCTGTGCCGTGAACTGGAAGACCTGGCACGCTCCGGCCGTACTCAGGGTTCCAGGGGCCTGGTCGATCGGATTGAGATTGAGCTTGATCAGGTCGAATCACTGATGCGCCGTTCCTATCTATAGACTGGGAACTCTCTGGCTACCGGGTGACGTCAGCCCGGAGAAAGCCGCCAGATACCTCTTGCAATTGCCATGCTATGCCTGCCAAACCCGCCACTTTCATGAATGGCCCGGGCTTTGCAAATAGTCCGGAACACCCTTCAATTCGGAAATGGCACCATGCAGTTACTGTCGCCTCAGTTTACCGTTAGTAGCGCGAAAGAAGCCGTCGTCGCGGAAGCGGATGCCCGGGCGCCAGCCCTGTCCCAGCGCGGGTTTCAGAGTGTTTTCAGTGAATACGCACTGCGCACTGACGGGGCTCGCACACCATCAGCCAGGGCCGGGACGAGCCTAGCTGATGAATCACAGGCTATGGGTTTGCGAGGCCAACTCTTGCCGCAGCGGCAAACCGATACCGCGCTTCTTGGTGACGCTGGTCAGGCACTGGCCGGCATCGAGGACTCACTGCAGGAGCTCACCGCTACGCTGGAAAACCTGCTGTCGCTGGAGCAAAGCGCACCCGCTGGTGAAACCGGCCCCCTGACCAAATTCCTGGTCGAAGAACTGGGGCTGAGCGATTCCGCTGCGGCCGATTTGATTGGCACACTTGAAACCTGGGTGGCCGAGCCGCCCCAGGTTGCCATGACCACCGAAGCCCTGGTCGCTCAGGGCCCCGAAGCTTTGCTCTTGGTACAGGAGATGAGTGATTCGCTGGCGACGCTGAGTGCCGATGTCGACCAGTGGTATCAGCAAGTCGCGCTGATGGTTGACGATCTTTCGCCGGAATCGACGATGAACAATCTCGCGGAGATCTCGCAGGGCGAAACGCCTGTAGCCGGTCCGAATGGTGTTCTGTCCATGTCCGGCAGCACAGCAGACCCGGGCGGATCGGCCCCCCGCGAGCGAAGCCTGCTTGAATCGCTGCAGCAATGGTCTCAGGCGCTGAATGACGGGCAGGGCGGTCTGTCGCAATTGATTGCGTCCATTGCTGATCGGGTTAAAGCGGTTCTCAATACCGCGACTGGTGGCAGCTTACCGTTGACCTTTGATCAGTCCCGGCCCGAGAGCGCCCTGTTAACCCAGGATGCAGTGTTTGCGGGTGATAAAGCGACGCCTACGGCCGACACCCTGTTCAGCCAGTTGTTGCAATCCGGCGACGCCCGAACCGGCCGAGACTCTGAAGCCATGGCCTTTACCCGTATGACCCCTCTGGCCGCTGCGGTGGCCGATGAAGCCGGGCAATTTGCCCTCGGCGGGCAAGCCGTGCCGGAAAAGGCTGACGCAGTAAACGCTGTGATCCAGCGCAGTCTGCAGCAGCCGGTGTTGGCCGGTGAAGCCGGACGACAACTGGGTGAGCGGTTGGCGCTGATGGTGCGGGGTGATATTCAACAGGCCACCATTCGCCTTGACCCACCAGAGCTGGGCATGATGGATGTGCGGATTACCGTGCAAAATGACCAGACCCAGGTGCAGATTATTGTGCAAAACCCGCAGGTGCGTGAGGCACTGGAAAGCCAGAGCACCCGGTTGCGGGAGTTTCTGGAACAACAGGGCTTGTCGCTGGCGAAGCTCGATATTCGCGATGAATCGTCCACTCGCCAGCAAGCAGGTGGTGATCAGAGCAACGACTCCGATAGCAACTCAGCTGGCGGAGGGTCGGGAGACGTGGATTCTGCGGATGAATCCGCCGTTGAGGTGGCCTGGGGGCAGGGCCTGGTCGACCATTTCGTCTGAGCCAGCTAGACTCTTTCCCAAAACAATGACCGTGCGGTCATTGATTTCGCCGGAACATCCGGGTTGTCGGACCAGATGTTCCAGAGGCTGGCAGGCTCGGTTGCGGGCCTTGGACCCGGAGACTGAGTCTTGGCGCAACCCTTGCTAACCAAACCATAAGCAGGGGCGGTTTTGACACCCGGGGATAGAAGCGGGTGTTCCCAGCGGGCTAGGCCCGGGACGAATCACGGATCAATCAGGCTATTGGATGTAATGCATGGCTGAAGAACCGCAAGTAGAAGGCGAGGAAACCGGCGCCGGTAAGAAAAAATTGAAGATGATGCTGTTGATCCTGGTCGGTGTACTGGTCGTTGCCGGTATATCAGTGGGCGGCACGCTGTTCCTGCTGGACCCGGGGTCGGCAGATTCTACGGAAGAGGCGGCCATGACCGAAGAGGGAATGGCTGAGGGCTCGATGGCCGGGCCGGTCAACTATTTGGCCATGCAGCCTCCCTTTGTGGTCAATTTTAACGAGGCGGGCCGCACCCGCTTCCTGCAGTTGGAACTGTCGCTGGTATCCCGCGACGGGGCAGCCATCGATATGGCCAACACGCACATGCCACTGCTGCGCAACAACATTCTGCAGACACTGGCCGAACAGGATTTTGAAACACTGAAAACCGTTGAAGGCAAAGAACAGCTGGTAGCGTCGCTGACGGCGACGGTCCAGGCAACGATAGAAGAAAAGCTCGGTCGACCCGGTTTTGAAACCGTGTTGTTCCGCAGCTTTGTCATGCAATAGGGGCTGCCGTGCAGGATTTACTGTCACAAGACGAAATTGATGCGTTGCTCCACGGCATCGATGACGGTGCCGTTGAAGAGGAAGACACCGGCGACGCCAATGGTGTTAAATCCTACGATTTAACCAGCCAGGACCGCATTGTGCGCGGTCGTATGCCCACGCTGGAAATGATCAACGAGCGCTTTGCCCGCTACACCCGCATCAGCATGTTCAACTTCCTGCGCCGCAGTGCTGACGTTGCCACCGGTGGAATCCAGATTCTGAAATTCGGCGAGTATGTGCACACCCTTTACGTACCCACCAGCCTTAATTTGGTCAAGGTGCGACCGTTGCGCGGTACGGCTTTGTTTATTCTGGACGCCAAACTGGTGTTCAAACTGGTTGATAATTTCTTTGGCGGCGATGGCCGTCATGCCAAGATTGAAGGCCGTGAATTCACCCCGACCGAGATTCGGGTGGTGCAGATGGTGCTGTCACAGGTTTTTCAGGATATGAAAGAGGCCTGGGGAGCCGTGCTCGATGTGGATTTCGAGTACGTATCGTCTGAAGTGAACCCGGCCATGGCCAACATTGTGTCGCCGAGTGAAGTGGTGGTGGTCAGCACCTTCCACGTTGAACTTGACGGTGGTGGTGGCGACCTGCACGTCACCATGCCGTATTCAATGATAGAACCGGTGCGTGAAGTGCTGGATGCCGGTGTGCAAAGCGACGTCGATGAAATAGATGACCGGTGGGTCGATTCATTGCGTCACGATATTCTGCGCGCCAAGGTGCCGATCAACGCGACGGTGGTCGAGCGCGACATTAAATTACGTGATCTGGTTGATCTGGAAGCCGGGGATATCATTCCCATTGATCTGCCGGAAACTCTGACGCTGGCAGCCAATAAGGTGCCATTGTTTGAATGTACGCTGGGGCAATCCGGCGAAAACCTGGCGTTGAAAGTCATACGCCCCTCGCCTATGGCCAAGCGCGATGTGGGCGACCTGAAATCCCGCCTGTTGGGACAACGACGGCGTAAACGCGAAGAATATGCGGTCGAGGCCATCAGCCAGAAGGTGAAAGAGGAGAGTAACGATGAGTGACAATGACCTGCCACCGGATGATGATACCGACACTGGCGAAGACCGCAGCAGTCAGGACGATCAGGCGCTGGCCGATGAATGGGCAGCAGCGATGTCGGAATCCGGCGACGACGAGCGTGATGACGACGACAGCGACGCCATGTCCGACCCGACCCGGGCGCCACTGGAGGAATTCGGTGCTGCTTCCTCGGTGCAGTCACACGGTGACTCGCCCAATCTGGATGTGATTCTCGACATCCCCGTGGTGATTTCCATGGAAGTGGGCAATACCCAGATACCCATTAGAAACCTGCTGCAACTGAACCAGGGCAGTGTGATCGAGCTGGACCGGCTGGCCGGGGAACCCCTGGACGTGCTGGTGAACGGGACCCTGATCGCGCATGGCGAAGTGGTGATGGTGAATGAGAAATTCGGTATTCGCCTGACCGATGTCGTCAGTCAGCAGGAACGGATTCAGCGTCTGCGATGAGCTTCCCGATCTTTGACACCATCAACAAAACTTTGACGTCTACCCGGGCTGCCATGGCCGGGGTAGTGTTTTTCGCGACCGGTAGCCAGGCGCTCGCCAGCGCCAATTCCGCGCTGCCAAGCGGCGGTGGCGACTACATGCGCCTGGGTTTTACCCTGCTGTTCATTGTTGGCCTCATCTTTGCGTGTGGCTGGTTAGTACGACGAATGGCTGGCGGCTCAGGCTTTAATCACCGCCACATCAAAGTACTGTCAGTGATGCCTTTGGGTACGCGCGAAAAGTTGATGTTGATCAAGGCGGCTGATGAAACCCTGCTGATTGGGGTAACCGCACAATCCATCTCCACGCTGCACCGCTTTGACGGCCCGCTCGATCTGACAGACGCGATGCAACCCAGTCCATTCGCCGATCGCATGAAAGGCTTATTGAAAGGACTGGACAGTGACCCTCTGGCCAAACACCGAAACAGCAAACAAAAATCCTCAGACGATTCGGATCCCAAATCCTAACCGTTATCTGACTGGCGCCGCGTTTTTCGCACTGTTACTGCTGGGCAATATGGCCCAGGCACGTGGCATTCCCGCCATTACCCTGACCAGTGAAGCAGACGGCGGTCAAACCTACTCCGTAACGCTCCAGATTCTGGCGCTGATGACGGCGCTGACCTTTATTCCCGCCGCGCTGATGATGATGACCAGCTTTACCCG
>DASSWT010000366.1:0-7769 GCA_035704555.1 Saccharospirillum sp. | reverse complement strand
CAAGCGGATTTTACCGTTGCTGTCTTCCAGTTTGGCCAGCTGATCAATGGCCCATTCCAGATCCGAATTCTCCTCCTCCAGCACCACCTTGCTAACGCTTTCCAGGTCGCGATGAATGTCTTCAATAAAGTCGGCCAGGTTCTCCACCTTTTGCTCGAAGATGGTCATCATCAAATCAGATGGCGATGCAGCCTCTACCTGGCCGCGCCGGGCGCGCAGGCGCAGCAGGCGAAAGTCGGCCAGTTTGCCTTCGCGCACGGTAATCAGACGCTGCGCCTGCAGAATAAACGCAACGGTCGCGGTTTTATGGCGGCCTTCAGAGTGGCTCAGAAACAGGGAATGAACATGAATGCCTTCGTCGTCGATAAAATACCGCGCCGAGGATTCGATCTGCGAGACATCGCTGCTGTGTGGCAGGTCCGAGCGTAACAGAGCGTTAATCAGGTCCCGCTCGCTGGCATCGGGCTCGTGAGCATCCAGCCAGTCCGCTTCGGCCAGATTACCTTGAGTGGGCTGGTCATTGGGCAGTTGATGAATTGTGTTTTGGTCGAGCTTGAACAATCGCAGCATGGTACAGAATCCTGAGCGTCTTACAGAGTGTCTCCACTGTACCGGGAACGACCGTTAAACTCACCTGTGTATGTATTCCATTACCCGGTCCCCGGCTTTGGGCGCCCGGACAGCGCAGCACGTATGGCCTCTCTCAGGGTCTCGATTCGAACCGGCTTTGCAATAAAGCCGTTCATGCAAGCTTCGGAGCAGGCCCGGCGTTCTTCATCGATCACCGCGGCCGTCAGCGCAACGATGGGCAGGTTGTAGCCGTCGGTACGCAGTTGACGTGTGGCGGTGATGCCATCCATCCGGGGCATGTTGATGTCCATCAGAACAAGGTCAAAGTGGTTAGCCTGAATAAGATTGATTGCCTCAAGGCCGTTGTTTACCACCTCTACATCCGCCTCCAGAAACTGAACCATGCGGCGAATGATGATCTGGTTGGCCGGGTTGTCTTCGGCGACCAGAATGCTCAGCCCGGTGGGTATGCTTAATGAGGGCGTCTGTCCGCCTTCCTCGTTCTCCACGACGCGTCGCACCGGAAGGTGCACGCTGACCTGAGTGCCATGCCCGGCCTTGCTCTCAATCTGAAAGCGGCCGTCCATCAGTTCAGCCAGGGATTTGCACACCGACAAGCCAATCCCCGACCCCTCATGCCCCCGATTGCGCTCTGGGCTGATCTGGTAAAATGGAATGCCCACGTTGGCCAGTTTTTCTTCGGGAATACCGATGCCATCGTCGCTGACAACAAAGGTGACGATACCGGTATCCGGTGTTTTTTGCTCGTAGTGAACCGCCAACTCCACCTTGCCATTGTCGGTAAACTTGATGGCATTGGTCAGCAGGTTGGATAACACCTGGCGAATGCGAGCGGAATCGGCCAGCACCTGGGTGGGCAGATTGTCGTCGACAACACAGCGGTAATCGAGCTGCTTGTCTTCGGCTTGCTGTTGCACCAGAACGAAGGAGTCGCGCACCGGTTCACGCAAGTTGCAGGGTACCAGATCAATATCGAGCCGGTTGTTCTCGATCTTCGACAGATCGAGAATATCGGCGGTGAGCCGTTCCATCGCAGCGGCCGATCGCTCGACCAGGTCGAGGTGCTCCAGCAGCTCCGGGTCCTGGCTGCGGGCGCGTAATAACGAAACGGTACCGACGATTCCGTTCAGGGGTGTGCGCAGTTCATGGCTCATGTTTGCCAGAAACAGGTTCTTCGCCCGGTTGGCCGACTCGGCTTCCTCCTTGGCATGAGCCAGAATGGTTTCTGCTTCTTTGATGTCATCGATATTGCGTGAAGAACCCAGCAGGTATTGGTGACCCTCATGCCAGACCGGCGTCAGCATGGTGTGAAAATAGTGAACCGAACCATCGGGAGCGACACCGGCTTCCTCGTAATAGATGGTTTTGTCTTCGCGCTGGCAGCTCCGGTAACGTTCAATCTGAACTTTGTGATCCGGCAAGAAATCCGCAACCCGGGTGCCCCGTAACTGTTCGCTGGAGACACCGACCGCGGCTTCCAGCACCGGGTTGATGTTATGAATGTAAAAATCATCATCCTTCACCAGTATCAGAAACATGGTGTCACGGGTGTTCTGCCACATACCCCGGAAAAAGAGCTGCTCAAGAACGTCCATATTCAACTTCTTTCCAGTAAGACAACGGCTGGTACGGGCCGTGGAAATTCAGAATAGTCGGCATCCCCCATCCTCCGGGTTATGGGTGTGATTACGCTGACCTTGACTATCTCAGGCAGTTGCCCGGCTTAGGCCTTGCTACGGACAGCGCATTAATGGGTGCTCAATTCAGTTTAGGGGGATGTAGCGGCTGGTACTAGTGAAATCATGCCCGGTAACATCTATAGGCCGCTTTTAATAAAAGAGGATAGCCGGGATTGTTACTCAAATGAGTTAACATTAGAGCATGTCTAACGTTTCACAACATTTGTCCCGGCCGCTGGCCATTGCCGTACTGGTGTTTGCCGCCTGTTTGTTCGCTGCCAACCACGTCGCCGCCCGAGTGGCGTTCGATGATGGCACGGGCGTCTTGCTGGCCATTCTGACGCGCGGCAGTATCGCATTCCTGATGATGTTCAGCCTGGTGATCGCACAACGGCACCGCCTGGTAATCCCGCCGGGCAAGCGACGCTGGCAACTGGTGCTGGGCGTGATGATTGCCGGGCAAAGCCTGTGTCTCTATTCGGCGGTGGCGCGCATTCCCGTTGCGGTGGCCCTGCTGCTGGTGAACACCTGGCCCATTCTCTATGCGCTACTAACCTGGGTGCTGGGTGGGCGGCGGCCAACCATGCGCCTTGCCGTGGTAATGGTGGTGATTCTGATTGGTCTGGTGATGGTACTCGATCTCGGCACCTGGCTTTCAGACCCAGCAGCCATGGGCCCGGACTGGCTGCCAGGTGTGGTGCTGGCGGAAACAGCGGCCTTGCTGTTCGCGGTGGCCATCTGGGTCACTGAAAACCGCCTGTCCCGGTTGCCGGGTGCCGTTCGCAGTGTTTTTACCATGATGACGGTGCTGGCGCTGATGGCCATTGGTGGCGCACTGGGCCTGGTGCCTGGCGGGCTGGATCTGCCCCAAAGCCAGGCCGGCTGGGTCGCCCTGGCCAGCCTTGCGGCCCTCTACGGTACAGCGTCAACCGTGTTGTTTGTGCTGGTGCCCCGGCTCAACATGGCCCGCAATGCCCCGGTGATGAACCTGGAGCCAGTGGCATCGCTTTTGTTTGGCTTTGTGATTCTGGGGCAGGTGCTGGGCCCGATTCAGCTGGTTGGCGGGGCGATCGTGCTGGGAGGCATTGTCTGGTTGAGCCTGATGCGCAAAGCGTGAGGCTTGCTAAACCAACCCATAGCGCAGGCTGATCACCACCAGGGTAGCGACACCGATAAGCAGGTTCATCGGCAAGCCCATTTTCAGATAATCACTGAACTGGTAGCCACCCGGGCCCATCACCATCAAATTGGTCTGGTAGCCCAGCGGTGTCGCAAAGCTGGCTGAGGCGGCCATCATAACACCGATGATAAAAGGCTCGGCAGCCACGTTCGCGGCACTGGTGATCGACAACACAATCGGCACCATCACCACGGCGGCCGCGTTGTTGGTGATGATTTCGGTCAGCACCGAGACGGTGAAATACACCATGATCAGCATCAGCAGTGTATCGCTGCCACTCAGCGACACCAGCCATTGCGCGATCACACTGGCGGCACCGGTGATTTCCAGGGCGTTGCCCAGCGCAAAAGAGGCGGCAATGGTCAGCAGCACCGGGGCATCCAGGCTTTTTTGAATCTGGCTGACACGCAGGCAGCCGGTGGCGATCATCGCCGAAGCACCCAGCAGCGCCGCGTTCAGGATACTCAGCAGGCCGAAGGTGGCACTGATCACGACACCGGCCAGAATCAGCCAGGCTAACCCGGCCTTATCGTGGCGCGGTCGCTCGGTTTCCAGATCGTTAATCAGCAGAAAATCCTGAGCGTAGTGCTGGCGGCTGACAAAGGCAGGCCGCGCTTCAAGCAACAGCACATCGCCCGCTTGCAGCCGAATGTTGCCGAGATTCCCTTGCACCCGCTTGCCATGGCGGGCCACGGCCAACACCACCGCACCAAAGCGGTCACGAAAACGGGCGTCGCGAATGGTCTGGCCGATCACATCCGAACGCGGCGACAGGGCGGCTTCGACCAGGCGGCGCTCGGCCCGGTGCTGGTCGAGGCTGGGCTCATCGTCGTGGGTAGAGGGCACAATGCCCTGAATACGCAACAAATCGGAAATAGCCTGGGTTTCACCGGCAAACACCAGACGGTCGCCAGCCATCAGCCGCTCTTCCGAGGGCACAGCCGTCACCACGCTGCCCTGACGTTCAATCTCGACCAGATAAAGCCGGTCGAGATTACGCAAACCGGCGGAATCAACGGTTTTGCCGACCAGCGGGCCGGTCGGGTTAACCCGAACCTCCAGCGTGAACTCCCGCAATGACCCGAACTTCTGGGCATCCTGACGCTCGGGAAGAATGCGCGGAAACAACCATACGATGGCGAAAAGCCCAATCAACGCGACCGGCAGGCCAACGGCAGTGATGGAAAACAGCGACAATGAGGTGTCACCCGTAAGGTCCCGATACAGGCCATTGACCACCAGGTTGGTGCTGGTGCCCATCAATGTCAGGGTGCCACCCAGAATGGCCGCGTAACTCAGCGGTATCATCAGTTTTGAAGGGGCAATACCGATGCGCCGGCACCAGGCATGAATCGCCGGGATCAGCGTGGCGACCACAGGGGTGTTGTTCAGGAAACCACTGAGCAGCGCCACCGGTAAGATAATGCGCGCTTGGGCGCTCCGGGCAGACGATGGCCGGCCTAGGAAGCGGTGAACCAGCGCATCCACACCGCCCGAATTATGAATGCCGGCCGCAACCACAAAGAGGGCGGCAACCGTCATTACGCCGGTATTGCTGAATCCGGCCAGGGCTTGTTCGGGGCTGAGAATGCCGCTGGCGCTGAGCACAATCATCACCGTCAGCATCACCCAATGCGGCGCATAACGACCGCTGGCCATCGCCGCCAGGGCGATCAATGCCAGCACAATAGTGGCGCTGCCTTGCCAGGTCATTCAGTGGGTGCTCCCGCTCGGAAAACCCCAAGAGTAACCAAGGTCGATGATTCTATAAATGAATTAAAAAGAATCTATAAGTAACTAATTGATATAAGTGATTTTGTTTTAAAAATTTAGGGTTTGCCTGGGAGACTAGCGCAGGGTGCCGGATAGGCCCCTGTGGGGTAGTCCGCAGCATGGATGCTGCGGTCTAGGCTCCATGGACGGATTCACGCCGACCCCACAGGGGCCTATCCGGTGCCCAGTGCGGGTTAAGTCTACTGTCAGTCGCCAGAAGCAGACGCCACTTCCGCTTTCTTGCGTTTGATCACCGGGTAGGCCACGGCCGTCAGGTGTGAGCAGATGCGCTGCATGTCGCGCAGTACGTCGATGAAAATCTGCGTCGATAGCAGGTTTTCCGAGTGGTGACCGCCCAGCTGGTCGAGGTGGGCATGGCGGGCCGACATGATTTCAGCCCGGTAATTGCGTTTCACCGCGAGCAGGTCCTGGGCGAGGGTCAGGCTGTCGCTGGTAAAGACCGCCTGTGACAGCCGAAAGGCATCGACCAGCTCATCGTGCAGCCGGTTGAGTACGGCCTTTTGTTCCGTATCGAAATCAACGTTATTGCGTACCTTGGTGCGCGCCTGATGCATCAGGCTGGCATCGATGATGTCGCCAATGTGCTCCAGGTTGGTCATATAGATGATGATTTCGCGCCGTAAAGGCTGGGTTGACAGCGAATGGTCCGACTTGTCGATCGACAGAATGTAATTCAGGGCCTCGCGATGTAGCCGGTCGATGTCGTCGTCCAGCTCGCTGATCTGGCGGGCGAGTTCCTTGTCGTCGAAGGCATCCATGCTGTTGTTCAGCATGCGAAACACAACCTCGGCAATGTGCATCGCCTCGTTGCGCACATTGGCGATCGCCCGGCGCGGGTTGTGAATATCGTCGATGGCGAGATAAATGGGCATCTCGTCTTCCTGTGACAAATCGGTGCCTTCTTCCTCCCCGGGGGCCGTGCGGCTGATCAGCGGCAGCAGCCAGGGCAGCAACGCCAGAAGCAGCAGACCGTTGATCAGGTTCAACAGGCTGTGCGCGACGACGATACCCATAGAGCCGCCGGGCAGGTAATCGCTCAGATGGCCGGCCGTCAGTGTCAGAATCAGTAGCCCCAGCACCATGGCGACGCCGCGGAAAATCAGATTGCCGATCACCACCTGGCGACCCTTGCGGTTCAGCGACCAGCCCGCGATCAGCGCGGGCATGGCCCCGCCGAGGTTCGCGCCGAGCAACATGAACAGCCCGGCATTCATGCTGATCGCATCGTCGCTGACGAACTGGGCAATCAGCAACACGCTGGCCAGGGTGGAGTGAATCAGCCAGGTCAGAATGGCCAGCAGGGTAATGGCCAGTGCCGAGTCGGATTCAACCCGGCTGATGATCAGTGTCGTGATATCGCTGTGGCTGAGCATCGACGTGGAGTCGCCGATCAGGTCCAGCGATAGCAGCACCAGGCCGATGCCAATGATGATGCGCCCGGCGTGTTTCCAGGCGCGGCTGGTGCTGTTCTTGAAGAAGACAAAACCGACCAGTACCAGCGGCAACGCCAGTGCCTGAACATCGAGGTTAAGCAGAAAAGCAGCCAGGCTGGCGCCGAACTCAGCGCCCAGCACCGTGGCGAGTGCGGCGGTGAGCGTCATCATGTTGGAGGCGGTAAAACCACCGACCATCAACACAATGGCCGTTGAGGATTGCAGCAAAAACGCCGCACTGACACCGCTGCTGAACGCCAGGGGGCGATTGCGGGTGGTTTTGCGCAGCAGACGTTCCATGCGGCTGCCAAGCAGCCGGCTGAAACCGGTCTGGACCATGCGTATGCCCCACAGCAGCAGGGCAATGGCGCCGGCCAGTTGAATCAGAACTCCCATGTACCGTTATTATCCCAGTGTTGTTGGCTGGCCTTTGCTTGCAAGCCAGGTTTGAATCAGTTCGGTAACACCATCGCCCGAGGCAGATGGCGTAATGGCTTTGGGGTGGTGCGTCATTTGATCAAGATGCCTGGCAATATTGGCAACGCCCACCGAGTTGGGGAAAAACTCGAACATGCTTTCATCGTTGGGGGCATCGCCGACGAATACCACCTGCTGTTGCATCTGTTCGTCGGTCAGTTGCCATTGCTCGGCGAGTAGGCGGCGAGCCATGGCACCTTTATCGAACGCACCGCGCCAGACATTAATGTGGATCGAACTTTTCTTGACGCTGAATCCGGCCTGGCGCAACGAGTGTACCACGGTGTCGGCCTGCATCAGAGTCAGACGGGCATCCTGATTATAATCAATGGCGACATCGACGTGCCGGAACGACTGGTCTTTGGCGTATTTCACCTCAAAGGGCAGCGGCAGGTTATCAATGGTCTGAACAATGGCCGCCTGGTCAGCCCTGTGGGTTGCCAGGTCCTGCCAGTAGTGCCAGCTCGTGCGTTGCTCAGCGTCTTTAACAATATAGAAGCCGCCGCTTTCACCAATAACACCGGCTACCGGCCAGGTGCGAATGATTTGATCACACCAGCCCGCGCAGCCACCGGTCACCGGAATAATATGAATACCGGCATCGGCCAGCGCCCA
>DASSWT010000302.1:0-3293 GCA_035704555.1 Saccharospirillum sp. | reverse complement strand
TCTACAAGACGATTCCGGGTCAGTTCAACAATGGTGCTGACAGACTCGGATTCCTGCATCATGCCGGCTTCCATCTGCGGGATCATCATATCCACCATGGGGTTGGGTTCACCCAGGTTTTCGGCGCTGACTTCAGTAGTGGTCGTGGTGAGCTGATCGCCCTCGAGCGACCAGTTGCCGCTACCGGTGACACCCAGATTCATCGGGCCCATCGACGGCACTTCCATGTCCATGGTCATGTCATATTCAGCAGTGCGGTCGGCGCGGTAGTTGACCTTCAACTGCATATCGAGCTCCACGCCATCGGTGGTTTCCGAGTAATCACAGTTCCAGGTGCCCACCAGCAGATCAGGATCGGGCTCAGCCAGTGCCAGAGGGGCCAGGGAGGCTATGAACAGGCCTGCTGTGAGCTTTGCAATCGGTTTCATGGGTCTTCCTTAACGGATGAATGAACCCCGAGTATAACCACTCATGCGCGAATTGTTCAGGACCCGCCTCACAATAGTCACAGTTGGTTCCGCTGGGTTATATCGCCCTTTATGGGGTTGATTCTGCACAAGGTTGAGCGATGGAGGCTTCATTTTCCGGGTCTGCTTCATTACTCTGCGCTCAACTTAAGACATGTAATAACTGCCCAATCCATTTCTTGAAGATTGACCAGTCACGTTTGGCGACATGCCAAGTGCCAGGCGCCTGGTAGGTCTATACGGGGAAGTCCGCAGCAAGGACTAAAACGCCAGGAGCGTTTTAGCATGAGCGCAGCGAGCCCGAAGGGTGAATCCCATGGAGGGGATTCATATCCTGCGGTCTAGGCCCCATGGACGGGTTTACGCCGACCCCGGATAGACCTACCAGGTGACTGGCACGAACTCTTGGCAAGAAGCCCTCAATAACCACAGGAACACCACTTGAATACAGCTTTTCCAACTCAGACATCCGATCGCACCTGGTGGAAAGAAGCCGTGGTGTACCAGATTTATCCGCGTAGCTTTATGGACAGCAATGGCGATGGCATTGGTGATCTGAACGGTATTATCAGCAAGCTCGACTACTTGCAGGAACTTGGGGTTACCGTGCTCTGGTTGTGCCCTATTTTCTCGTCGCCGAACGACGACAATGGGTATGACATCAGTGACTATCAGGACATCATGGCCGACTTCGGCAGCCTGGCCGATTTTGATCGCTTACTGGAAGAAGCCCACAAGCGCGGCTTGCGTATCTTGCTCGATCTGGTGTTGAACCACAGCAGTGACGAACACCCCTGGTTTCTCGAATCACGTTCGTCGAAAACCAACCCGAAGCGGGATTGGTATATCTGGCGCGAAGGCAAAAATGGCCAGCCACCCAACAACTGGGAAAGCATTTTTAACGAATCGGTGTGGGAATACGACGAGAAAACCGATGAATATTTCATGCACGTCTTTTCGCGCAAACAGCCCGACCTGAACTGGGAAAACACCGAGATGCGCGCCGCCCTGTACGACATGGTGCGCTGGTGGCTCGACAAAGGCGTCGACGGCTTTCGCATTGATGCCATCTCTCACATTCGCAAGCAGCCCGGTTTGCCGGATATGCCGAACCCCAAGGGCCTGTCGACCGTGCCCTCCACCGCCGGTCATATGAATGTCGACGGCGTGATGGATTACATCAGCGACCTGTGCGCCAACACCTTTGCCCATTACGACATCATGACCGTCGGCGAAGCCAATGGCGTCACCGTTGACCAGGCACCCGAATGGGTCGCGCCCGAGCAACGCAACTTCAACATGCTGTTTCAGTTCGAGCAGCTCAAACTCTGGCAAACCGACGGCGCCGCCGGGCTCGATCTGCCACACCTGAAACAGGTGCTGACCCGCTGGCAAAAGGGACTGGAGGGTCAGGGCTGGAATGCTCTCTTTGTTGAAAACCACGACATTCCGCGCATCGTTTCAACCTGGGGCGACGACCAGCGTTACTGGCGCGAAAGCGCCACCGCCATCGCCACCCTGTACTTTCTTATGCAGGGTACGCCCTTTATTTACCAGGGCCAGGAACTGGGGATGACCAATTACCCCTTCACCGAACTGCAGCAATTCGACGACGTCGCCATTCATAACCTGGCCCGGCAACGCCGTGAACAGGGCTGGGGCGAAGAAGACATTCTCACCAGCATTCGCGACAACGCCCGCGACAATGCACGTACCCCGATGCAATGGGACGGCAGCGAACACGGTGGCTTCACCACCGGTACGCCCTGGTTGGCGGTAAACCCCAATACCCGGGATATCAACGTCGCCGCCCAACAGCAAGACCCGGCCTCCGTGCTCGCCTACTACCAACAACTGATCCGTCTGCGTCGCGAAAACCCGACCCTGATCTATGGACAGTACGACCTGCTGCTCGACGACCACCCTCAGATTTTCGCCTACCGTCGCAGCGCAGACCGGCATTTTGTGGTGCTGTGCAACCTGAGCGATGAACCGGCCCATTTCGAGGCAGCGGCATTGCAGCTGGCGGACGCACGGCTGGTTCTGGGTAATCAGACTGGCGGCCAGATGGGCTCGCCAGGCGTGTTGCGGCCATACGAAGCGCGGGTGTATCAGGCCGGCCCGGCGTAAGACGTGGAAAAATTGCGTTTGTCGTCATAGGCGGCGCTATACTAACGGCTGATCCGATAACGGACGGCAGTAAGCGCCATGTCAGACACTAAGAACGCGACCCCAACCCGCTGTGAACGCGTCGCCCACCCGGTCTTTCCCGGGCTGGCACTGGGTCTTGCTGTGTTGCTTGCACCCGCCATGGTGACCGCAGAGCAGACCGCTACTCTGCAGCTGGTTACCGGCGACAACTATGCGCCCTTCTCCGACCAGAGCCTGCCGCAAGGCGGTCTGGCGACGCATCTGGTGACTTACCTGTTCGCGCAAATGCAGCAACCGGTTGAGGTCGAGGTGGTCAGTTGGGCAGAGGGATATCAGGCCACCCTGGATGGCGATTATGCCGGAACCTTTCCCTACATTCAGTCAGAGGAACGCCAGGCCGACTTTTTGTTTTCCGAACCCCTGTTTACCGTCAGCTCCTTTGCCTATGTCGACCAGTCGAGCACCATCAATGCCCGCAGGCCCGAAGACCTGGCCGGGCTGACCCTGTGTCTGCCGGTAGGCTTCTCCCATGGACCGGCGCTGGATGACCTGGTGCAAAGCGGAGCCATCACCCGGGTCACTCCACCGGACATGCCCAGTTGCTTTGCCATGTTGCAATCGGGCGAAGCCGATTTCGTCAAGATCAACCGCTACGTTGCGCGCGAGTTGCTGCGC
>DASSWT010000300.1:0-4469 GCA_035704555.1 Saccharospirillum sp. | reverse complement strand
TCCCAGTCAGATTCGGGACGTACCAGCCAGGACATTGCTTCACCGGTTTCCGTTGCCACCCCTATTTCGATCGGGTAACTGCCCCGTCCAAATCCGGATGCTTCAATGTCGATAATGCCTGGCAATAACATCGGTGTGGATCACCCTCTCCGTGCGGTCGTTTAAGGGTGTGATGGTCTGGCCCCTAAAAAACAGGCCGATCCGCGTCATCGAACGCGGGCACCAGACACCCTGGGGTTATGTGGCGTATCAGGACGCGGAAAAGGTGCGTTCAATCAGCCCGGGCGTTAACACCTGTGGCAGCAACTGCACCGGCCCACCATCGCCGGGAAAGTAAGCATAGAGAGGAACGCCCTGGCGGTCAAAGCGCGAGATCAGCGCGTCGACCTCGGGGGAAGGATTAGTCCAGTCGGCTTTTATCAACTGAACACCCTGTTGTTTGACCAGTGCTTCGAAGCCGTCACCCGACAACGCCACACGCTCATTGGCTTTGCAGGTAATGCACCAGGCAGCGGTAACATTCAGGAACACTGGCTGACCCAACATTTGATAACTGTCGAGCATGGCTGCGTCATAGGGCTGCCAGATGTCTGTCTGGGGGCGCTGGTCGAACACCATGAAAAACGCGACGGCTACCAGAGCGACCCGGATGCTGCGTTTTGCATAACGGGCCACCAGCCCATTGCCGGATGACACCGACAGGGCAGGCCAGATCGCCATGGTCAGCAATATCAGGCCCACGCCCACCGACAGCAGCACCGTGGTGCCCTGCAGCTCGATCAATACCCAGAGCAGCCACAGCACCGTGGCAAACAATGGAAAAGCCATCAACTGGCGGAAGACGTTCATCCAGGCGCCCGGCTTCGGCAAGCGCCGCGCCAGGCCCGGCAGATAGGTGATTGCGAGAATCGGCAACGCCATGCCGAAGCCCATGGTCGCGAAAATCAGCAGGCCCACGGCGGGCGGCTGCAACAGCGCAAAGCCGATGGCCGAGCCCATGAACGGCGCCGTACAGGGCGTAGCAACCAGGGTCGCCAGCACACCGGTAAAGAAGGTACCCGAGGCACCAGGTTTCTGCGTCAGTGTTTGTCCGGCGCCCATCAGGCGCTGCCCTACCTCAACATAACCCGCCATGGCCAGTGCCAGCACAAAGAACAACATGATCAGGCCGGCCACGAAGATCGGCGATTGCAGCTGAAAGCCCCAACCAACCCAGGTTCCGAACTGCCGCAGAAGCAGCAATACCGCCGCTACCGCCATAAAGCTGAGAACAACACCCAGGGTATAGATCCAGCCATGAAGCCGTGAGTGATGGGTGTCCTGCCCCCACTGGGCCAGATGCATAGCCTTGAGCGACAGGACAGGAAACACACAGGGCATCAGATTCAGAACCAGCCCGCCGAGCAGTGCAAACACCAGCGCCACGGCCAGAGACAAACTGGCTACATCCGACCCGGCCTGACCGGTCGTATCAAAGCGGTCACCGGTTACGGAACCGGCAGCAGACGGTGCCGTCGTCGTGGATGCCGGTACCGCCATGGCGTTACCGTTCATATCAAATACCCGGGTCTGAGGCGGATAACACAGGCCCGCGTCCGCACACCCCTGGTAAACCACCTCAATGAGCCCCTGGTCTGCCAGCACCGGATACTCGGCCGACATGGTGTCGTAATAGACCGGCATCACCGCTTTAAAAGTGTCGTCATACTTTTCAAGTACGTTGAAAGACAGCTCGCCCTCGCCCACCTCGGCCCCGTCCCGGGTGTTTACCCGGTGCTGATCCCGGTACAGGTAATAGTCATCTGCAATATCCCAGTGCAACGACAAGCGGTCGCCATCGCGCTCAACCGTTAACTCAAAGGCCTCATCCACTGGCAGAAATTCCGTTGCAACAGCGTTGCCCGTTCCCGCCAGGCTGACCAGCAGGAGGACACACAGCGTCGGGATCTTGGTCAAATACTTCAACATTCAGTGTAAGCCTTGAGATTTCGTTGTTTGGGAGTCACCCAGGGGTGACCAGTGTACCGGACACACTCATTGATGCATCGCATAGTAAGAAAGGCACCTCAAGCGACACCAGCCAGCTTTCGGCTTCTTTACCTTTAAGCATGGCAATGGTGGCGAGGCTGCCGGCCATAATACAGTGATCGGCGATGATAGTTACCGACCTGGGGGCCTCGGGTACCGGCCAACCGTTACGCGGGTTCAGAATATGACTGTAACGCACGCCATCCCGGGTAAACCCCCGTTCATAGTCGCCGCTAGTGGCCAGACCTCCCCGGGTCAGCGCGACCCTGGCCATGGCCTGATCGCTGCCCAGCGGATCCCGAACCCCCAGCATCCATGGCTGGCCATCGGGTTGCGGCCCGGTTACCGCAATATCACCGGCCAGATTGGCCATGCCACAATACCCGGCTTCGTTCATCAGGGTGACCAGGCGATCGGCGGCGAACTCTTTTACAACACCGCCAAAGTCTAGCTCCATTCCGGGTTCCAGTCGTAATTGCTCCCCGTTCCAGTCGACTCTGTCCCAGCCAATCGATTTGCAAACTGTTGCCAGGTGCTCTGGGTCCGGAATGTCCTGGCGCTTGAAATCCCAGGCCCGACGCAACACCCCGGCGGTAATGTCAAACAAGCCTTCGCTGAGCCGAAAGCACTTGTCAGCATAATTCAGCAGACCGGCACATTCTTCATCAACAACCTGCACGGTACCGGCACCCTGATTAATAGCACTGACCAGGCTGCCTGGCAGATACCGTGAGTACCTTTGCTCAAGCCGCGTCACTTCGGCTTCCAGCTGGTCGAGCAACGAGTCCGGGGCATCAAATACTGCCAGGTCACAAGGGCCACCCATGGCCTGAAAGTGGCGTAGCCGGGGCTGCTGCAGAGACAGCGCGCTCATACTTGTTTAACAGCCATCAGTACAGTGCGTCCAACGAGAGAGACTACCCCCACTTGTTACATGAATTATCAAAACCGGAAATCCAGACCCGTCGTCACTCTCCAGAACGCCGGCAACCCCGGAGTCTCGGCATCAAAATTGAAGCCGTAAGAGGGGTTCGCCGCATAGCGCTCACCGGCGATAGTCCAGGAGTAGTTCCGGAAATCGGTCTTCAATGCCAGACCCAGGCTGATCGCTCCATAGTTCGACAAGCGCGCATCACTGGAATAATAGGTGGTGGTATCAGCCGTGTAATAGGGGTCGGCCTCACCGTGGTCGGGTATTTCGTAGAAATAAGCCTGAGTCTGCTGGTAGTAACGCAGCGAAGGTATCAGTTGAAAATCCACCTCGTTGCGCACGAACCAGTCCCAGCCGGGGGCATAATTCTGGTACCAGGACAGATCGGTCGTGGTCGACCATATATCCCAGCTGTCGGCCAGAAAGCGGAAATCCAGATGCAGAGCGCCATCCAGGCCGGGGAAAAAACGGCGACCGGCAGCGGACAAGGTCACCAGGGTTCGGCTGTCGGGACGAATGTCATAGGGCACTTCGGCACCCGCTCGCTCACGGTAAGGGTCAGACATATAGCCGGACCGATGGGTTACACTCGCCCCCGCCTGAACCACAGTGTTCATATCGATGATCTGGCTGACCCCTTCAAATATAGAAGCCTGCCACTTGGTCTGATCTTTGGCAGCGAAGCGACCCGGCGTGTTGGCCTGCTGGTCGGCCGGGTCGGAATAATCCTGAGTCGGGTCAATGAAATCATACCCCAGGGTCGCTCCGCCACTGAGCGTCGTCATCTGATCATTAATTTGCAGGGAGCCATCGATACCGGAACTGAGTGCTACATAATCCTGCTCGACGGAAATGCCCGCCTGCCCGCCGATGTCGGCTTGCGACCAGTAATAACGGCCAGACCCATACAGATCAAATCGACGTTCAATGGACGCACCCGCCATGTACACCCGGGTCACGTCTTCGTCATCCAGGTAGGTATACACCGGGGAAGCACCCGACATGGTTTCGAAACTGCCCTCAACGTCCCAGCTCATGTTGGAGCCATAGGGCATCATCAGATAAAACTGATGCACCTGAATGGTGTAGCGCTCCTGAGCGCCGCCATCGGTGCGGCTTTCAGGAGAATCGTCTTCAGTGTAATAAGTGTACTGGTAGCCTGCTTCCGAATCCGCTGGGGCGGCTGCCTGGGCCATTGACACCAGTCCGGGAATGGCCAGTGCACTGCGGGCCAACTGCTTTACTGCTTCAGACATCCGTTATCCTCAATGCTTTGCCTTTAATTGCAACCGCAACCACCACCGGCAGCGGCACCGCCGCCCGATGAGGCTTCTTTGGAAAAATAAATATGACCGTTCAGGGTCGATTCGAGTCGGTTAGGCGACCAACTCATCTCTTCTTTGGCCAAAACACCCCGCTCCCAGGGCTGGACTGTGGTACAGCCCGCCAGGGCAACAAGGCAGAGAATGGCCAGGCCACCCGCCTTTCCTGCTTTTACCATTGCTGTGTA
>DASSWT010000284.1:0-12037 GCA_035704555.1 Saccharospirillum sp. | reverse complement strand
CCTAGCAGCAGTGCGGTAAATACCCCGGCTATACCGGTGAACAAGGTTCTATGACGCATCACTTATTCCTCCTCAACCAGTCGTTTGAAGAGGCGATTGCCGTCGCCCCGCATCAGTTGCCCATTAGAGATTTCCACGGCGTCAAACAATCGATGAGGCGCGTACTCCGGCTCCCAGCTCAGGCCATCGGTGCTGGTCCAGAGTGTGTAGTTGTCAGCGTCATACAGAAAGAGGGTATTGTCGCTGACAGCGAGAACCCCACCGCCCACATCTGCACCACCGCTAAACTGAGGAGGTTCCCAGGTGACACCCAGGTCTTTGCTGACATAGACTTTATTCTTCGAATTTTTATTGAATGGGCTGACCACCAATGCTTCGGTGCTGGCGACCACAGTCGACAAGCTTCCTTCGGCGGTAAACACCCTTGACCACTCATTGCCATTAACACTGCGGAAAATGCCGCCACTGGTGTTGACCGCCACGTAGTTATGCCCATCGTGCACGATTCGATTCATACCGAAGGCGGGAGTATTCTTGTCCAGCGTCTCGCAGTCGGTAACAAGGGTGCAGACGGTGAGAAAGTTGTTGGAGAGGGCTACCCAGCCATCTATTGTGGCTGCTACGGCATCATAGACCATGTCGGCATCGGGATAATCAGTCTGTTTAAAGCCGTCCTGGACGGTCCAGTTCTCGCCATCCGGGCTGGTGGCCATAAAACCAGTGCCAACGGCCACGAATTCATAACCGGAAAAAGCCAGATCTGCGATGGCGTGGCCTGCCAGCACGGTGTTATCTGTCCAGGTATAGCCATCATCACTGGTGAGCCATACCTTGCCGTCTCCCGTTCCGATCAGGATGTTTCCTGAATCGTCCTGAACCATGGCGGTAAAGTCGGACTCGCCCAGCGGTGCACTTTGCAGTTCTTCCGGGTCGTATCCCTCACGAACCTGCAACAGCCCACCGTTTTTACCGACGGCCAGAAGATAGCCATCCCGGTTAGCCAGCGATGTGATGAAACCAAAGCTGCTGGTGGCGGGTTGAGTCCAGTTGGGTGCGTTCTGGTCGCGCACATGGAGGTTGCCATCGAAATCACTGACCCAGTATTTGTCACCAAACCGGGTTACATCAGTAAAGGTAAAACTGTTTGAGACGCTACCCTGCAAGTTATAGTCACGGTCGGCTTCGTCTCTACTCCAGTCAATACCGTTAGCACTGGTGACAAAGCCACCGAGTTTGTAATCGCCAACGCCAATAAACTGCCCGTCATCATATTCAAGCGCACGAACCGGTGAGGTGGATGAGATTGCCCCGGTAACCGGCGTCCAGGTCGAGCCGCCATCCTGACTGTAGAACGCACCGGCCGACTGGCCATTGACCAGCGTTGAACCCTGGTTTGCCAGCGCGTTCGTGCTGGCCGTCTGACCATTATTCGACAGTGTCCAGTTGATGCCATTGGGGCTGGTAGCTACTTCACCTGCCCCCACGCCCATGGCGACAAAAGCGTTACCGGTCCAGACCACTTCGTTGAACTGACCCGGGCTGCCCGGCACTTCCGCCGGTTGCCAGTCAGTCCCGCCATTGGTGCTGTAGGCAATTAGACCCTCGTCACCCAACAGGCTGCTATTCCCGACAGCGACGAACGTATTCGAACCATCCCAGGTAATGTCTTGCAACGTCCCTATGGGGAAATGCCTGATCGTCCAGTTGCTACCCGTCGGCGACGTCATATAGGTACCGCGCGAACCCACGGCATGGAACTGCTGTCCGTCGGATATGACTGACTGCAGGTTGTAGTTTTGGGGCAAGGGATGCATCCAGCTCCAGCGATCCTGGGCCTGGGTATCAAAACCAGCCTGCCAGAGATCAATACCAGCACTACCCGAGCCACTGCCAGAGCCGGTACCGGCCCCTGAGCCGCCCGAACCCTCCGAGGTACCACCGCCACTGCTTTCGCCACAGGCGACCAATAAAGAGCCCAACGCGATCAGCGTGGGGATTGCGAGCGTTTGTCTGGTGAGCATGAAGAACCTGTCCCTTGTCCGTTTTATACAACTGCCAAGGCTACGACAGCTCACCGGGCTCTGTTATACGGCAAATGCTATACGCCACTGGTGCTTTTTTGCACAGACTTTGCTAACTTTGTCCAATCGATCAGTTTTCACGGGGGCCAGACCTCGTGGTATTTCGGGCCAGGACGCGCCCGTTTAAACCATATTCGGGAGCTTAAGATGGTATCTGACTGGAGTGATTTTCTACTGGAAGTGCACCACGACAGTGTTCGTCTGTCGGCGGCCGACTTCCAGGTCACTACCCTGCAACGCATTCGCACCTATCTCGATTTCGACTTCGCCATCTGGGGCGAAGGCGATGGTACCAGCCGGGAATTGCACACCTCTACAGTGCTCGACCAGACCCCCAACCTGTTTGAAACCTGGGAGCCCGTTAAACACGAAGACCCTTTCGCCAATCTGGTGATTGGCAACACCGGCCAGACCTGGGCGCTCTCTGAAGTACCGCGAGTGTTTCATTCCAAGGCCTACAGCGAACACTGGGGGCGTTACCACGCGCGTGAGATGATCTCGACCATGCAGATCGATCCGCGCACCGGCTTGCATGTGTTTGTCACTCTGGCCCGGGAAAGCAACCAGGCCGATTTTTCGCAGCAGGAGCGTGAATTCAAATCGCTGGTTACGCGTCATCTGTTTCTGGCGGCGCAGAACAACGACCGCGCCGCCGTCACCGAAGCGCAGGGGCACACGGCCCTAGTCGACCGGTTTGGCATATTGCACGCCCATGACGACCTGTTTACAGCGCTGCTAATCGAGGAATGGGGCCTCACCGTACGCCGGCGGTTACCCACGGCGGTCATTGAAGCGCTGGCCCGGCGCGGCCGTTACACCGGGCAACGCATAGAACTGAGTGCCGAGCCGGTAGGCTCCCGCTGGATGATACAGGCGCGCCCGGTAACCTCACTGCCGCTGAGCCCGCGCGAACACGAAATTGCCCATGCCTTTGCGGCTGGGTGCAGCTATAAAGAGGTCGCGCAGCAACTGGGGGTCGCCCCCGGTACGGTACGCACCCACCTTACTCGCATTTATGAAAAGCTCGGCGTGCGCGACAAGGGTGCGCTGGCCACACGGTTGAATGGCGGGCTATTGCCACCCCCTTCCTGAGCTTTGCCTTCCAGTACGTTGCCTCCTCGTTTATTGTGGACTCATTCTGTGCCTGCAGTAGCGGCATGCCTTATGGAACCCTCAAATCAAAGCCACATTAAAGGAGACACTCATGTCTATTGAAGTCGGCGGTTTTTTGGGTCTGATTTTACTGATCTATGTTATTTACGGCATTCTGAAGACGGCGCAAAGTGGCGCCGGGACTGGCAGCAAGGTCCTGTAGATACTGATCATGTTGTTGATTCCCTTCATTGGCTTTATTTTGTGGCTGTTGCTGGGCCCCAAGCGCTGACGACCGACCAGAATGCTAATCTAAAACCTCGCCAGTTCATCGAGCTGGCCGGTACCTTCTTCGGGAAACAGTTCCGGAATAATGTCGGCGCAGCGGTGCAGAAACTGCCGTGCGACCGGTGGCAGTTTTCGCTCGTTGCGCACCACAAAATGCCACTGGCTGCCCAGTGGCATTCCCTCAACTTCTATTTCCGCTATTCGACCATCCTGCTTCGCCAAAACGTGCCGGGATAAAACCCCCAGGCCCATACCCGCAGCAACCGCCTCGCGTATGGCTTCGTTGCTGGCAATGTACTGGGTGTTGTTCAGCACCAGCCCCTGACTTTGCAGCCAAGTGTCGAAGGCGTGGCGTGTGGCTGAACCGCTTTCGCGCAGCAGGAAACGCGCTTCGAGCAAATCGGTGATGGTGACTTGTTTATGGGACGTCCAGGCTGAATCTACCGCAGCCACCAGCACCAGGGGGTTACTGAGAAAGGGCACCGACCGCACCCGGTTATGCTGCGGCGGGTGACTGAACACATAGAGGTCGTCTTCGTGCCGGTCGAAGCGGTTGAGGATCTCCTGGCGGTTGCCGATGTTCAGGGTGACATCAATGTTCGGCATGGCCTGGCTGAACGCGCCGAGCAGCCGGGGCAATACGTATTGGGCGGTGCTCACCAGGGCGATGCTGAAATGGCCACGCTCGCCACTGCGGTGTTCTTCGAGGGTTTGCGAGAAGGCATCCATACGGCTGAGGATGTCCTGGCTGAGCTGATACACCTCACTGCCCACTTCCGTCGGTACCTGCCGCCCCTCAATCTGGTCGAGCAGGGGCTCACCCACGGCTTCGCGCAGCCGTTTGAGCTGCTGCGACACGGTGGGTTGGGTCAGGTGCAGCCGGTGAGCCGTCTCGGTGATCGATCCGGAACGCACGACATCGGCAAATACCTGTAACAGGCGAAAGGTCAGGTGGCGTATCTGCATCCCCTCAGTATAGATAATTATCTATATTTATTAATAGCTAATTAATTTTAATCAATACCAGAAAACCTCTAACCTTGCGCCCAACCGTTGACCAGGGATTTTGAAATGCCAGATATTGTTGTGATGTTCTTCGTACTGGGTGCCATCGCCGGCCTGGTTCGTTCCGATTTAACCATCCCCAAAGCCGCTTACGATGTGCTCAGCCTGTTGCTGATGCTGACCATTGGCCTCAAAGGCGGCATGGCATTGAACGGGTCGCTGTCGTGGCAGCTGGTGCAGGAACTGGGCGGCGCTGTGGCGCTGGGCATCGCCATTCCGTTGCTGGTGTACCCTGCAGTACGTTACCTGGTGCGCCTGTCGGTGGCCGATGCCGCCAGCCTGGCGGCGCACTATGGTTCGGTCAGCGCGGGCACCTTTGCGGTGGCACTGGCCTACGTTGAAGCCAACAGCCTGACCGTGGGCGGCCAGGTCACACTTTACCTGGTGATGATGGAGCTGCCGGCGATTCTGATTGGTCTGTTTCTGTTTCGTCGCCTCAGCCGGGGCTCAGCAGAGGGGTCCAGCCAGGGGCTTTGGCATGAGACTCTAACGAACCGCAGTGTGATCCTGCTGGTCGGTGGCGTCATCATCGGCTGGATGTACGGCCCCAATGCGGGCGTATCGGTAACCGGGCTGTTCACCGGTGCTTTCCAGGGCGTGCTGGCGCTGTTCCTGCTGGAGATGGGCCTGGTAGCCTCGCAAACCCTCAGCGGCCTGAAGCGGGACCACATTCGGCTGGTTCTGTTCGCCCTGATCGCACCCTCGGTGCTGTCCATCCTGGGGCTCGGCATGGCGTTGTGGCTGGCACTGCCGGCCGGTTCGGCGGTTATTCTTATCGCGCTTGCGGCCAGTTCCTCCTACATCGCCGCACCAGTGGCGATTCGCAGCGCCATTCCGTCTGCCAATATTGGCCTGGCCATGCTGGCATCGCTGGGTTTGACCTTCCCGTTCAACGTGATTGTCGGCATCCCGCTGTATCACTCTGTCTGGCAGTGGGCGGCCGGCTGAGCCTGAAGGCATGGATGCCAATCACCTAAAAAATACCCGTTAAAAGTACCAGTTAAAATCGAGACTTCCGCGACTGTGCAGCAGATCACCCTGCTGCTTCGCGGCGAGTTGGAAGCGCAGGGCTCGGTTGGTTGACAACACCCGGTTGTAGGTTGCGGAGAAGGTGGCCGTTGGGCCCTCGGCTATAAAGTCATGCGCCACCTCCGCTTCAATGCCAAAACGATCCTCACTCGCCACGTCGACTATCCAACCCCCATGCAGCCCGATCAGAACCTGTGGTTTGGTTGTGGCTTCGAGTGTCGCCAGCAAGAAAACATGGCTGTTTGCGCCGGACCTGGCCGCACGCCCCAGGCCGATCTCTGCGCCAAAGGGTAATGCTGCAGCATCCGGGCTTTGCCGCTGCCAGCCCAGCCGGCCCGACCAGGCGAGCGAGGGTGTCATGCTGTGGTAGGGATTCAGCGAGCGGAAATCGACCAGATCCAGCCGGTCCAGAGCGAGATCAACCTGATCGCGCTCGTCGACGGATAACCGGAACTCACTTTGCAGGGCATTAACCTGGGCGTTTTCGAGAAAACCGGCCTGTCGATCATAGTTGTCGTGGTAGGCGGGCCGGAACCGAAACCGTGCGTGTGGCTGGTTACCCGCCCAATAACCAAGGCCGATACCGGCGCGGCGAACCCCATGGCCTTGCATTGGCTCCTGTGGCCAGGCATCCGGCGGTGGTTCCAACTGGCCGGCGGGCTGCTGCGCCCGCAAACGCAACAGGCCGTAGGATACCTCGGCCATCGCAGCGCTTTCTTTTTTGGCTTTAAACCGCGAGTACTCGTAGGCCAGGTCGACAACAAGGCGTTGTTGATCTGCAGGCAACTCAGCCAGTGTCTTTGTATCCGCCGCTGACACCGCGTCATCCACCAGCCGCTGTGACAGTTCAAGACGATCTTCAGTCAGCGCTTCGGCCATAAAATGAATGCGACTGGCAATGGCCGGCCTGAACCGGGGTGCTTGCAACAACCCGACGCTATCCAGTTTGCGCAAGGTGTCGACGGGTACCGCGTAGACATCGAAATCATCCACCAGGTCGTAGTGCGGAAAAGCGGCTTCCAACAGGCTCAGCAACCGGTAGGAGCAGTTCTTTAATAAGTAGGCGTAGTTGATGTTGACGTCTTTTAAATCCCAGCCGGCTTTCACAAAGGTTTCGGCTTGCGCACTGGAAAGGTTCATCGGGTATTCCCAGATATCCCGGGATTCCAGCTCGTTGTAGTTCTGAACCTGGCGATAATAAGGGTGGGAACGAACAGAGCCGGGGTACAGCCCGGTCAGCCCTTTGAAGGCATAAACAAAGCCGTTCTCATTGGGTTGAACATCCGCACCGTAGCTCACCGTTAAAGCCAGCAGGGCATTTCTGGTTTCGCCTCCGGCTTGGCCGTCAACACGAACAAAGGTGTGGCCGAACATGGAAGCGGGGTTATTCAGGTAAGCATTGGGGTAGATCAACGTCATGCCCGCGGGGGCTGCCTGTTCAATAAACGCCGACAACGCCGGGCATTCAATGTCCGGAAAAACACCGTCTTCTGGCAACTGGCTGCTTACCCAGTCGAACCGGCGCGGGTAACGACATTGGGCGGCATCATCACCCATGTCGGGAGTGTCACTGATAAATGCACGGACCGTCGCAAAATATTCGGCGGCCGGGTCAGTCCGCCCGATGGGTGAAAAAAAGAAAGCGGGTTCTGCCACCTGGCTACGCCAGCCACCGGAGACGGACTCGTAGTACATGACTTTGCGCCAGCCATCCCGATTGTACAGACGGTCTTGTTCGATCCAGTTTATCCACTGAGTATTGAACAGGGTACTGGCAGCCGCATCCGCCAATGACCCGACCAACAACAAGGCCAACGCACCCCACAGGGTGTGACCAATTCCGGGTTTCACAACGAAATAACCTTGAATGAGAGTGACAGGAAAGGCGTTAGGGGGAGTCGAAGACTCCCCTGATCGTCATTCGGTTGAATGACTTAAGCGTTCAGTGCGTATACAGCCAGGCTGCTTTGTTCACGCAATACCGCCATCAGTGAATCCACCGCGCTTTCACGTGATGTCTCGGCTGAGGGGAAGATGCGGGTAAAGTTGGCTTGCGCAGTAGCCGCAAAGGCATCACGGTCGGTTGCCTGAATCTCCAGCAGTGTCGCCAGGCCGTCCAGTGCTTCACCTTCGCCACGCGCCATGTCTACAGCAACCTGATCCAGGTTGGCATCCATGTAGGCGGCTACCTGGGTATATTCAATCGACTGGCTGGAATCGCAACCCAGGGTACCGGTTGACATACCGAATGCCTGGTTGGAATAAATGCCGTTGGTTATGCTGGCCAGAACGTGGTTAAAAGTTCCGGTCTTTTCAGCAAAAATCATAGACCCCAGACCACAACCCGGGCCACTGCCGGCCATGGCGGTACCCGACAATGCAACGGTCAAACCGGCGGTGAGCAATAACTTCTTCATGGTACATCTCCTTAATTAAAGTTCCTTGATTAAAAGGTCTTCCCAATGCCCCATTCCGAGGCGGCGCGGAGTGTAACCAAGCGTAAAAGGAGGGTCGCGGTCAGTGTTGTATCTTTGTGATCGACATCATAAAAAATGCCCGAGAAAACAATAGGTTGGCTATAGAATGAGCGACCGCGAGAAAGACAGCCCAAAACTGGACATCCATACAGTTATTGACCATACTTTTTGACCAGCTGTATCACCCCGACACCTGCCCATGCGCAAAATACTCCACAGCGATGCCGACTGCTTTTACGCGGCCGTCGAAATGCGCGACAACCCCGAGTTACGCGGTATCCCCCTGGCCGTGGGCGGCGCGGTGGATCGCCGTGGCGTTATCTCCACCTGCAATTACGAAGCCCGCGCCTATGGCGTAAGGTCGGCGATGTCGACTGCCATGGCCATGAAAAAGTGCCCGCATTTAACGCTGGTGCGTGGCCGCATGGAAGCCTACAAGGAAGCCTCGACCCAGATCTTCGATATTTACCGGCGCTATACCGATTTAATTGAGCCACTGTCGCTCGATGAAGCCTTTATGGATGTGAGCAACAGCCCAGCCTGCCAGGGCAGCGCCACCCGCATGGCGGAGGCGATTCGGGAAGCGGTGAAACGGGAGGTCGGGTTAACGGTATCGATTGGCGTGGCACCGAATAAATTTCTCGCCAAAATCGCCAGCGACTGGAACAAGCCAGACGGCCTGAAAGTCATTCTGCCCCATGAAATAGACGCCTTCGTGCTCGACCTGCCGGTCACCAAACTCCACGGCGTGGGCCAGCGCACCGCCGAGCGGCTGCATGCCCAGGGGCTGTACACTTGCGGCGATATCCGCCAGCACTCACTGCGCAGCCTGCTCGAACGCAATGGCAGTTTCGGACAACGCCTCTGGGACCTGGCACACGGGCGGGATGAGCGCAGCGTTAAAGTCACCCGCCAGCGCAAATCGGTCAGCACCGAAACCACCTTCGCCCAGGACCTGCCCGACCTGGAACAATGCCAGGCCCGGTTACCGGAACTGATAGAGGACCTGGAAAATCGATTTTCCCGACTGACTGGCTACCGCATTGAAGGGGCCGTCGTAAAAGTAAAATTCAACGACTTCCAGCAGACCACCGCCGAACACAGCCACACCGCACCCGATGCCGCCGTGTTCAACGCCTTGCTGGAAGAAGCCTGGCACCGGCGCAGCGCCCCGGTGCGCCTGTTGGGCGTAGGCTACCGGCTAAGCCAGCTGCCGCACCAGGATGCACCGGCGCAATTGCCGTTGTGGTAAATGCGGCTGAGAACTCAGCTCCATCTGACACAGGCTCAGGATCGTCTACTCTTTTCCCCTACAGATTTGGCCAAAGGGTAACCAGTGACCGATAACGAACTGACCATCAGCCGCCGCCGACTGTTGCAGCAGAGCCTGGCCGTTGCGGGGGCATCACTAGTACCGCTTGGGGGCTGGCCGGAAGCTCAGTCTGTGGTGCGAAGCCGCCCCATTCCATCATCGGGTGAGGCCATGCCGATTGTCGGCCTTGGCACCTGGATCACCTTCAACGTTGGTAACGACACCAAGCTGTTGAACGAGAGTGCCGCTGTGATGGCGGCCTTTTTTGAAGCCGGCGGTCAGATGATCGATTCTTCACCGATGTACGGTTCCTCCCAGGATACCCTGGGTTTCGGGCTCGACAAGCTAGGCGACTCAACACCGGTTTTTTCAGCCGATAAAGTCTGGACCTCCAACCCGGATAACGGCGCAAGCCAGATTGAAACCTCCGAACAACGCTGGGGTGTGCCACGTTTTGATTTGCTGCAGGTGCACAACCTCGTCGCCTGGGAACCTCACCTGCGTTTGCTGCAACACATGAAAGCGGAAGGCGAGGTGCGCTACATCGGCATTACGACGTCGGAAAGCCGCCGTCATGACGAGTTTGAACGCATCATGCGCGAACACCCGCTGGATTTTATTCAGGTCTCCTACAACATCCTCAATCGCGATATCGAAGAGCGCATTTTGCCGCTGGCGATGGACAAGGGCATTGCCGTAATCGCCAACCGGCCGTTTCAGCAAAAGCAGTTGATCCATCGGTTCGAAGGCAAACCACTGCCTTCGTGGGCGAATGAATTCGAAGCCGCCAGTTGGGCGCAGTTTTTATTGAAATATGTCATCTCACACCCGGCCATTACCTGCGCGATTCCGGCAACGACACGGGTCGATCATGTGCGTGAAAACATGGCCTGCGCCGCCGGCCCCTTGCCCGATGCCGATCAGCGCGAACGCATGGCGGCTTACGTCCGGTCTTTGTGATGGACACCTGGTTCAGTTACCGGTTAAGTGACTTTATTCTGTTCTCTGAACGCGTGTACTGGCGGCTGTTCGACCAGGTTAATGACCTGGCCGGTGCATTTCTCACCGTGTTGATTGCGCTGGGTTGCCTGCTACTGGTGGGCGTCTGGTCTCGCCACCGGGCCGTTCGCAATGCCACCGCGATGTTGCTCGGTGCGTTTTGGGTGAGCAGTGCCATTCTCTTTCTGTGGTTCTATTACACCCCGGTCAACTGGGCTGCGCGTTATGCCGTGCCGTTTTTTTTCCTTGAGGCTGGTCTGCTCATCCTGCTTAGTTTTACCGGCCAACTGAGCCGCTCGCTGCACAAGAACGATGTAAAAGGCTGGCTGGGGTTTGTGTTACTGGCCTATGCGGTGGTCATTCACCCCTTTACCAGCCTGATGTTTGGCCGCACCCTCGCCAGTGCCGAGATTGTCGGGCTGGCGCCCGATGCGACGGCCATGGCCACACTGGGCGTCGTGCTTGTTACCGCCACAACCAGAGCACTTTATTTGCTGTTGCCCATTCCTGTGCTCGCCCTGACCCTGAGCGGGTTAACACTCCATGCCCTGGGGACAGCAGAGGCCTGGGTTATTCCGGTCGCACTGCTGGTCACGGTCGCCGCCCTGGCCTCACCCAAACTACCTGTGGATACCGGGAACACCACCACCGCAAAGGCTGAAGACTGAGCAGCGGCGCCAGACCAGAAACCGATTTCCGTGACTTACAGCCGTAACTGCCCCTCGTCTTTTCTGGCAAACTGCGATGCAACCTCGTTACCGGACCGCTTACCTGCCATGCACACAACCAGTATGCAAGACCGGATCGACAGCCTCGACCTGATACGGGGTGTTGCCATTCTCGGCATCTACATCATGAACATCTACTCGATGACGGCCCCGGACATCGCTTACTCGGTACCGCGCTGGCACGAAGACAGCGGAGCCGTCGATGACTGGGTGTATCTGTTTCAATCCCTGTTTATTGAATCCCGTTTTATGAGTTTGTTCAGCCTGCTGTTTGGCGTTGGCCTGGCGGTGCAATGGGAGCGAATGGCACAGCGTGGCACAGAGCCCAAGCCCTGGATCAAGCGCCGGCTGGGCTGGTTGCTGGTGATTGGCCTGCTGCACGGTTTCTTCATCTGGTTTGGTGATGTGCTTGCACTCTATGCGCTGTGCGGTTTCTTTGTCATTCGACACATCAACGACTCGGTACGCCGCCTGGTCACCACCGGCATTGCTTTTCTGCTGGTCGGCCAGCTGTTTCTCGCCTACACCCTCTTTGGTTCCCTGGCGACCGGTGAAAACCTGATGCAGGTACCCGACTTGCCGTTCAGCCAGGAGGCGCTGGCGGAACTGCGCGCTACCAACAGCGACCTGGGCGCCCGCACCCTGCACAACATGACCGAAAACGCCTTTATGCTGATGGTGATGCCCTTTATCACCTTCTGGTTCAGCGCCGGGCTGATGCTGATTGGGGTGGCGCTGTATCGTGTCGGGTTTTTTAACAACGCGAACGCCTGGCGCCGGGCCCTGCCGTTGTGGGCGCTTGGGTTTATATGGGGGGCTGGCGTGTTGGGGTTGCGTTATTACTGGGGGCTGGAATCCAGCGCGGCACAGGCCACCATCAGCCTGATGATGGTAGCGGGCCCACCCATGGCGATTGGCTATGCCTCGTTGCTGGTGCCACTGGCTCAGTCGGGCCACTGGTTAATT
>DASSWT010000272.1:0-11437 GCA_035704555.1 Saccharospirillum sp. | reverse complement strand
CCGCGGCAATCTGGTCACTCCGCAAGAACGCTATCAGTTCCACACGCCGTTTCATACCTACACGGACGGGAAGCAGTGGGCGGTTCAGTGTGATTCCAGGTATATCAGCCATCGGGCTATCGCTTTTATAGGCGTATTTTTTGGTTCGGTCTGGATTATTCTTTTCTTTCCGGATTTTTCGAACTTTGTGTCTATAGCGATAGCTTTTACCCCCGCTGTACCGACGCTCTATTATGTTTACCTATCCAGAACAGGCGGAGAAGACACCTGGGTTATCTTCGACCGGACCACCGGCAACGTCTGCTTCTGGAAAAGGGATGCAGAGCACTCCCTCACGGTTCCCTTCGAGAAGGTCAACTGCTACTGGATAGAGGTCTTCCGTCGGGGTGTCAGCCATAGTTTGTATTTTATGCCTACTGAGAACCTGCCGAACGAACGCCACCGCTGGTGGCAAGTGATGTTCGGTACAGCGACTACTTACGACCAGGCTCAATATTTCTGGCGAGTACTAACAGACTTTATGGATCCGAGCAAACCCATCCCCTCCGTGCCCGGCCTGTCGCATCAACTCTACTTTGTAGAGAAGCACGGCTACACCATCGAAGACCTGACCGAAGGGAACAAGGAGATCACCTTCGAGGAGTTTGAGGAAGCCGAAGCTGCATTCAAGCGCAAAACCATGGAACTCCGAGACCAAATCAGGCAGATGTTAGAACCGGAGCATTTCAACACCGAGAAGATTATAAACTTTTATGAACATGCCCCACTTTATGCACAGCAAAGGCTATTATTCGCCGCGACTTCCAAGTTAAGTATGTTTGTCCAAGGACTTGAAGATGACAGTCCTTTTATGTACCCGGGCTTTAAAGAGTTTTTCAGCTTTGATGAATACAAAGAAAGGGTTGAAAAGCTGACTGATTACTTCTTCGAACTTAACAAAGCCCAATGCGAAGCGCTGGGTATTGAGGAACCGTAAAAAGTCGTTCGGCACTTTGTCTAAGTGGCGATGAATATTCTCGCAATGAAACGTTCCTAGCACCCAAACGGGATAACAAGGGCCGCACCGTGATTGACGGCGTAGTGGTGAACGAGCAGAGCGCCATGGCCATTCTTAAGAATGAAACTTACGTCCATGGGCGGCAGCGCAAAACCTACGCTACCTCAACAGCATCAGTCGGCTTTCCAACCCAACGTGCGCTCCGCACATACCTAGCTTAAGATCAAACATCCAAAAAGTCGCTATCGATCCAGCTCCGCCTGCGCCAGTTGCCCGGTCTGTACCTGCCACTGGGACCAGTAAGCACCCTCGCCCGTCAGCAGGCTGGCGTGGGTGCCCTGCTCCACAATGCGGCCATGTTCGAGCACCACAATCTGGTCGGCATGCACAATGGTCGACAACCGGTGCGCAATCATAATAACGGTCCGGTCTTCAGCGATGTGGGCGAGCGACCGTTGAATCGCGGCTTCGGTTTCGTTGTCGACCGCGCTGGTCGCTTCATCCAGCACCAGAACCGCCGGGTCTTTCAACAGAGCCCGGGCCAACGACAACCGCTGGCGTTGCCCGCCAGACAACTTGACGCCGCGCTCCCCCACCTGAGTGTCGAATCGGTCGGGCAATCGTTCGATAAATTCCAGTGCTTCAGCCGTTTTGGCAGCGGCCTGAATGTCTTCAAGGCTGGCACCGGGGCGCCCGTAGGCAATGTTGTCGGCGATGGTGCCATCAAACAGAAAGACATCCTGACTGACCAGGCCGATGTGGGTGCGCAGATCGCGCAATGACAACTGGTTAATGGGAATATCGTCCAGTTCAATCTGCCCTTCCCGGGGTTCATAAAACCGCAGCAGGAGTTTCATCAGGGTCGATTTACCCGACCCGGTGGCCCCTACGAGCGCCAGGGTTTTACCCGCGGGTACCTCGATGCTGACGTCATGCACACCGGCACCGCTCTGGCCATACTCAAACGAAACCTGTTTGAATTGGACCCTACCCGCAACCTGCCCCGGGAATACCCGATCGCCATCGTCCGGTACCGTAACTGGCGTATGAATCAGCACCAGAATGCGCCGGGTACTGGCCATGGCCCGTTCGAACAGGTCAATGGTTTGCGCCAGTTCGGTCAACGGCCACAGCAGACGCTGGGTCAGGAACACCAGTACGCCGTAGGCACCTACGCCGAGCACGCCGTTCAGTACCTGAAAACCACCAACGACAAAGGTAAACAAAAAGCCCGTCAAAATGGCCATACGAATGACTGGAATAAAGGCTGAGCTGATGGCAATGGCACGACGGTTTGCTTCGGCGTACGCATCGCTGTCTGCCCGAATCTGTTTCGCTTCCCGCTCTTCCGCAGTAAAGGATTTTATGGTGGCCATACCGCCGATGTTGTTGCTCAACCGGGTCGCCAGTACACCTACCCGTTCACGTACGTCGGCATAGAGTGGCATGGCTCTTTTCTGGAAGTAGAACGCGCCCCAGATAATCAGCGGGATGGGTGTGAACGCCAGTACGGCAATCAATGGCGACAAGACGAAAAAGACAGCACCAACAGCGACTACAGTCACCAGCACCTGAATAATGTCGTTGGCGCCTCCGTCGAGAAACCGTTCCAGCTGATTCACGTCGTCGTTCAAAACAGAAATCAACTGGCCACTGCTGCGCGACTCGAAGAAACTCATGTCCTGGCGTTGAATGTGTTCGTAGGCATCCTGCCGAATATCCGCTTGCAGGTGCTGCGCCAGATTGCGCCACAGAATCATGTAGAGGTATTCAAACACCGACTCACCCGCCCAGATAACGAAGGTCAGCACCGCCAACGCAATAATTTGCGACTGGGGCGTTTCCAGACCAAGCTGGGCAACAAAGCTCGCCTCCTGATTAACCACTACATCGATGGCGATACCAATCAGAATTTCCGGGGCAATATCAAACAGCTTGTTCAGGGCTGAACATACCGCCGCAGCAATGATGCGGCGCCGATAACCACGAGCGTATTTCAATAAGCGAATCAGGGACTGAAAACTGGTTGCAGGTGCAATGAACGTCATGTCCTTCCTTTTAACTAAGCGTTTGCCTGCTGAATGCGGGCGATGGAATCTTTCTCTTCAATCGGCCAGTGGAGCCAGGCGGCAATGAGACCCAGAACAATACCGGCAATCCAGATGCCGTCGTAACTCTGATAATTCTTGTACAGCCAGCCGCCCAGCCAGACACCGCTGAAACTGCCGACCTGGTGGCTGAAGAACACGACACCGTAGAGGAATGTCATGTAACGGGTACCAAACAGCACCGCCACCAGGCCAGAAGTCGGCGGTACAGTCGCCAGCCACAGAAACCCCATGGTCGCACTGAACACCAGAATGGTCACCAGCGATACCGGAATCAGCAGAAAGGCCGTGATGGCAACCACGCGCCCAAGATAAATAAACGCCAGTATGGTCCGCTTCGGACGCAGGCTGCTTTGCACACCGGCCACATAGGCACCGACCACATTACACAACCCGATCAGACTGATACTCCAGGCGCCGACTTTGGCATCGAAGCCCAGGTCAACCACATAGCCCGGCATATGCACGGTAATAAAGGCAACGTGAAACCCACAAACAAAGAAACCCAGCACCAGCAAGGTGTACGAACGGACTTTTAAAGCCCGTTTGAGAATGGTCCAGAGCGACGCATCGATTTTGGGGCTGGAGGTGTCATTGGCACCGCCGTAGGGAGCCAGTGGCAATGCCAGCACGGCCATGATGAAGGCCGACGCACTGAGCCATTGCAGCGCTCGGAACCAGCCAGCGGCATCAACCAGCTCCTGCATCAGTGGTACCACCAGAAACTGACCAAAACTGCCTGCTGCCGTCCCGACACCCAACGCCCAGCCGCGACGGTCTTCCGGTACGGCCCGTGCCAACGCTGGTAACACAATGCCAAAGGCGGTGCCCGCAACCCCGGCACCGACGAGCAGCCCGGCGGTGGACACCATCGCCAGCTCGGTGGTCGAGTAGGACATGCCCCACATACCGGTGGCATAGCACAGCACACCGGCCATCAGTACTTTTAGATTGCCAAACCGATCTGCCAGACCACCGGCAAAAATGGCGATGACACCCCAAGCGAGGTTCTGCACCGCCAGCGCCAGCGACAGAACGTCCCGGCCCCAGCCACGTGCCTCGGAAATGGGCTGCATAAAGAGCCCAAAACCGGCCCGGTACCCGAATGACAACATCAACAGCAAACAGGCACTGATCAGTACCGGCAACACCAGCATCAAACGACCTTTCATGACATCTCTCCGATTAGCAGCGGACCGGCCGATGGAAATAAAACAGGCTCGAAACAATACCCTGACCGCGGTACGAGAACAACGTTCAAAACGCTTCGTCCCACCTCGCCGTTGCTCCTGAGAAGGCCTGCTCAGGCCCCCCTACCGCAGATTATCGCTGGCTCAGTCAGTGCATTGCCCTCCCTTGCTGACGGCCATCTTAATCGTTATAGTCGATTGCCCGTCATCGTCCTGAAACCGGCGGCCTGAACCGACTATTCCCCTTATACCGGAGCGCAACATGACTGACCGTCGCCGTTTGATACTGATCTGCCTGTGCTTTGTTGCCTTTATCTCTCTGGGCCTGCCCGACGGTCTGCTTGGCGTGGCCTGGCCCGGCATTCGTGCTGATTTCAATCAGCCGCTTGATGCACTGGGCTGGTTGCTGGTGGCCACCACCTCTGGCTACATGATCAGCAGCTTTTTCAGCGGCGCCGTCAGCCGGTACTTCGGCATAGGTCGCTTATTGGCGATCAGTTGCATCGCGACCGGCCTGGCACTGATCGGGTTTACGCTGGTACCGGTCTGGGTGGCTTTTGTGGTACTGGGCACTCTGGTAGGCATAGGTGCAGGGGCCATCGATGCCGGCCTGAACACTTACGTTGCCGAGCACTACAGCGAACGTTTAATGCAGTGGCTGCATGCCAGTTTTGGCGTCGGCATCACACTTGGCCCGCTGATCATGACGGCCACGCTGAACCTCACCGGCCAGTGGTCGCCCGGTTATTGGCTGGTCGGCAGTGCCCAGGTTTTTCTGGGGCTGTGTTTCTTCTTTTCCGCGAAACTCTGGGAGGCACCGGCCCCCGCCAGCGCCGACCCCACCCTGACTGAAGATGCCGGTAAAGTCGCCCTGTCCCACCCAGATACAGCATCCGCTTCGGATACGCCAGCGGCCAACATGCTGACCTCACTGAAAACCCCTGCAGTCTGGCTGAGTATGGGACTGTTTTTCTGCTATACCGGTCTGGAACTGACACTGGGGCTGTGGGGGTATTCGTTGCTGACGGAGTCACGCGGGGTCGACACAGCAGCCGCAGGGTTGTGGATCGCCATTTACTGGGGGATGTTCACACTGGGCCGTATGGTCGCCGGTGTTTTTGCCAATCGTATGGGCAACCATCGTCTTGTGACCGGTAGCCTGGTTCTGGCATTGGCCGGTGCAGTACTGCTGGCCTGGAACCCGGTAGCCTGGTTGGGTCTAATGGCCATAGGCGTGGTCGGCTTTGCCTTCGCTCCAGTGTTTCCCGGGCTGGTGTCAGGCACGCGATTGCGGGTTGGCAAAGCACACCTGGCGAACACCATGGGTATGCAGATCGCCGCGGCGGGAATCGGTGCCGCCAGCCTGCCCGCCCTGGCCGGTGTTCTGGCCGAGCGGGTATCGCTGGAAATCGTGCCGGGCTTTCTGATTGTTTTTATTGCTGTACTTAGCTTGTTATACAGTGCTTCCCGTCGTCTCGGTCGGCGCCAGGTCAACATCGACCCGGTTGATCACTGATGTCTTGCTGCCGGCCAGCTTGATGACCGGCGTTTGCAGCATGAGCGTGTTGGGAAAGGTCATCAAATCGCCCTTATCGTGGCGGATCATAACGTGAAATGAGGATATCTCCTCTATTTCACCGGTCAGATCGAAATCGGCATTGAGAATCCGTACCCGATCACCGATACGGTAGGGAAACTGGAAAAAGATGATCATGCTGGCGGTCAGATTGCTGAGAATGGACCACTGCGCAAACATCGCAATGCCGATGACCGCAAACAGCGACGACAGAAACACCGTCAGCTCCCCGTATTCAATACCGAAGGTCAGTCCCAGCGCGATCAGGTAACCCGCGGCATGCACCGTTCGCAGCAGCTTGCGCACCAGCGCCTTGCGCTGCACCGGCACCTCTTTGGTGTTAACCCAGCGCCGGATAAAGTAATTAAGGGATTTATGGGTAATGACAAAGGCGACCAAAAGCGCCAGAAAAACAATGAACTGCCAGGACACCTGCACACTCCTGTCCGGTAATTAGGTGTTTACGCCCTTCAGACCCGATATCGGGTGCCCCGGGCGCATGAATTGCTTACACTTTACCGCAAATCACCCAGACGTCGAGAGTTTCGATTTTGAACCAGCAATCACAACGCGGTGGATTCTTCAGCAATCTGCTGTTCAACATTATTATTCCGGTGGTCATCCTCAGCAAATTCAGCGGACCCGAGCGGTTGGGGCCGGCATGGAGCATTGTCATCGCTCTGGCCTTCCCGATCGGCTATGGCCTGTGGGAGATGCGGCAGACCGGTAAATTGAACGCCATGTCGGTGATCGGGGTCACCAGCGTGTTTCTGACCGGTGGCATCAGCTTGCTGCAACTGGACCCGAAATACATCGCCATTAAAGAAGCCGCTATTCCCGGCTTGCTGGGCCTGGCGGTGCTGATCAGCCAGAAAACCCGCTGGCCACTGGTACGCACACTCATATTCAATGCCCAGTTGATTGCCATCGACCGGGTCAACCAGGCACTCGACCAGCGTGGTACTCACCGGCAACTGGAGCAAAGCCTGTCGCTGGTCTCCTATATTGTCGCCGCGTCTTTCTTTTTGTCATCGGCTCTTAACTTCGTGCTGGCCCGGGTTATTCTGGTCAGCCCTCCCGGAACCACCGCTTTCAGCGAAGAGCTTGGCAAAATGACCGCACTCAGTTATCCGGTAATCGCACTGCCCAGCACCATCGTGTTAATGGCGGCCATTTTTTTCCTGCTGCACCGGCTTAAAAAACTGACCGGGCTCGATCTGGAATCCCTGCTGGTTGAACAACACACCACCAAAGACAGTGACAAAGAAGCCACTGATACCAAATAGCCGATATCAGAAAAAGCCAGATATAAAAAAGGCGGGGAAACCCCGCCTTGAGCGTATCGATTGTGTGAGTGGCCCAACGTTATCTACCGTTTACCCTTGGGAAGAACCTCCTGACTCACTATCCATAACCGGCTATCCATACCGGATAAGCCCCGATACAGATCTATCAGTGTAAGGTTGCGCTGCCGATAACGCCGGCGCGACCGTACTCCTGGGTGGCTTCCTGGACGGCACGGAAACGCTCAATTTCGAGGTCAGCCGGCCCACCATTCTGCAAATGAAAATCGTACAGGGTGCTGATCAGCGTCGATAACACGTCGTTGTTGTTCAGCAGCCCTTCTTCAATGCCCGAGGCCGACAGGATATCGGCAATAGGCTCCAGGTTAGCTTGCAATTCACCCTCTTCATCACGACTTATTTCCAGGGCGCCGAAATCAAACGATTCAGAAACGATCAGCTCGAACTGTCTTACATCATTCATAGCCTTACCTCGCTCTTAAGAGCCTCGATCGGAAGCAGCGTGCAGAACCACCCGAGGCTCTCAGGGTGGTTGCGTGGACAGACCAATTGCGAACGCAATCACCTACACCATACTAGAAAGCGCTCCAGTCGCCAAATAACGGGGGCTCCAACCACCCAAAATGCCTGATAAAAACGGATTTTTGACACTTCGATAGGATTCACGGTTCGTTCAGGTTAGCGGCGCTACACTGACGTCACTGCAGAGTAAGAGAGCGACGCCATGCCCACTAACCCGACTACACAACGTCAAACCCGTCGCTTGAGCGGGTTACTGGCCGCACTGTGGCTTAGCGGCAGCGCCATTGCCGGGCCCAATACCGGGCTGGAAGCACCACAGGCCCAAACTTCGGTTACTCCGGCTGCAACCACGCTCAAGGTGGTGCCACCGCAACCGGAAAGCGGCATTCCCAACGCCCTCACCGGCCGGGTTTTTCAGTGGCAATACAGCCTGACCGAAGACGGTGACCGGCTGCAACCGGCCGATCCACAGCGCTACCAGCTGCGCTTTGCCAGCGCCGACCGCATTAGCCTGAAAGCAGACTGCAATCAGTACGCTGCATCGCTGCGCATGACCGATACCGTCTTCACCACAGGCCCCATGATAGGCACCCGGGCATTGTGCCCGCGAGACAGTCTGGAACGCGAATTCATTGCGTTTATCGAAGCGGCCAGTGAATGGCAAATGAATGAGGACAGCGAGTTGACCCTAAGATTACCGCACGACGGCGGTATAATGCGTTTCGAACCGATCAAAAACGAAGACTGAGCCAGTCGATATGCCGCCCACAAAAAAGGGCCCCGCAGGGCCCTTCAGCATAGTGGTTTACTCAGTGCATCACTCGCGCACCAGGTCCACCAGCACCGTACCCAGGTTCCCCGGGTTCAGGCCGTCTGTGCCCAGACTGAACGAGCCATAGAAGCGCTCGCCAGCCACAGATCCAGGCAAATTGAAGCCAAGATCCACACTGAACGGCTCGCCGGCAGGCACCGATACCGGCGCATCCACGGTGAGGTTGCCCTCATCACCCGTGACCGCCGCGGTGTGCAGGGTCAGCGCCTGCGGCTCGGTGTGCCCGGCCTCCCAGTTCTGCACGACCACCCAGAGCGTGCCCGCGGGTGGGTTATCAATGTTGATATACTCCAGTGCCGAGCCGGTGGCGGCATAGTCGATCAGACTGCCAAATCCCGGCGTATCGCCAAGGCCAACGAAGACGTCCAGATCACCGGATTCGGAATCAGACACCTCGACCACAAAGCGCGTTGCGTTTTCAGGCACTTCCACGGTGAAGAAAAAGGTGCCATCCACCTCGGGGTCGAAGCCGTCAAAGGGGTTGTCGTTGGTCGGGTCCGACACCAGTGCCGACTCGGTAACGGTCGATTTGGCAAGGCCGGTCACACTCACCTCGGCCGCGGTGATTTCCACCGCTTTGAGTCCATCCAGGGAAACGACATCACTGGCCAGCGGGGCGGTAATGCTGATAGCACCGGGCAAATTACTCAGAGCAGGCTTTACCGCGACCGGGAAATGCACATCCGGCACATGACGGGTAAGGGATTTCAGCTCCAACTGAGCCAAAAGCCATTCACCCACAGGGGCATCCGAAGCGTCCGCTTCAATCGTCAGCACCTGGCTTTCACCGGGCGCCAACCTAAAGCGCCGTGGCGATACTGACAGACCGGTTTGTTGCCGTGCCCGCCAGTGCGTAGCCTGATCCGACACGTTGGTCACGGTGCGCGTCCACTGGCAGTTTACAACGCATCGGGCCTGGCCCAGGCCGGTGAGGTTCAGCTCAGAAGGCTCGCCCCCAATCAACGGATCGGCTGCCAAAAAGGCATCCAGTTGCTCATCGAGAACCAGTGCTGCCTGAGCCGCCTGAGGCAAATCGATTCTGCCGCCGCCCATATCAAAAACATCGGCCTGGCGCACCCCATCCTCCTTACGGTGTTCCTTAACGGCCGTGGTCATCATGGCAGACTGAATCTGCATCGGTGACCAGTCCGGGTGCAGGGCGGTCAGCAAAGCACCGGCACCAGCGATGTGCGGGCTCGACATCGATGTTCCCTGAATGACGTTGTAATCCTGATCGGCATCGCTATAGCCTTCATGGAAAGCCGCAAAAATCGCACGACCCGGTGCCGTAATATTGGGCTTAACCACACTGGGCACGGAAGGGTTCACCCCACGCGAACTAAAGTACGCCAGCACATCGGCGGCTTCTTCGTCCCGTACAATTTCGGTACCGGTCAGGCGACCCTGATGGCCATTCCCGGAAGCCAGCCAGTCACGTAACGGGGTAGCATCGGTAAAGGTAATGTGCGTTGCTGGCAGCACATGCGCATCCGTTTCCAGGTAGCCGGACCCATCCGGCGTCGTCGGTTCCCGGGTCAGTATCATGGCGCCACCGCCATTGGCGGCAACGTGTTCGCCTTTGGCAACACGGCCAATTTCACCGGCCTCGCAGAGAACGATCTCGCCATCGAACCGGGCACTGAACTGATCAGCCAGGCACAGCGGGTTGCCGAAGTCTGCAGCATCAATAATGGGCGCCGGGCCGTAGCCGCCGGTAACGCTCTGGCCGACGATGTCCCCGGGCGGTGTATCGAGCCCGCCGGTCAGATCAACCAGCGAATTCTTGTAGAACAACAGATGCGAACTGGCCGCAACCGAGGTTACCCAGGGTGCATCCGCCGGGTTGCCCAGGGTGGCAAACGCCGGGCCATCGTTGCCGGCTGAGGTGGCAACAAAAATACCGGCATCCATCGCCGCCAGAAAAGCCAGAGAATCCGGATCACCCCAGGGATCAAAGGCGCCACCGCCAATGGAATAGTTGATCACATCAACACCGTCGGCAATGGCCTGGTTGATCGCGAACAGAATGGCACTCAGGTAACAGCCAACCTCGCCACATACGCTGTAGGCAACCACATTGGCGCGCGGCGCCACCCCGGCGATGTGTTTGGACAGGGTAAACCCGGTGGGTGTGGTGACCGTTGCGTTGTACACCACGTTGCCGGCGGTGGTTCCAGCCGTGTGGGACCCGTGACCGTCGGCATCGCGCGGGTTGCCTTCATTGATCAGTTCATGACCCCAGGCACCAATTAGCTTGTCGTTACAGGGGAAATCGGGATCGTAGACATCGGAGCTTGAGTCACAGACACCCAGATAGCCCTCTTTCGGGTTCTGGTGACGGTAGCCTTCATCATCCACCTCAGAGAAAGAATCACTGATCGGGTTGATGCCGGTATCAATAATACCAACCACCACACCTTCGCCACGGGTGCCCGCCTGGCCACCCACACCTCGCCAGACTTCCGGGGCTCCGATCCAGGCAAAGCCGCCCTCCCAGAGACAACCGGCCAAGCCAAGCGTAACTAGCAGGGAGGCGGTCAGGCCGTGCCGGCGGTTCAAACGTCCGGTCAGCAAAGCCCAGCCCAGAACCAACAGCACTGCACTCAGTGCGACGGCCAACGACCACCAGAGCCATGCCGAAGACCCAGAGTCGCCATCAGTCGGCAGCGCATAGCCGGTGATCTCGTTCGGCGAACGCGTCAACTGGCGCAGCTCATCTTTATGAATGCTGCGGATGCCGGGCACGCTGGTCAGTCGGCTGGCTTCTTCTGCCGTCAGCTCAACCACAATGGCGTTGACCGCCAGGGAGAACTGGTCGACCACCTCAACGGAGCGGCCCAGACGCAGCGCAATTTGTTGCAGCAGCTTGGTCTGTTGCGTTTCCAGGTACTGGCCATAGGCGCGCACT
>DASSWT010000191.1:0-8164 GCA_035704555.1 Saccharospirillum sp. | reverse complement strand
CCGTGCTCGACCAGCCGACAATGCCTGGCGCACGTTGGTTCCCCGGGGCCCGCTTGAACTTCAGCACCAATTTGTTGCACGCCGGTCGTGATACGGACACCGCTCTAATCGCGGTTTCCGAAACCCGCCCGGAACACCGTTATAGTTATGCCGAACTGCGCCAGCTCGTGTCCCGTCTGGCCGGTTTTCTACAACACGAGTGTGGCGTAGAACCCGGCGACCGGGTGGCGGCTTACCTCGGCAATACACCAGAAGCGATCATCGGAATGCTGGCTGCAAGTCGCATTGGTGCTGTCTGGACCTCGGCGTCGCCGGATTTCGGCTACGAGGGCGTGCTTGACCGCTTTGGCCAGGTTGAACCCAAAGTCTTGATCGCCGGCAACGGGTATGGCTATGGCGGCAAGGCCATTGAGCGTACCTCGGTCGTTAAAAGCCTGCAGGCGGCTCTGCCAACGGTAAAACAGTGGATCCAGGTAGATACTCTGCCCAGTGCGGACATTATAGACGGCGCCATGCAGTGGGCAGATCTGGTCAGTCGTGATTGGCCAGAGGCGCCGGCGCTGGAACTGCCCTTTGATCACCCTCTGTATATCCTCTATTCCTCGGGAACCACCGGCAAGCCCAAATGCATTGTCCATGGAGCCGGGGGAACGCTGTTGCAGCATGCCAAGGAACTGCGGCTGCACGGCGATATTTCACAGGATTCCGTGTTCTTCTACTTCACCACCACGGGCTGGATGATGTGGAACTGGCTGGCCTCTGGCCTGATGACCGGCGCGACTCTGGTTCTGTTCGACGGTAACCCCATGTACCCCCGGTCGGATGTGCTGTGGCAGCTGGCGGACAAGCTGGGCATCACCCACTTCGGCACCAGCGCCAAGTACCTCTCTGCCTGTCGCAAGCAGGACCTTAAGCCCGGTAAAACCAGCGACCTGAGCACCCTGACCACGGTCTTCTCGACCGGATCGCCACTGGCGCCGGAAGACTATGACTGGGTGTATTCAGCCATAAAGCCGGATCTGATGCTGCAGTCCATCTCAGGCGGTACCGACATTGTGTCGTGCTTTGTCGGTGGCAACCCCTGGTCACCGGTCGTGCGCGGCAAGATTCAGGGCGCCAACCTGGGTATGGACGTACAGGCCTGGAATGAGGCCGGGGAAAGGGTCGTAAACCAGCGCGGTGAACTGGTGTGCGCACAGCCAGCGCCGTGTATGCCCATCGGCTTCTGGAACGACCCCGACGACGAGCGTTACCGGGCAGCGTACTTTGAACGCTTTGAAGGCATCTGGGCCCATGGAGACTTTATAGAATTCGATGACGCTGGCCAGGCAGTAATTCACGGCCGCAGCGACACCACCCTGAACCCCGGCGGCGTGCGCATCGGTACCGCAGAGATCTATCGCCAGGTAGAGACGCTGACGGAAATAACAGACTCTCTGGTGGTAGGGCAGGCCGCCGACGGTGACGTAAAGGTTATTCTGTTCGTGCAGCTGCCTGAAGGTCAGCAACTGGACAAGGCACTGACCGGCCGCATTCGTCAGCGTATCCGCGAAAACACCACCCCGCGCCACGTCCCGGCCGACATTGTTCAGGTACCCGCCATTCCCTACACCCGCTCTGGCAAGAAAGTCGAGCTCGCCGTCACCCAGATTCTGCGCGGTGAAGAGCCCGCTAACCTGACAGCACTGTCTAACCCTGAGTCCTTGCAGGCCTACCGGGATTACGTTGCTGGCTAGTGGTCTCTACTTAATCCCAACATCGGGATTGGAGCAGAGTTTGTTGCTGTTCGGTAGGCTGTAAATATGTAAGTTTCAACATGGCTCCCAAGACTAGTGTTGGCTGCCGGGTAGGTCTAACCAGGGTAGTCCGCAACATGGATGTTGCGGTCTAGGCCCCATGGAAGGGTTCACGCCGACCCTGGTTAGACCTACCCGGTGGCCGACGCGGATTCCCGGCAATAGAGCCGACTCACCCTCAAACGTCGCACTATACGAGACCCTCGGTAGCATGAACCGCTACTTTGAACGTCGCGCTTTTCCTAGCCGTTTTTCCGCTTATAGTGGCACCCGTCAGCCAAATAGGGGCTGCTAGCCAAGAAGTAAAACAATAGTAGGGGAGGGATTCACTGTGACTCATTCAGCCATTTCTACCGTCTTTGAATACATTAATACGCATCCGGGGTATCGCGCGACCATGGGTGTTATCGTCTCGCAACAGGCCCAGCAAACGGTTTTGTGCTGGGGCGCAGTCAGTGATGACGACTCCAGCTACGTTCCCGATTTGGCGTATTACCGGGTGCGCTGGCCCGATGCCGAATGGATGCCCTTGTCTGAACAGCAAGCGCAATTGTTTGATCAGGCCTATGACCGGCGTGATCACGATACCTCGTCCCGGCCGAAAGCCGGAACATCTCGCCCCTCGGTGCAATAGCCAGCCAGGGGCATTTCCCCGCAGTCCTCTCGCCGGTGGAGGTCATCACCGGTTAGCCACCCGACTGCTCGATGGGTCGGGTGGCGGAGAACCCATCTGGTTCTCTGAGTACTCCTCGACATTTGGCCCCGGAAGGGGCCCTTTTTTATTCTGGTGGATCGCAACGACTGAGCAGCACCAGCGAATGAGGTAGTAGCTCATAGTCGCGCTTGATGTGTTCAGGCTGTTCCGGTTTCAAACCATCGTTCCGGGCGGTATCGAACTCCACCTTCCAGCCTGAGTGCGGATTGGCCGGTAGCGTAAAAGTGCAGGCATGACCGCCGCTGTTCAGCATGACCAGATAGTATTCCTCACACTGATGCAGGTTGATCGCCGGGTTACGGATGTCCGTCGAGAGCAGTATGCCCAGGCACCGGGTATGGGGATTCTGCCAATCGCGAATTTCCATGGCATAGCCATCATTGCGGTACCAGTGTACGGCATCGGTGGTGACCGGCGAACCCGAATGGGTAGGCGCATCGAACACCAGATTACGAAACAGCGTACTGGAGCGCCGAATCTCGATGCACTGGGTTATGAAGCGCTGCAAGGGCCCGTCTTTCTGATCCCAGTGTACCCAGCTGATCTCGTTGTCCTGACAGTAGGCGTTGTTGTTGCCCTGCTGGGTACGATTCAACTCGTCACCGCCGAGCAAATGCACCGCGCCCTGTGATAACAGCAGCGTTGCCAGCATATTGCGTTTGATCTGCTGGCGGTGCTCGATAATGTTCTCGTCGCTGGTTTCGCCTTCCGTGCCCCAGTTAAAGCTCAGATTGTTGCCATGGCCGTCGAGGTTACGCTCCTGGTTGGCCGAATTGTGGCGGTCATTGTAGGAGACCAGGTCGTGCAGGGTAAAGCCGTCGTGGTAGGTCACATAATTCAGGCTGGTTGAGCTTGAATGGGTACTTTTGTTCAGCACATCGCGCGAGCCCATCAGCACATTGGCAAGCTCCGGCATAACACCCATGTCGGCGCGCCAGAAGCGGCGCAGAGTATCGCGAAACCGGTCGTTGCATTCGTACCAGTTGGTGGGGAACTTGCCGAGCTGGTAGCCACCACGGCCGATGTCCCAGGGTTCGGCAATCAGTTTTGAATGGCGAATCACCGGGTCCTGATTGCAGGCCATGAAAAACGCAGCGCGGCCTGAGAAATCCCATTCCTCACGGCCCAGTGCCGCGGCCAGATCAAAGCGGAAACCGTCAACCCGGTAGGTTTGCAGCCAGTGGCGCAGGCTGTCCATCACCAGTTGCAGCGTCGTTTCTTCGTGCAGGTTAACGCTGTTGCCACAGCCGGTGTTGTCGATGTAGTGGCTGAAATCGTCGTGCTGGTGCCGGTAAAACCAGGGACCGTGCAGCCCCTTCTGGCTGAGGCAGGGGCCGAGCAGGTCTGATTCGGCGGTGTGGTTGTACACTACATCCATAATCACTTCGATACCGGCCTGGTGCAGAGTGCGCACCAGCGTTTTGAACTCGGTAACCGCATCATTGATGGCATAGCGCGGATCGGGCGCGAAGAACGACACCGGGTTGTAGCCCCAGTAATTGGTCAGCTTCAGGGTGTGCAGGCGCGGCTCGCTCATAAAGGCGAAGCAGGGCATCAGCTGCACGGCGGTGACCCCCAGCGATTGCAGGTGCCTCACACTGGCTTCGTGAGCGAAACCGAGGTAGGTGCCGCGCAGCTGTTCAGGCACATCCGGGTTTAACTGGCTGAAGCCCTTGACGTGTGCTTCATAAATGACGGTTTCGGGCCAGGGCGTTTGCGGCGCCCGACTGTCTTGCCAATCGAAGTCGTCCGCTATCGGGGTCAGGCCCTTGGGTACATGCGGGGCGCTGTCCAGCGGGCAGGGCTTCAGGCAGGTCAGGTCGCTGGCGTCGTGAGCGTAGAGGCTGCGGTTGGGCTCAAACGGGCCCGACAAGGCGGTCGCATAGGGGTCGAGCAACAGTTTTTTTGGATTGAACAGGGCGCCGCGGCCGGGCTTGAATTCGCCGTCGGCGCGATAGCCATAGCGTGTTCGTGGCGGCAGCTCGGCGACATAACCGTGCCAGACGTCACCGGTGCGGTGCAGCGGCAATGTCTCCAACGGCTGGTCCTGATCATCGAAAAGACACAGGTGCAATCGGCTGGCCTGAGGGCTGAAAACCGCAAAGTTGCAGCCGCTGTCTCGTAAATGGGCACCCAGGGGGTAGGGGTGTCCGGGTTCAAGCCGCCTCTCAGTTGCGGTTTTTGAGCTCGACATTAAAGACCTCGTGGTGAGCTGGGCTTATACATCGCAAGAGTATGCGCCAATGGGCCCAAGACTGAAACGACTCGCTCCGTGGGCCTGGCTCGGCATCACTCAGGGCTCAGCTTCAGAAACACCGCAGCCAGAGGGGGTACAGTGAGCCGCAGCTGTTGCGCCTGACCATCAGCCTGGCCGGCTTCGGTGGTCAGTGTTGTGGCGGTCGGGAAATTGCTGCCGCCGTAGTATTCTGAATCGCTGTTCAGCACAACCTCGTACTCACCCGCCACGGGTGCGCCGAGCACATAGTCTTCGCGCGGCATGGGGGTGAAGTTGACGACGATCAACATCAGCTCTTTGCCATCCAGCGACCGGCGGAACAGGCTGAGTACGCTGGCCTCGGCATCGCCGGCATTGATCCAGCCAAAGCCTTCGGCCTCGCAATCGGTTTCATACAGGGCCGGTTCAGTGCGATAGAGTTTGTTCAGATCACGAAACAGCGCCTGGATGCCACGGTGCCGGGGGTATTGCAGCAAGCCCCAGTCGAGCTGGGCGCGGTAGTTCCACTCGAGCGTTTGGCCGAATTCATTGCCCATAAAGTTCAGTTTCTTGCCGGGGTGGGCAAACATGTAGCTGTAATAGGCGCGCAGATTGGCGGCCTGTTGCCATTCATCGCCCGGCATCCGGGTCATTACCGTGCCTTTGCCGTGCACCACTTCATCGTGCGACAGCGGCAGTACGAAATTTTCATTGAAGGCGTATACGCCTGAGAACGTCAGGGAGTCGTGGTGGTATTTGCGGTACACCGGGTCCTGTTTCATGTAACCGAGGGTGTCGTGCATCCAGCCCATGTTCCACTTGAACCCGAAGCCCAGGCCGCCGGCGAACACTGGTCGGGAAACGCCGTCGAAGGCCGTTGATTCCTCGGCAATGGTGTAGCAGTTGGGAAAGCGGCCATAAACGGTTTCGTTGAAGCGACGCACAAAGGCAATGGCTTCGTAGTTGTGGTTGCCGCCATCGACGTTGGGGGTCCATTCGCCTTCTTCGCGTGAATAGTCGAGATACAACATGGAGGCGACGGCATCGACCCGCAGCCCGTCGACGTGAAATTCTTCGAGCCAGATCAGCGCCGAGGACACCAGAAAATCACAGACGGTGTAGCGGCCGAAATCGTAGATGTAGGAGTTCCAGTCCGGGTGCCAGCCGCGCTGGGGGTCGGCGTACTCATACAGCGGCGTACCGTCGAAGCGGGCCAGGCCATGTTCATCGGCCGGGAAGTGGGCCGGCACCCAGTCGACGATGACCGCAATGCTGTTCTGGTGGCATTTATCGACCAGGTATTTGAATTCATCCGGCGTCCCAAAGCGGCTGGTTGGTGCAAACAGCCCGATCGGCTGGTAGCCCCAACTGCCGTCGTAGGGGTATTCGGACACGGGCATCAGTTCGAGGTGGGTGAACTTCATATCGAGCAGGTAGGGAATCAGTTCATCGGCCAGGTCGTGGTAGTTGAGCGGCTGGCCATCCCGGGTTTTCCAGGAACCGGCATGCAGTTCATAGATGCTCATCGGCTCGTGTCGTGGATCTGTGGCCGGACGTTGTTGCCAGGCCTGGTCCTGCCATTCGTAGGCGCGGTGATCGATGACGATGGAATTGAAATCGGGATACTGGGTTATGCCAAAAGCATAGGGGTCGCACTTGTGCGGCAGCAGGTGTTCGCGCGCGTCCTTTAATTCGAATTTGTAGGCATCGCCAGCCTGAAGGTGCGGTACAAACAAGCGCCAGATGCCATCGTGATGGCTGGTCATCGGGTGGCGCCGGCCATCCCAGTTGTTGAAATCCCCGATCACGCTGACGCTGCGCGCGTTGGGTGCGTAGACGGCGAAGCGAACACCCGAGACCTCAGTGCCGTTCAGTTTGGTCGAGCACAGTTGGGCGCCCATGGTCTTGTACAGCGTCGATGAATCGCAGGGCATGTCTTCAAAGGTGCGTTCAATGCACTGGTAGGCATCGATGGCATCCCACTCGTGGCCGCCTTTGCCCTGTACATGCAACTGATAGGCAGGCCGCTTCTTTTGCTTGAGGGTCAGTTCGAAGACATCGCTGTTCGGCCACCGGCTGAAACGGCCGAGGGACTTGCCCGTTTTCAGATCGTGGGCTTCCAGTTGCTCGGCATCGGGCTGATACACCCGTATAAGCCAGCCGGCGTCGGTTTCAAATACGCCCAGATGATCGAAGGGGCGGGCTTCCAGTGCGTGGTGCAAACGGTCGACGAGTTCCCGGTCGGGTTGATTCATAGTGATTACACTGCCTTGTCGGTCTGGTCGAGTGGCCTGTCAGGTCGGCCTGTTCTTGGAGCAGGCGACCCCTGTTTTTATTTGATCCGTTCCTGATCCCCAGTGTAGACCGAAGCGATCTGCTTTGCAGCGCTGGTGTGCCGGTGGCGTGGGCCACGGTGCACAGTAGGAGGCCAGTCCTCTGGGCGACAGGAAGCATAACCAACCGCTGACACCGACGATTGGTGATCATTTTATTCTCCGGCCCGGATGCTCCCCGTCGCCCACAGAGTGGCCTCCTACAAAAGCTTACCCAGGCAAATTCACCACGAATTTCTGACTCATGACACTACCCACCCAGCGTCAGGCTCAGGGTGGGTACCCAGTTGTCCTGTTCGGGCCGGTAATACACCGATGCGGTTGGCACCAGCCTTATATGACTGTTGCGCAGGATATTGGACGGTGCGCTCAGTTGAACACCGTACGCGCTTCGTTGTTCTTCGTCACGATATTGCACCCGGGCGTCGAACGCCAGGGTTAGGCTGCGCAGGTAGAGTAATCGGCCCAGCGCTGCATCTACTGGCCCGAGGCTGAACTGGTAATTGACCCGGCTGGCGGCCATATCGAGCGTTACCGGGGCGGATTCGAACACTGGTGAGGCAGGTATACGGCTGCTGCCGGTAAAGTCCGGGTCGCGCCGTTGCCACTGGCCCGAGATGCTGAAGTGATGGTTATCGGCGAGACCGGGAATTTGCACGGTGTTGCTCAGGGCGAGCTGGTAGCCGCCGGTGTCCAGTTGGGTGTCGAGCAGGGCGGCCGGGGCTATGGCGATCGGAGCCTGGAGGTCCCTCGGTGCTGCCTGGTGTGCCCAGTAGCCTGAGAGCCCGGCTTCAATGAAGCTGGCTTCGGCTGAAGCGTTTGAATTGATCGCGGTGGCGCTCAGGTGTGTGATGCCCAGGCTTGGTTCCAGGCCCACCCGGGCAACGCCCCGGGTTTGCTGCAGCGGAACCGAGAGTGCCAGCCGGGTCTCGGTGTCGATCCGGTTCAAATCGGTATCGGGTTGCTGTTCCACGGAGAAAGAAACGACCGGCCAGTAACGACGCCAGTCGAGGGCCAGGGAGCCGGTTGGAGCGTCTGCCTCCCAGTTGTAACCCAGGCTGATGGTGGTGCTCAGGGTGTTCATCAGGTTGGTGTTGTAGAGGTT
>DASSWT010000002.1:0-5495 GCA_035704555.1 Saccharospirillum sp. | reverse complement strand
CCGGCAACTGACACTTGGTATCGGGTTGATTATGAATAGACCAATAAAAGGGCTGCTCAACAATCAGCCCTTGCGGGCCTGCTTTACCGCATCAGCAATCAGAAACGACAGTTCCAGTGCCTGGTCGGCATTCAGTCTTGGGTCGCAGTGGCTGTGGTAGCGTTCTGCCAGGTCGTGCTCGGTGATCTCGAAGGCGCCGCCAATGCACTCGGTTACGTTGCGACCGGTCATTTCAAAGTGAACCCCGCCTGCGTGTGTGCCTTCGGCACGGTGAATCTGAAAGAAGTCTTTTACTTCCGAGAGAATTGAATCAACGGCGCGTGTTTTGTAGCCGTTGCCGGTTTTAATGGTGTTGCCATGCATCGGGTCGCTGCTCCAGACCACATTGCGACCTTCGGCTTTTACTCGCTGCAACAAGGCCGGGAAATGGTCGGCGATTTTGTCGGCGCCCATGCGCACGATCAGGTTCAGACGTCCGGGTTCGTTGTTCGGGTTCAGAATATCAATCAGGCGGATCAGGTCTTCCGGATCTGTGCTGGGGCCGGCCTTCAAACCGAGTGGGTTGTGAATGCCGCGGCAGAATTCGACGTGGGCACTGTCGAGCTGACGCGTGCGGTCGCCGATCCAGAGCATGTGTGCCGAACAGTCGTACCAGTTGCCGGTCAGGCTGTCCTGGCGGGTCAGGGCTTGCTCGTAAGGCAGCAGTAACGCCTCATGCGAGGTGAAAAACTGGGTTTCGCGGATTTGTGGTGTGTTTTCGGGTGAAATGCCACAAGCGCTCATGAACACCAGCGTGTCGTCGATCATGTCGGCCAGGTGCTGGTATCGTTCACCCTGGGGACTTTTGTCGACAAAGCTCAGGTTCCACTGGTGCACCTGGTGCAGGTCGGCCAGCCCACCCTGGGCGAAAGCGCGCAGCAGGTTCAGGGTTGAGGATGACTGGTGGTAGGCCTTGAGCATTCTCGCCGGGTCTGGCACGCGGCAGGCTTCGTCGAAATCGATGCCGTTGATGATGTCGCCCCGGTAGGAGGGCAGGGTGACGCCGCCGATGGTTTCATCGTCGGCTGAGCGGGGCTTGGCGAACTGGCCGGCCATTCTTCCGATTTTAACTACCGGGCTCTGACCGCCGAACGTCAGCACAACGGCCATTTGCAGCAGTACTTTGAAGGTATCGCGAATCTGATTGGAATTGAATTCCTTGAAGCTTTCCGCGCAATCGCCGCCCTGCAGTAAAAACGCATCACCATTGGCGACGCGGGCCAGTTGCTTTTTAAGGGCACGGGCTTCGCCGGCAAACACCAGTGGGGGCTGGTGGGCGAGTTCGGATTCAACGGCGTTCAGCGCCTCCTGGTCCGGGTAGGCGGGCAGTTGGCGAATGGTCTTTTGGCGCCAGGATTCAGGGCTCCAGGATGTCATGGGGTGTCCTTTGATTCAGTTCCGGGTTGTGTTCGCGGGTGAAGTTTCAGCATAACTTGACGGATGCGGAATTCACGACATGGCATTTTATGCAATCGATCCATGATTGCTATTGATGATTCGGCAATGCTGGTATGCGGGCTGCGACTGAAGGTGGCCCGGATTCGTGGGCCACCTTCAGCCGTTAAAGCGAGCAGCCAGATACTGCAGCGGATGTTTCAGGGTGACGCCTTGCTGACGTTGCGCCTGGCTGCGACATGAATAACCGGTGGCTACCCACTGGTCGGCGGGCTGATTTTCCAGCAAGGGGCGCCAGGAAAGATCATAAATTGTGGCTGAAGTCCCTTTGTTGCGGGTTTCGTGGCCATAGGTACCGGCCATGCCGCAGCAGCCTACCGCTTCATGTTCGAGTGTTAGCCCAAGAGCCGAAAATATCGACTGCCAGTCTCTCATACTGGCCGCAGCGTTGGTCTTTTCGGTGCAGTGGCCGAGTAATTTAACCGTTCCCGGTTTAAACCGGCCCTGGCTGGATTCCAGGTGTGGCAGGCGTTGACCCAAAAATTCCTGCAACAACAGTACCGGTGTTACGTCACCTTCCAGATACTTTTTGTATTCCGACCGGTAAGCGAGGGTCATTGAGGGGTCGATACCGACCAGAGGAATGCCGCTTTTTGCCAGCTCTGCAAACTCTCTCTGGCGTCGTTTGGCAACCCAGGTGAAAGTCTTCAAAAAGCCATGAACGTGCAGCGGCTTGCCGTTGGCCCGGTAAGGCATAACCCAGACTCTGAAACCCAATTGCTGCAGGCAGCGCAGAATATCGGCCACGGTATCGGTATCGAAAAAGCTGGAGAACGCATCCTGTACGATGACCACAGACCGCTCTCGTTCGGCCGCTGGCAACCCCTGTAGGATGTCAGCTTCGGCCCAGTCGATGCCCAGCTTGTGCATCAGGCTGCCCAGTTGGTGACGGTGAATGCGCGGGCTGTCGACCATGCCGGCCCCATGCTCCAGAAACCACTGCACCGGTTTTGCGGCCATTAGGCCATTGTAGACCCATTTGAAGGGGCGCTTTGCCAGCCAGGGAATGACAAATTCCAGCGTGCCAATGAAATAATCCTTCAGCGGGCGCAGATAACGCCCATAATACAGATGCAGAAATTTGGCACGGAACTCAGGCACATCGACCTTGATCGGGCATTGGCCGGTGCAGGATTTGCACGCCAGACAGCCCGACATCGATTCATGCACTTCGTTGCTGAAGTCGTAATCGCCCCGTTCCCGGCGCCAGGTATTCCAGGCGCGCGGAATCCAGTGCAACATTGGCACCCGACGCGCTTCGGCCGCCGCCAGACTTTGGGTATTTTGCCCCTGTTCGCCAAGCAGTCGGGTCCACTCGCGAACCAGGGAGGCGCGACCCTTGGGCGAATGCTTGCGCTCGCGGGTACCTTTCCAGGAGGGGCACATGGCGTCGTTCGGGTCGTAGTTGTAGCAAGCACCGTTACCGTTGCAGTACATGGCTTCGGATTGATAAGACCAGCTTTCAACCGGGATGGTGCGGTCGTAATCGCCGCGCAGGGTAACCGCATCTATAGCCAGCAACTTGAGTTCCGGCGCGGTCGTGGCGATCTTGCCGGGGTTGAGCTGGTTGTGCGGGTCAAAGGCGCGTTTGATCGCCTGCAATTCAGGGTAAAGATCGCCAAAGAAGGCCGGTGCAAACTCGGAACGTACGCCCTTGCCATGCTCACCCCAGAGCAAGCCGCCGTACTGCTGAACCAGCTCGACCACCGCATCCGTCACCCGACGCACTGTTTTCACCTGCTCCGGGTCTTTCATATCCAGCGCCGGGCGCACGTGTAACACGCCGGCATCGACGTGGCCGAACATGCCGTAAGTCAGGCCTTCGTCGTCCAGGACCTTACGGAACGCCATAATGAAATCCGCCAGATGCTCCGGCGGCACTGCGGTATCCTCAACAAAGGGAACCGGCCGGGCTTCGCCCTGGGCATTGCCGAGAAATCCTACGGATTTCTTGCGCATGCCCCAGATTTGATTGACCGCCTTGTTACCCCAGGCCACCGAGTAGCCATTGCACTTGCCGGCTTGCCCCTGCAATGCATCAAGCGAGTCGGTCAGGCGTTTTACGCCAGCTTCAAGGGTGGCATCGTCGTCGGCCGTGAACTCCACCAGGTTGATGCCATTGACGATCTCGCCCTCGGCTGATGGGAAATACTCGGCCACGTTGTTCCAGACAATATCGCCCTTGGCCAGCTCCAGCACGCGGCTGTCGACCGTTTCAATTGAGGTAGGCTGGGCCTCCATCAGCGTCTGGGCATCGCGCAGGGAGGTTTCAAAGCTGTCGTAGCGGACATTGACCAGCGCTGAAACCTTGGGGATCTTCAATACGTTCAGCCTGGCTTCGACAATAAAGCCCAGAGTGCCTTCAGAGCCGCAAAGAATGTTGTTCAGGTTGAACCGGCCCTGGTCATCGCGAATATGGGCCAGATCGTAGCCGGTCAGGCAGCGGTTCAGTTTAGGAAAGCGGGCCTTGATGTCTTGCTGGCGACGCTGGTGAATATCGTCGACCGTCTGGTGGATCTGGCCGGCCAGGCCAGGCTGCGCTTTTGCGTCAGCGAGGCTGGCTTCGTCAAGCGGCCCGCTTTCCAGCAGAGTGCCATCCAGCAGCACCGTACTCAGATTCAGTACATGATCCCGTGTTTTACCATACATGACTGAACCCTGACCACTGGCATCAGTGTTGATCATACCGCCTATAGTGGCCCGGTTACTGGTTGACAGCTCCGGTGCGAAAAACAGGCCGTGAGGCTTCAGTGCAGCGTTTAACTGGTCTTTAACCGCGCCCCCCTCGACCCGCACCCAGCCTTCTTCAGCGTTGATTTCCAGGATCCGGTTCATGTGGCGTGACAGGTCGACCACGATGCCATCGGTCAGCGACTGACCATTGGTGCCGGTACCGCCACCGCGCGGGCTGATAACAATGCTGTGCCAGTCCGGCTGGCTGATCAGACGAGTCAGGCGCTGTAAATCTTCGCGATGGCGCGGGTAGATCACGGCCTGCGGCAACACCTGATAAATGGAGTTATCCGTCGCCAGAACGGTGCGGTTGGCGTAATCCGGGTTCAGTTCACCCTCGAACCCGGTTTTGCGCAGGGCATCGATAAAAGCAAGATAATGGCTCTGGACCGGTGATACATCTTTCAGGCGTGGAATCATGAACTGGGACACTTGGCGACAACGACGGAGGGTATTCTAACGAAATACCCACCAAATTCGAGGTCAGTTGACGCCAGGGTGTAAATTGAGGGTGGCTAATTTGGGTCCGGTGCCATGAGGTAGAAATTCGCAGGTCAATTCACTGAGATGGCTTTTACTACTGCAGTGCCGAGCGGAGCGCCAGGTACGCCTGCTGAAGGTACGCCGTAAACCCTTCCATGGGGGCTCGAAGACCGCATCCCTGCGGTCTAACGACCTTCAGCAGGCGCACCTGACGCTCCTTAGATAGCATGAGGTAGGTCAATGACGAATTTCTAACTCAAGTTTCGGAGTTCGCTGAGGTGATAAGCATCGGGTGCCGGGCATGTCTCTGTGGGGTAGTCCGCAGCAGGGATGCTGCGGTCTAGGCTCCATGGATGGATCTACGCCGACCCCACAGGGGCATGCCCGGTAGCCGGTGCGGACCATTGGCACTCAGTTGCCCCGAACTTCGAAACTTGAGTTTCCAACTCATGGCGCTAGGCCGTCTCTTTGTGCCAGGCCCGAAGCCGCAGCAGGGCAGCGAGCACATCAGTGCGGGTGATTTCACCGATGAGTTTGCGGTGATCGGTGACCGGGTACTTTTTGGGTTTGTCCTGGGTCATGATCTGGGCCAGGTCGATAACGCTCATGTCGCCCGACATGGTCAGTACATCGTGGCGCATGATGTCTGAGACCAGGGTAGTGTTTTCGCGGTAATAGCTGTCGGTGATCAGGTGCTTCAGGCAATCCTGCTCGGAAATATAGCCAACCAGATGGTGCTGATCGTCAACCACCGCACCGCCGAGCATCTTGTTCTTCAACAGTAT
>DASSWT010000313.1:0-14435 GCA_035704555.1 Saccharospirillum sp. | reverse complement strand
CTCATTCGTGCCTTCAAACAGCATTTTGGGCTAACGCCTCATGCCTATCTGATCAATCGCCGGGTCCAACTGGGTCAGCGCGAACTGAAAGACGGAACACCCATCGCCGAGGCTGCGTTGAATGCCGGTTTTAACGATCAGCCGCATTTCCAGCGCACCTTCAAACGTCTTGTCGCCGCCACCCCGAACCAGTATCGCCAGTCGTCACTCAACCAGCAAGTAGATGCAGCTGGCAGCGAGTAATATCGCCACAGTTCGGTTGATCGTGATCAGTACCGCAGGGTGATGGACGTAGCGGCGCAGAAAGGCACCGGCATAGACCCAGCTCCCCAGCGACAACCAGCAGATGGGCAAATACAGCAGGGCAAAGAGGATAACCTGGTGCAGATCATCCCCGCTGGTATAAGCACCGATGCCAGAGGCCGAGGCTAGCCAGGCCTTGGGATTCAGCCATTGCATCAGCGCGCCTGTCATAAAGCCCGGCGCTTCATTATCGCCTCCCTCTGGCAACCGACCATCGTCCCGGAGCAGTCGAAAACTCAGATAGAGCAGAAAGGCGATACCGGCCCAACGCAGTGCTTCCTGCAACCCCGGAACGACTGCCAGCATCGAATAGAGCCCTAGCCCTACAGCCATAAACAGAGCAATAAACCCCAGAGTGGCGCCAGTAACGAATACCAGCCCCCGGCCAAGCGGATAGCGGGTGCCGCTGCTAAGACACACCAGGTTCACCGGCCCCGGTGAGATTGAGGCGGCCAGGGCAAACGCCGACATTGGCAGAATCATGGAAAGGCTCATTGCTAGTCTCCAGGTTGGCAATGGCTGCAGTCTGCTATGACGGCGGGTCAGGGTATTGCACAAAATTGAGGTGAGTGTTCATCGGCAGAAATTCCCCGGGCTAAGTGAGAAACTGATGTTTGATTACGTTTACTCGTCAAATATCAGCGACCGGTGAACTGCAACGCCTGCCATGGTGCCCGATGCGATGGCGAAGGTGCCGTTTTGCATGGGGTTTGAAAGATCGCCCGCTACGTAAATGCCTTTAACTGAACTTTCTTTCATGCCATCCACTTTAACGATGGGACCCAGGGGTGTTTCCTCAATCTCCAGTTTCAGTTGCTCTATTAACGGCGAGGTCAGAGTAATTCTCGGGCCTACATACAATCCCTGAATGGACACTGTGCGACCATCGGCGAGTTTCACTGCTTCAACCTCTATTCCTTTGCCCAGAACCTCAACAATTGGAGAGTGTTCGAGCTTAACGCCGCGTGCCAGCAGATGCTTAAGCGTGTCGCCTTCAGGTTTGAACTGGCCTTGGGTAAAGAGTGTGGTCGCGCCCCAGTCGGGAATCATGGCGGCCTGGTGGAATGACATCTCGCTGGTGGCCAGAACGCCGAGGGTACGGTCGCTGAGTTCGTACCCGTGGCAGTAAGGGCAATGAATCACAGTTTTGCCCCAGCGTTCCTGAACACCGGGAATATCCGGCAGTTTATCGGTGATGCCCATGGCCAGAATCACGCGCTTTGCCGTTAGGCTCTGGCCACGTTCAGCCGTTGCCATGAAGCCATCACCGCTTGGTTCGATAGCGTTCGCGTTGTCTTCAATTAATTCGAAGGTTGGGTAAGCGCGTAACTGGGCCAGTGCCGTAGCGCGAATCTCCGCGGGTGTTTTGCCATCGAGGCAAAATATGCCGTGGGAGGCGTCCGCAAAGCGGTTGCGCGGTGAGTTGGCGTCAATCACAACCACCTTTTTGCGTGCGCGCACCAGTTGCATGGCGGCAGCCAGGCCTGCAAAACTGCCCCCGATTATGACTACATCAACGTTCATAGCGATTCCTCATCTTTGTCATGTAACTCATATTGTTACATCAAGGAATGCACGAGCGCAATACATGTAACATAAAAAGTTCCATGATAGGATTGGGGTTCATTGAATAGGTGAATTATGAGAAAAGACAGCCGACTATCCCGGGTATTGCACGTGCTGGTGCATCTTGATGCCTTTGATACCCCCGTTACCTCGGACGTATTAGCCGAGATGCTCAGTACCAACCCGGTGGTGGTGCGCCGCACCATGGCATTGTTGCGTGATCAGGGTTATGTGCAGTCCGTCAAAGGGCACAGTGGTGGCTGGTCGTTATCGAAACCGCTGAGTGAGCTGACCTTGCTGGACATTCACAAGGCCCTGGGCGACAGCTCGATTTTTACCATCGGCCTGACCGACGAGCACACTCGGTGCCCGATAGAACACGCGGTAAACGCTGCGCTGAAGGATGTTATGAATGAGGCCGAAGCGCTCATGCTGGAGCGCTTCGGTGAGATAACCCTGGATATTCTGGGGGCGGAATTCAAGCGTCCGGCTTAGCGCCGAACTGCTCCTCGTATTCCGCCTTCAGCCGGGGCCAGCCGAACTTCATTGCCTCGGGTCCGACAATTCGACCGATCGGCTCGCCGGTGAGCAGCCGGTCCAGCACGTCAAAGCAGATATGCCAGCCAGCGGCGCCCATTGAAATGTAATCGCGGCCAATGCTGTGCCACAGGGTCAACCGGGTACCACCACTTTGTAGAAGCTCCAGCTCCCAGCGCATGTCGGCGTCGCCCCAGCTCATTTCCAGCAAGGTGGGCGGCTCAGCGCGTTTGACCTCGGTTTCGGTGACGTGAGGCGTCGGTGTTCCGACGGTAGATAGCTTGACGGAGCCCGGGGTGGCCAGGTTTCGGTCTGAATCGAACGGGGCCCACTGGCGCAAATGTTCCGGGTCGGTAATGGCCGTCCAGACCTTGGCCGGAGGGTGGGCAAGGTCACGTTTTAATACCAGTGTCCATTGCTCACCACTCTGTTCTATTGTCGCGCCGAAAGCAGTGCCTGGCTCGTAGTGTTCACGGTTGCTCATTCGGGTTCTTCCTCTTGGCAGTGGTCGCCGGAGGCACGTCATCCATCTGATCCAGATGCCGTTCCAACGCATCGATCTGGGTTGACCAGTATCGCCGGAACGGCGCCAGCCAGGCATCCAGTTCCATCAGCGGTTCGGGTCTGATTCGGTACAGGCGCCGCTGTGCGGACACACGAGATTCCACAAACCCCGCTTCGCGCAATACCCGCAAGTGTTTGGACACCGAGGGTTGCGACAGCTGGAGTGCCTGCCCTATTTCGCCAACCGAGCACTCATCCGCCAGCAACAAGTTCAGGATCGCACGTCGGTTCGGTTCCGCAACCACATCGAAAGTTGATTCCATAGCCTTCTGCTTACCACCTGGATTTCATGCCCTATCTTACCTAAAAAAGCCGGCGAAAAGTGGGTGTGCCTTACAGCGGCTTCAGCACGAACCGGCCGTAGACAATGACCGCCGCTATCACTGCCATGGCAAGGCTGTAGGGCAGAGGAGCACGGTCACCGTAATAGATGTACAACGCGCAGATCAGCAGTGAGTGAACCGCTATAACTGCCGCGGCAACGGGCGTCACAACCGGCAGCCGACCAAGGGCCGCAGGCAAAATAAGGCCGATGCCGGCGAGCAACCCGATGGCCCCAAGTGCCATCCACAGGCCATGCGGAAGCTCGCGCATGGCAGCCACGCCTTGCTGTAGCTGATCGAGCTTGAACATCTGAAAGTAACCGCCTGCGATGCATAGCCATGCCAGAATGGCCTGTAGAACCCAGAATAGAATATTCATTGTGAACTCCTTTGTTGCCTGTAGTTAGAGCCGGTCCATTAAGCTGACCAACCCATGTGTTTGTTCATTCAAGTATATAACCAGTAAGGTATATAAAAGTCAAGAGATGGAAGGCGCTGAGAAAGGGGCGCGTTTTAGCGGGTAGCGACGCAGTGTGGAAATCGGTCGGGACGTTCTATAGTGTTTGTAGCAGCCAATGACTTAAACGGGAGAACCTCCAATGTCAGCCAGCGAACAGACAGGCGCCTGCCTTTGCGGCAAAGTCAGTATCACTGCCACCCCGGAGAAACTGCACATGGTGGCTTGCCACTGCACTCAGTGCCAGACTTGGGGTGGCGGACCTTTTTTATCGGTGGACTGTGGCGGCTCGGTGGTCATTGATGGCGAGGAAGCGGTGACTGTTTATTCATCCTCGCAATGGGCCGAACGCGGTTTCTGTCGCGAGTGTGGCACGCATTTGTTTTACCGCCTGAAAAGCAAGGGTGACTACGCCATTCCGGTGGGGTTGTTCTCGGGCGATACCAACTGGGCCTTCAATCTCCAGATTTTTATCGATCAGAAACCCAGTTGTTATTCATTTGCGGAGCAGACCGAAACCCTGACCCGGGATGAGGCGTTTGATCGCTATTCCTGACGTTGCCGCACAATGGCGACAAGTGATCGGGGACACACTGTGCATAAAAAGTCAGGTAGGCTCTGTAACAACCTGTTAAAGTCGAACCGATGCATCACAAACAAGTAGGAGATCGTCATGAAGCTAAGTAGATTGCCTCGCTGGATTACCGTTGTTTCGCTGGTTACTACCTTGGTTATCGGCAGTTTGGCGTCGCAACTGGCCGTGGCCGATATTGTCGGCACCGAAACCCTGTTGCAGGAACAAACTGGCACCCTAACCCGTGATGAACTGCAGTCCCTTATCGCTCGCGGGGATGTTCAACAGCAACTGATTGATTACGGCATCTCCCCCGAAGAGGCGTCCGATCGTGTCGCCGCGCTGACCAATACGGAACTCCAGTATTTGTCCCAGCATATGGCTGATGAGCCTGCTGGTGGTTCCGTCGCATTGATCCTGGTCGTCATCATACTGATTCTGCTACTGCGTTAAGACGTGTCGTTACGGCAAGCGGGCTGGTCGCTGGTAATAGCGGCCGGCTTTTTAACCGGGTGCGCCACGGGCACTCTGCAGTATGAGCAGTTATCAGCCGAGCCTGCTGTTACCGGCCTGAGCGATCAGGTGATTCTGAACGAGATCCCCTTCTTCCCCCAGGAAGCCTACCAATGCGGCCCGGCCAGCCTGGCGATGTTGATGAGCCATCAGGGTAAACCGACACAGCCCGATGAGCTGGTGGATCAGGTTTTTATTGAAGCCCGCCAGGGCAGTTTGAAGGCCGAAATGCTGGCGGCGACCCGTCGCCAGGGGCTACTCCCCTACGTGCACGACACCCGTTTTACTACTCTGCTTGAGCAACTGGAGGCAGGGCATCCCGTCCTCGTGTTTCAGAACCTCGGTTTTGGCTTTTATCCGGTCTGGCATTACGCCGTTGTCATTGGCTACGACCTGGACGAAGAAGTCATGGTATTGCATTCCGGTACCACGGCTGGCCTGGAGCGCGACTTCAGACGCTTCGAACTGGAATGGCGCGGTGGCGACTACTGGGCGATGACCATGCACCGGCCGGGTGAGTTTCCGGTCAATGCAGAACCGACCCCTTATCTGGAAGCCACCGCTGGGCTGGAGCAGGCCGAGCAGTTCGAGGCGGCCGCACTGGCGTACCAGGCGGCTACAGAGCGCTGGCCCGATCAGTTGATTGCCTGGATGGGCCTTGGCAATGTTCGTTATCGTCAGCAGCAGTTTAAAGGTGCTGAGCATGCTTACCGGCAAGCGCTCACGCTTAATGCAGATAGCGCGGCCGCGTACCATAATCTGGCCTGGGCCCTGATGCGTCAGCAGGATTACGAAGCGGCCTATGAGCCCGCCCGTTTGGCCAATCGTCTGGCCGATGAACAGGGCGACCGCTACCGAAGTGCCTGGCAAGCCTGGCAGGCCAATACCGAATAGCGCCCTTAAGCAACACTGCGCGCCATAAGAGTCGACATGTAGCTGTTGCGAGCCCGAACAAAATCAATCAGGCGTTCCGGGTAGTCGTGAGTGACCGCCTGCTGAACCGAGGTTCTCGCTGTTAACTGTTCTCGCCAGGCCAATACTTTATCCACACCCTGAAAGACATCGAGCACCATCACCGATTCAAACACCTCGAAATACCTGAATATCGGGCCGTATACGGCATCGATGATGCAAAAGTCGGCCCCGGAAAAGTAGGGGCCACTTTCCAGCCGGGTTTCCAGTTGGCGGAACTGGGTTCGCAATGCCTCAAGAGTTGACTCATACGCCGTCTCTGAGGGGCTGTTGTACAACTGGGCAATGCGGTTCAGCAGGCCAGATCCAAACTCGATCCAGGCGCGGTGTTCGGCCCGTTCGAGGGCATCGCCCGGGTGCAGCGAGCCCGGTGTGATGTCGTTCAAATACTCACAAATAACGGCAGATTCGAATAGGGAGCGGCTCTCTCCCGTCACCAGTACCGGAACTTTGCCCAGAGGCGACAGTCGGTGGAACCAGTCAGGCTTGTTATCCAGGTCGATGTCGGTGCGGTGGTAGGCAATGCCTTTCTCCTTCAGCACGATGACCGAGCGTTGCACGTAGGGACACAGGACATGAGTAATGAGTTCGAATTCCGGGTTCATGGGCAATCCTCTTTGGCTTAGCGTCAAAGGTATTGTCGCGTTTGCATCCGGCGAGTGACATCGGCAAAGCTGGCAAGCTAGTATTGCAAAGTTGCAATGGGTGAGGAGCAAACGGATGGATTGGAATGCGCTGAAGGTGTTTCTCGCCATTGAACAGGCGGGGACGCTGGCCGGTGCCGCCCGAACGTTGGGGGTAAATCATTCAACGGTGTTTCGGCGGTTAAACGCCCTGGAAGAATCTTTGGGTGCCCGTCTGTTTGAGCGTTTGCCCGGCGGTTATGTACCGACGCCTCTGGGCGAGGAGATGAGAGACATCGCCAACCGGGTTGATGGTGCCTTTAGCGATATGGAGCGGCGTATTGCCGGTCGCGATGTTCAGCCTAGCGGCAAGGTTCGCATCACCGCCCCCAACAATCTCGCCTACCGGTATTTGCCGGGTTATCTGGCTGATTTTACTCGCGACTATCCGGACATCCGGGTTGAGTTGCTGGTCAGCAATCTGGAGGTGAACATGAACAGTCGCCAGGCGGATATTGCGGTGCGGGTGACGGAGGCTCCCCCTGAGCATCTGATTGGCAGGCAGGTACGGTCCATCGGCTGGAGTGTTTATGGAAGTCAGGCTTATCAGCAGGAGTATGGTTTCCCGGCTAATATTAGCGCGTTACGGGATCATCGTTTAATTGGTGCCAGCAGTGGCATGCAGCACTTACCGGCCTTTGTTTGGGCAGAGCGTACCCTGACGGACTGTGTAGTGGCACGCAGTGACGACCTGGTCGCTATGGCTGCACTGGCGCAGAGCGGTCATGGTTTGGCGCTGCTGCCGGATGATCAGCAGCGCCCCGAACTGATCGCCCTGTTCCCGTTACCGGCGGGCAAAACCTCCAATCTCTGGTTGCTGACGCATCCCGACTTGCGACAGGTGGAACGCATCAGACTGGTTATGCGGCATTTGGCCGAAGCCTTTGCGCAAGACAGCCGTTTTAACGCGCCAACTCACTAAGGCAAGGGCTACTGGATTGGATCAGTTGCAGAAGCGGATTGCCTTAGCGGCGAGGGGCTTGGTCGGGTTCCTGCGGTGACTCCTGTTGTTTTGGTATTGCTGTTTTGGAAGGGTCACCGTCATGCTAGGGGGATTAAATAGCCGTTGTAACCGCTGCAAATGCAGAGGTCGGGGACGTTCATTATGGCTGGTTACATTTGCGCACCAGCACCGCTGCCCGGAAACGTTGTTTGCCATAGCGGGTCATGGCGTCCATGGCTTCCAGCGGCACTGGCATGAACTGGTTATCGGTGGCGGACTGGTCTTCGTCTTCGTCGATTTCCGGATCGTTCAGGTAGGCGTGGTGGTCGTCTTCCCCCACCCACCAGACCCAGTGTGGTGCCTTGTTACGGTTCAGCCGCCAGGTGCTGATCAGCACCAGTATCTGCCAGCCGGCCTGGCGCAGTTCAGCGACCTGGCTGGCCATCAGCACGCGCTGGTGCAACCCGACCCCCCGTGCCAGGGCCTCTTCCATAAACTGGTTATGCACCTCGATCATCACCTGGCGTTTGTGTGCTACGCGTACGCTGTCGACGAATGGCGGCTCCAGATGGCTGGCCCAGACTTCGGCTTCGAAGCCGCGCCGGTGGGCAGAGAGCGCCAGCCCCAGGGGCGAGGTGCCGCCGAGGCCGGTGGTCATGTAGACGGTCGTCGCTTCGCGCCAGAGCTGGATTTCCTGGGCCCGGGTCATCGGTTGTGCCGGGTCGAGGTGATTCAGGGCCATCATCAGCGCCGCCGGTCCGCAGGTGAACGGCGTCGACTGGGCGTAGTAAGGGCGTATCGGGTGCTGTGGCAGTTGGGTGTGCAGGCGTTTTTCCAGAGCAAAGGCATCACTGCCATCGACGTAATAGCCACTGCGCCGCTGCAGGATTTTATAGCCCTGGGCCTTGTACAGTGCCAGCGCGGCCTCGTTGCCTTCGCGCACTTCCAGGCGCACGAAGCGGCACTGGGTGTCGATGGCTTCGGTTTCCAGTGCCTGCAGCAGCTGTTTGCCCAACCCCATGCCGCGTGCATCGGGCGAGACCGCCAGCGAGTAAATGCGTGCCAATACGGTGCCACGCCGGTGCAGCAGCAAGCCGTAACCCAATAGACTGCCTGAGTCGCTTTCGGCCACGAGCAATCTGTCCTGTGATTGGCGCATGAAGCGCTGGAAGCTGCGGCGGCTTATCTGATCGTAGTCAAAGCATTGGTTTTCGAGCGTGACAAGGGCATTGAGGTCGGCCGGGCGGGCAAGCCGAATGTGCATAAAGGAGGTTCCCGACAAGTAGGTGGACTTATTGCTATAGACTAGGTTAAAAAAGGCAGCTGCAGAGGGTGGATTTGCAAACTATCCTGATCTGGCATCTTGCGTTTTTAGCACTGTAGCGCACACTTCAAATTCCTGCGAGCCCGGCGTGATGGTCACCCGGTCAATCCACAGGCCTGAATTGATAAAGGACCCTAGTGACTACGTTAAAACTGGTTATCGATCGTGACTCGGACTGGAAAGCCTATTACCCATCAGATGATGTGACCTCCGCGCAGCGTTACATCGATGAATCGCCGCTGTCACCGCACCGCATCATCAATCTGTGCCGCAACTATCAGTACCAGAGCCGGGGCTACTATGTCTCCTTGCTGGCTGAAGCGCGCGGTCACAAAGTGATTCCCTCGGTAAAAACGCTGACCGACCTGGCCCAGCCAGCGGTTTATGGCGTGCTCGATCACAGCATTCAGAAACCGCTGAACACCCTGGCTGGCGACGAAACCCGCTGGCGCTGGAATATCTATTTCGGCCAGTGTGAGTTTCCGGGGCTTGCCGAGGCCTCGCGGCAGCTGTTTGAGCGCTTTCCGGTGCCTATTCTGAGCGTGACCGTGCAGAAGAAAACCAACTGGCAGCTGGCGTCGATTAAGGCGCTGGGGCTGCATTCGCTGTCCGAGCCGGAAGAGGGCGTGTTTGCCGAAAGCCTGGAGCGCTTCTCCAAGAAAGTATGGCGTGCTCCGCGTGCCCAGCGCCGCTACCGGTACGATCTGGCGATTCTGATCAACGACAAGGAAACCACCCCGCCGAGCGATAAGGGTGCCTTGAAGAAGTTCGAGCGGGCTGCACATCGCCAGGGTATGGATGTCGATTTCATTCAGCCTTCAGATTACTACCGTCTGGCGGAATACGATGCCCTCTTCATTCGTGAAACCACCAATGTGAACCACCACACCTACCGGTTCTCCCGCAAGGCGGCGCACGAGGGCATGGTGGTAATGGACGACCCGGACAGCATTCTGCGCTGCACCAACAAGATTTACCTGGCGGACCTGATTCGCACCCGTCATTTGCCGGCACCGAACAGCCGGGCCATCACCTCGACCCAGCACAGCGTTTTGGTGGATCTGGAAACCTCGCTCGGGTTTCCGATGGTGATCAAGATTCCAGACGGCTCGTTTTCCAAAGGCGTGGTCAAGGTGACGGATCTGGAGAGCCTCAAAAAGACGGCGGATGAGTTGCTCAAGCAAAGCGCCATCATTCTGGCCCAGGCCTATGTGCCGACCGATTACGACTGGCGCATTGGTGTGCTGAACGGCCGGGCCATTTACGCCTGTCGTTATTTCATGGCCAAGGGGCACTGGCAGATCTACAACCATTCGGCCAAGCCCAGCCAGCAAAGCGGTGGCTTTGAAACGGTGCCCACGCACGAGGCCCCGCGCGTCGTTTTGAAGGCAGCCCTCGATGTGGCCAGCGCCTTTGGCGACGGGCTATATGGGGTGGACCTCAAGCAGCGTGGCGACGACGTCTACATCATTGAAGTGAACGATAACCCGTCGATCGACAGCAGTGTGGAAGATGCCTGGTCCGGTGATGGTCTTTACGACACCATCATGGGCGAGTTCCGTCAGCGTCTGGATCGCCGTTGACCTCAGCTTGGACGAGGTAGCGATGCAGCACGCGCTGCAATTGCTGATAGCGAAACGGCTTGGAGATAAAGTCCGACATGCCGGCTTCAAGGCAGGTCTGGTGGCTTTCGATGGTGGCATTGGCGGTCAGCGCGACGATGGGGGTTGAATCACCCCGGGCTCGCAATTGCCGGGTGGCCTCCAGACCATCGAGCCCCGGCATCTGAACGTCCATCAAAATCAGGTCGAAGCGCTGCCGCTCGCAGCGTTCCAGTACCTGATGGCCGTCGCTGACCAGGGTAGCGGTGATGCCGGCTTTCTCCAGCATGCGCCGCGCAATGGTCTGGTTGACCGGGTTGTCTTCGGCCACCAGAACCGAGCCACTGAGTGGTTCGTTCAGTGGCTCCTCTTCCGGTACCGGGTTCAACCGGGAAGCGGGCGGGTCAATTTTCGGCAGCGTCAGCACCAGCCTGAATTCGCTGCCACGGCCGAACTGGCTGTCCAGTTCGATGCGCCCGCCGAGCAGTTGTGCCAGTTGCTGGCTGATCGCCAGCCCGAGCCCGGTACCACCGTAGCGACGGCTGGTTGAGGCATCGGCCTGGTGAAAGGGCTGGAACAGCAGAACCTGTTTCGACCGGGAAATACCAATACCCGTATCCCGAACCCGCAGGCATACATCGTACGCTTCCTCTTTTTCGGTCAGATCCATACTCACTTCGACTGTGCCATGCCCGGTGAATTTAATGGCATTGCCAACCAGGTTAAGCAGCACCTGGCGGATTTTGGCGTCGTCGGCGTTCACCCAGGCCGAGGCCTGGGGCGGTGGCACAAAGTTCAGGCCGATGCCCTTGGCGCGTGCCTGGGCATAGAACACCCGGGTGGAGGATTCAATCAGTTCGACCAGATCGAAGGGCTGGTTGTCGAGACGCTGATGGCCGGAATCCAATCGGCTGTAATCCAGCACATCGTTAATTTGCGACAGTAACGCTTCGGACGACTGCTCCAGCGTGCCGATCAGCGACTGGCGTTCCGACTCATCCCGGGATTCGGCCAATAATTGAATGGTGCCGATAATGCCGTTCAGCGGGGTCCGTATCTCGTGGCTCATGTTGGCCAGAAAGTCTGCCTGCACGCGGTTGGCTTTCTCAGCGGCGAGGCGCAGGTTGCGGTTGCGGGTGAACGCCCAGAGCAACACCACCAGCAGGCCAGCGCCCAGCGCACCCAGCGTCAGCAAGACGGTGCGAATTTGCAGGTAGGCCTGCTGAACGCGCTCGCCACGGGCATCGGCCTGGGACATGGCGTTTTCGGTCAGCCGTGAAATTCGATAGCGGAAAGATTCGATCCAGGTTTCGAGCACCGGCAACATGCGCCGGGCATAGTCGGTGGACATTTCATAAATCAGCGCTTCGTCGGAACGCAGCTTGTTGAGAATGCTACTGACCTGATTATAGACCTGGGTGTCGTAGGCTCGCGTGAAGTCGCCGGTCTCACCCTGGGTTAACACCGCTGCCCGGCTCCACAGGATTTCAGCCGAAACAGACGCTTCTTTGCGGTGTTGACCGGTGGGGCTTTCCAGGTAAAGCGACAGGGCGCCGCGCAAGCGCTCCATTTCAAGCTGTAACTGAGTGATGTGCCAGACACGGTCGTCGCGCAATTGGTCGCGATAAACGTTGATTTCGCCAGAGACGCGCACAATCAACACGCCCAGCCAGATCAGCATAATGACGAACGACACCACCCAGGCAGTGATGAAGCCAATGCGGTTCAACATGCGCTAATCCAATACGCTTAACGCTTGCAACTGCCAGACCGACCAGGCCCGGATTTCCCGCGTCAGCAACTCGGGGTGCTCATCCCAGGGGAAGACGATCCAGAACGGGCCTTTATCCTTAATGCGCATCAGCTCGCCGTTCATATGCACCGCCAAAAACGCCTTGGCGGCCACAGCCTGGTCAACCGGCACATTGACGGAGTAATTGTTCAGGCCTCGCGCATTCACCCAGCCGTCGTCAATCCCCGCCAGGGCTAGCACGGCCTCCAGTGGTGCCCCGCGAAAGGCCAGGGTGCCGTCGGTCCAGGGGGTTTGGGTAACCACTTGTTGGTCGGACATGGCCAGAATGTCCTCCTGGCTGAGAGTGACCTCACCGTTGGGACCGGAAATGAGCAGCGGCTCGGCCCAGGCGGGCGTCAGCAACGCAAACAGAATAACAAGCCGCCAGCAGGCAGAACGGGCTTGAGCCACTGGAATCCAGGCGCACAGGGCACTGGAAACGGAATAATGAGTAACGATCGGGACAGAAGGCATCGACACGTCTTTATCTGGAGGAGGGTAACAGAAGCATAGAAAACCCAACCCGGTGTGTCGATAGCTATTATGCGAACAGACTTGTTTAAGGCGTTTGAGGGCGGTAACCCGACTGCAAAGAGTCGATTGCATCCGTGACAGCGAAGACGGTATGCCACACTATTGGGCATCCACCCAGTCACAGAGACGCCGAGGAACACAATGAGTTACGCCACTTTGGAAAAAACCTTCCACCGCCTGGCACAACTGGGCCACGCCGAAGCCATGCTGAGCTGGGATCAGCACGTGATGATGCCGCCGAAGGGTAACCCGGCACGCAGTAAAGCCCTGGCCGAACTGACGGTTTTGCGTACCGAGATTCTGCAGGATGAACGCCTGGCCGAACGCTTCGACACCGCTGAGCAGGAAAGCGGGTTGAACGACTGGCAGCGGGCTAATCTGCGTGAAATGAAACGCACCTGGCAGCAAACCCGTGCCATTCCCAAAGATCTGGTGGAAGCCCAGTCGCTGGCCAGTAGCGAGTGCGAACATGCCTGGCGCACGATGCGGCCCAACAACGACTGGGGCGGTTTCGAGCCCCTGCTGCAACGCGTCTTCGATCTGGCGGGCGAAGCCGCAGCGGCCTATCAGGATGCCCTGGGTGCCGATCGCGGCTACGCCAATGCCTACGATGCCCTGATGGACCAGTTCGACCCAGGCACGCGCATGAGCCGCATCGATCCGGTGTTTGACCGCCTTAAAGCCGAATTGCCAGTGACCCTGGAGCGCATTCTGGAGCGCCAGTCACAACGGGAAACGCCGGTAAAGCCAAAAAGCGCCATCCCCATCGCGCAGCAGGATTTACTGGCCAGAACCCTGATGTCGACCCTGGGCTTCGATTTCGAAGCCGGCCGCCTGGACCAGACCGCCCACCCGTTCAGCGGCGGTGTCCCGTCCGACAGCCGCATTACCACCCGCTACGACGAACGCAACGTCATCGAAGGCCTGATGGGGGTGATTCACGAAACCGGGCACTCCCGCTATGAAACCGGCCTACCGGCCGAGTGGACCAGTCAACCGGTCGGCCATGCCATGGGCATGGGCGTGCACGAAAGTCAGAGCCTGTTCTTCGAGATGCAGCTGGGTCGCTCGCGCCCCTTTATCGATGCCATCGCCCCGCTGGTGCGACAGTACCTGGGCGACGACCCGGCGTTCACCGCCGATAACCTGCACGCCCTCTACACCCGGGTCGAGCCAGGGCAGATTCGCGTTAACGCCGACGAAGTCACCTACCCGTCACATGTCATCCTGCGCTACGAGCTGGAACGCGACATTATTCTCGGCAAAGCCAGCGTAAAAGACATCCCCGAGCGCTGGAACCAGGCCATGTCTGACCTGTTGGGGCTGGACACCCGCGGCGACTTCCGCAACGGCCCAATGCAGGACATCCACTGGCCCATGGGCGCCATCGGCTATTTCCCGTCCTACACTCTGGGCGCCCTCAACGCCGCCCAACTGCATGCCGCGTTGCTGCGCGACGTTCCCGACGCCGCCGAACGCGTAGCCCGCCTGGATCTCGCGCCCATCTTCGACTGGCTGTCCCGCACTATCTGGCAACAGGGCCGCTTCCACACTTACGACGACCTGATGACCCAGGCCACCGGCGAAGTACTGAACCCGGATTACTTCCTGGATCATCTGCAAGAGCGATATTTGTCGGCTTAACGTTAGGTTGGGTCGGTGGCGGGAGTTCGTGCCGGATGTCGGGTATGCCGCTCCGGGGTCGGCGTGAACCCGTCCATGGGGCCTAGGCCGCAACATCCATGTTGC
>DASSWT010000287.1:0-4016 GCA_035704555.1 Saccharospirillum sp. | reverse complement strand
TGGCGCAACGAAGGCCTGGGTTTTGTACTAGAACGCGACCTTGATAATGGCCAGGTGGTGGTCGATCGGAACAGCGCGCTGAAGCAGTTTTTTGTTTATGTACCGGCTGGCTCCGAGCAGGCGCTCAGGCTGGGGCCATTTAAAGAATTTGTCTGGCTGACACCCAACCTGACACTCATCCTCCTGGTTGGCTTTCTGTGCGCCGCCGCCCTGGCGCTCTGGCTGGTATTGAGGCCACTGCAGTTCCGCCTGACACGCATGAACCGCGCGATCGACACCATCGCTGAAACTGGAACCGCGCCTGATCTGGCTGAAAACCGGGCGGATGCGTTAACCGACATGTGGCATCACATTCAGTCGATGGCCGACCGGCTGATTCAACTGGCCGAGCAGAGTCAGCAGCTCAATCAGGCCGTTTCTCACGACTTGAAAACACCCCTGGCCCGAATGCAATTCGCGCTGGCGATGCTGGACCCGCACGCACCGCTGACCCAACAGCTTCAGGCCGATGTGCGGGAGTTAAATCAACTGATTGATGAGCTGCTGTTGTACCACCAACTGAGTAGTCAGACCCGGGCGGCTGGCCAGGGGAACGACACTCCCTATTGTTTTGTCAGCGATGAACTGAGCGAACTGGTTGATCGTATGAAGCCCGAGAGCGGTTACCTTGAACTGTCTCTGGATTCCATCAACCGGGGCTGTGTAGCGGCCCATCACTGGCGACGTCTGTGCCGGAATCTGATCGTCAACGCCCTGCAATATGGACACGGCCAGGCACGGGTAACGCTTAGATCCCGCCCTCCGGCGCTGGTGCTGACGGTTGAGGACAACGGTCCCGGGTTCCGGGATCTGAGCCTGGATCACGCCGTCATGCCCTTTGTTCGGGGAGATAAGGCGCGCAACCTGAACCACAATGGCCATGGCATGGGACTGGCGCTGGTCGCCACTCTGGTCGAACACTATCAGGGTAGCATGAGCCTGGGGCGCAGCGAGCTTGGCGGCGCTCTGGTCACCGTGGTATTACCGGTGCTGACTGACTCGCAGGCCTTAGCATGAAGTGGGTACGAGAGGGCACCGGGTGGGTGCTGACAATGGCTGTTTTTCTACTTTTCCTCAGTGCAAGCCACCTGTGGGCGGATGAATGGGGGGAGTGGGATGACTTGCCTGACAACCTGCTCGAGTCCCAGAACGACGTGCGCTCGCTGGAAGAGTTGTCGCTGCAATTGGACCAGTTAATCGCGGAGAGCGCGGGGGCATCCGGCACCGCACAGGAACGACTGCTGGAACGCTGGCTGAACCAGCTGGCGCCTCATGAACGTGAGTCGTTGTCACTTGATACCCTGCTGTCTCTCCCCGAAGACTGGACCGACGATCAGTTCGAGGCCTGGTATGAGTCGCTGGACGATGATAGCGGCCCGGGTACACTGATCGACGACGACGGCTTCGACGAAGACGACGAACTGGATGACAATGACGACCTGGATGATGATGACCTGGACGATGATGACATGGAAGAAGACGATGAAGTCGATTAAATCCCGCTTATTGCGTCACCCGCTATGTCGAATCGTCTGGCTACTGTTTCTGCTGCCGGTAACTGTTATCGCCGAAACCGATTGGTCGGAAGAATTAATGGCGATTCAGCAATTAAAGGCTGAGGGCAATGTGGTTCAGGCAATCATCGATCTGGAAGCACTGCACAGCCAAAACCCGACCGCCTCCCGTTTGAAACTGGAGCTGGGCGTGCTGTATTTACAACTGAGTCAGCCTGAAACCGCTGAACAGTATTTGTCCGACGTGCTCGCCGACCCTGAATTGCCGGTCCAGGTACGCATCAACACCCAGTTATTGCTGCTACAGGCGCAGGAAGCTCAGGCAGTCAGCGACCATGAATTCAACGGCTATCTCGAGATCAGCGGCGGCCAGACTGACCAGCCCGGCAGCGGCTACGGCCAGGTGGGTGGACAGGGACAGCTGCTCTTTCCGAAGACGGTCTTTTATTCCACCCGACAACGTTACACCCTGAGACCTTTGGCTCAGGTCACGGCACTGGCGCGTCATTATCCGGACAGACCCGACAGCCCCTGGCTTGGCCGTGTCGAGGGCGGCTTATCGGTGCGCAGCGTCCGATTTCTGGTAAACCTGACACTGGGATTGCAGCACGATGACGACCTGGAGGGATGGCTGGGCCGCGCGGCTTATGCACACTCCCTTGGCTACGTTCGGTTACGGCTGGCGCACGACCGATTCTGGCACGACCAGGGACTCGAGAGTGACAGCCTCGCCTCCCTGTCGACGTCCCTGGGTTCGCGCAACCGGGCCAGTGTATTCTGGGAAAGGGAATACCGCAGTGACGACAACGGGAGCAGCAGTGACCAGGTTGTCGGTATAGGCATGAACAGTGATCTGAACCACTGGGAGACGGAAATCAATCTGGTGCAGTCGCTGACTAACGACCAACTGGCGTTGGAAAACCGACTGATCTGGCAAGCCGCACCGGACTGGCGCCTGCGCCTGCGCCTGGATCTGACCGATCTGACGGCAACCGACGCCGCACACTATGCTGCATCACTCAGCCTGAGATGGAGCCCATCAGGACCATGACCATGACGCCGCCCCACGACACCGATAGCACCCCACCCAGTAAAACGGATTCACAGCAAGGCGGGTACGGCCGTCTTGTATTGGTCGAGGACGATGTTGCGCTCAGCCAGCTCACGCAACAGTACCTGACCCGCGAAGGGTTCGAGGTCTTGACCGTGACCGATGGCTTACAGGCACCAGATCGGATTCAAGCCTGGGCACCGGACCTGGTAATACTCGACATCATGCTGCCCGGACAAGATGGCCTGGAAGTCTGTCGCCAGATTCAACGATTCTATCAGGGGCCCATTCTCTTTTTGACGGCACGGGGCGAGTCGCTTGATGAAATCCTCGGCCTGGAGCTGGGCGCCGACGATTACCTGACCAAACCGGTTGAGCCACGGGTGTTGCTGGCCCGTATCAAGGCACACCTGCGGCGAACTCGACGTACGAACAGCCGTTCGGGTGTCAGCGACGGTACCATCCTCGATTGGCTGAACGTGGATAAACGCAATCTTAAGGTGACCTGCCAGGGGCGTGATATCGAACTGACCCAGCCGGAATTCAACCTCCTGTGCCTGCTCTATGATCAACCTGGCGTGATTCACAGCCGGGACGACATCATGCAAGCATTGCGTGGAATCGAATACGACGGCGTATCCCGAACGGTAGACATCCTGGTCTCAGGCATTCGCCAGAAACTCGGGCTCGACAACGCGATCAGAACCGTACGAGGCAAGGGTTACCTGCTGGTTGAGTCACCTTACTAGACTACTGCATTTGTCAGCACTACGCTGTTTTCATAAACTTGGCGGCTATCCGAGCAGCCGAGACGATCCATGGTTCACGCCTTAGCTTCAAACCTGATGGGCGCCATCGCCGCCCTGGCCCTGTTGGGCCACACCCTGTTCTTAGGTATTTTCCTCTATTTCTTCATCCTGTTACGGCTGCTGTTACGCTTTCCCGCCGGGCAGCGCTGGGTCAATCCGAAAATAACGGCGGTCGCCTCCCTCTGGATGGGCGGCATTCTCTGGTGGCTGCGCCGCATGCAGCGAACCATCTGGGATATTCAGGGGCTGGGGCAACTCAACCCCAGAGGCTGGTATCTGGTGACGGCCAATCACCAATCCTGGGCCGATATCTTTGTGTTGTTTCAGGCCTTCCACCGAAAAATTCCGTTGTTGAAATTTTTTATCAAAAAAGAAATGGCCCGCATCCCAGTAGTCGGACAGGCCTGGTGGGCGCTGGACTTTCCGTTTATGGAGCGCCACTCCAAGGCTTACCTGAAGAAGCATCCGGAAAAAGTCGGCCAGGATCTGATCGCCACCCAGCGTGCCTGCGAAAAATTTTCCGAGATGCCCACCAGCGTTATGAACTTTCTTGAAGGCACCCGTTTTTCAGTCGACAAGCATCGCCAGCAGGCATCGCCCTTT
>DASSWT010000270.1:0-6290 GCA_035704555.1 Saccharospirillum sp. | reverse complement strand
CGGAGGGGCTAGCATGAGCGCTGATATTGATATTGTAGAACCGACAAGGGTTGGTTAAAAAATGAACATGCATAAGGTATAAAAATAAGATGAAGACCCTGGCATTAAAAGACATTTCAGCCGTTTCGCTCGACGACTTGCTGGGAGGTATTTCATTTTTTCGGGAATTGCGCGAAGTAGACCCGAAACAGGCCGAATTTCTTGCCACCTATGCCCGAGTTATGGCGGCTGATCCGGGTGAAATTGTTATTCACCATGGTGATCACGACCCCAGCTTCTATTTCCTGCTGCGCGGTCAGCTGCTGGTCTACCCGGACGATAAAAGCATTAAGGGTGAACCGCTGAGTGTGATCACGCCCGGGCATGTCTTTGGCGCCCTGGCAATGATCTGCAAGGTCGATCGCACCGCAACACTGGTGGCTGACCCTACCGGTGGCGAAGTGAAGCTGGTGGCGATTGATGGCACCGGGTTTGGTGAACTGAACGACTACACCCGGGTGCGTCGACACACCAAAATTTTGTTCTACCGTATGGTGGTGGCTAACACCCGCTGGAAGCTGGAAGTTTACCGGATGCAACAGCCCAATCATGTTATCAGCCGCGATATGCGCAAGCTGGAGCTGTTTCGCGGAGCACCGAACAGCGAGGAAGAATTACAATCACTCGCGCGCCAGGCTCAGCAGATGACCGTGTTGCTGATGCGCTGGAACAATCTGTTTTATGAAGAAGGCAGCGGCGACAACGGCGCCAGCCCGATCAATACGGCGTAAGCTCAGCCCAAAAAACGGGCTGGATAGAGTAAAAGGACATTATCGGATGGAATTGCACTCAGTCTTTAAAAAGATCGCCTCCTGTTCCCGGTGGTTATTGTTATTGATGGCCGCCGGTTGCTGGGCTGAAACCTCCGACAGCGAAGACCGCGCCATAGAACTGCTTGAGCGGATCGACACGCTCTATCAGCAGGATTCCGCACGCGCCATCATGACCATGACCATCGTCACCCCGGAGTTTGAACGGTCGCTGATGCTGGAGTCCTGGTCGCTGGGTCTCGACTACGCCCTAGTGCGGGTACTGGAACCCCAGAAGGAGCGGGGCGTCAGCACCTTGCAGCGGGATAACGAGATGTGGAATTACCTGCCCAAGATTCGCAAGGTGGTGAAAGTGCCGCCTTCGATGATGATGGGCAGCTGGATGGGGTCTGATTTCACAAACGATGATTTGATGCGCGAAGTCTCTCTGGTCGATGAATATCAGGTGAGTCTGAGCGAGACAGACACCGAATACCAACTGGACCTGACCCCGCGCGAACAAACGGTCACCGTCTGGGGCGGACTGGAAATCATCATTCGCAAGGAAGACCTGCTGCCCGTTCGTCAGCGCTACTTTGACGAAGACGGGACCCTGATGCGGGTGATGGAATTCAGCGACATAACCGATTTCGGCGAAGTAACCCTACCCGCAACGATGACACTGACACCGATGAACAAAACCGGTCACCAGACCACGGTCACCTATCAGGAACTGGATTTTGGCGTAGACCTGACCGAAGACTTTTTTACCCTCAATAACCTGCGCCGCCCTTTCTGAGCCGCCGTTATGATGATGCTGAAGCTCGCCTTTCGGAACATTCTGCGTAACCGGCGGCGAACGCTTTTGACGGTGCTGAGCATGGCCGGCGGTTATTTACTGGTGTCGGTGCAACTGTCGGTGACCGAAGGCAGTTACGATCAGGTGCTCGATTTTTATACCCGGGACACCACCGGCCATGTTCAGGTCACGGTCGAGGGGTATGTCGAGACACCAACACTCTACAAAGCCTTTGAACTGACCGATTCCCTGCTACAAACCATAACCTCGGTACCCGGTGTTCAGGCCGTTACCCCCCGCATTGAAAGCAGTGCTTTGGGGTATGGTGAAAGCCGGAGTTTTCCGGTGAACGTCAGGGGAATAGACCCTGAGCGTGAGGCGGCTTTGTCTTATCTGGCCGACAAAGTCAGTGCCGGGCGTTACCTCACCAATGAACCGGATGCCGAGGGCTACGCTGGTGTCATGATCGGTGCCCAGGTCGCCCGGCAATTGTCGTTGGGGGTTGGCGACGAGCTGATTCTGGTTTCCCAGGGCGCCGATGGCTCTCTGGCCAACGACCTTTACCGGGTACAGGGTATTCTGGGGCAGGCGGGTGATGCCGAAGAACGCTGGGTGGTTATGCCATTGGCCGCTGCCCAGTCTTTTTACGTGCTGCCGGGTGAGGTGCACCGGCTGGTCATTCTGGGGGCCGACTACCGGGACGCACAACATCTGGCGGAACGAATAGAAACTGCAATAGCAGCCCCTGAACTGGCCGTCAGCCCCTGGCAAACGGTGGCGAGGGAATTTTACGAGACCATGACCGCCGATAAGGAAGGCGGCATGATTACACTCTATGTCATTGTGTTTCTGGTGTGTATTGGTGTGCTCAACACCGTGCTGATGTCGGTACTGGAGCGAACCGGCGAGTTTGGTGTGCTTAAGGCCATCGGTACCTCACCCTCTCGCCTGTTTGCACTCATTGTTCTGGAAACCCTGTTACTGGCTGTTATTGCCTGCCTGATCGGCGGCTTGCTGGCATTGCCAATCAATCTCTGGTTTACGTTGCAGGGCATTGCACTGGCGGAACCGATGGAAATATCCGGCATTGTGTTTTCCCATTACCGGGGCCAGATGTCGACCTATGTGTTTGGTTTCCCACTACTGGTGATACTGATCGCGGCCTTCCTGATTGCAATCATGCCGGGCATTCGAGCGGCTCGCATAGTGCCAGTCGATGCGATGAGGACACTCTGATATGGGCTTAACCGGACGACTGGCATTGCGCAATCTGGCCCGAAACCGGCGGCGCACCTTGCTGACGGCAATGATCATAAGCCTGAGCCTGACCGCTCTGATGTTCACCGACGCGCTGATCCAGGGAATGACCGACACCATGGTGCGTTCCGCCACGCGCCTCTATTCCGGCGATGCGCAGATTCACCATCGCGAGTTTCTGGCTCGTCAGGATGAAAGCCGTGTTATCGACGACCCGGAAACGGTGCTGAACCAATTAGCCCGGGAACCTGAGGTAGCTGGATACGCCGCCCGCACGCTGGCATTCGGCATGGTATCGAGTGCGGCCAACAATCGGGCGGTGCAGGTGGTGGGCATTGATCCGACCGCCGAAGCCGGGGTGTCCAAAATTGCCGATGCAATCATTGCGGGCGACTACCTGTCTGACGACGGACCGGTCACCCAGTTACTGATAGGCGATCGCCTGGCGCAGTTGCTGGAGGCGGATATTGGCGACCGGATTGTCGTTTCGGTGAATAATCAGACCACTGAATCTGCCGAGCAACAGTTGTTTCGGGTCAGCGGTATTTTTCATTTGAACGCCCGCGCCATGGACGAGAACATGGCATTTATCCGCTTGCCCGAGGCGCAGGCGATGATGGGGCTGGACGATGCGGTTCATGAAATCGCGTTTAACCTGACCGCCGCATCGCTTGCCACCAATACTGATCTCGGGTTATGGCAGCGCCTGAGTAACGAGCGATGGGTCGCCCAGGGCTGGACGGAATTAATGCCGCAATTGGCGACCATGCTGCAACTGACTAACAGCAGCACGGTGATTGCAGGTGTCGTACTGTTTATCCTGGCCGGCCTCGGGGTGATCAATGGCCTGTTCATGTCGATCTACGAACGCACCTACGAGTTTGGTGTCTTGCTGGCTATAGGCACACGCCGGCGTCAGGTATTCAGGCTGATTATGGTTGAAGGTCTGCTGTTGGCACTGGGCGCCATAGCTATCGGTTTGGTGCTGGGAGTGCTGGTGATTACCTGGTCGGCGTCGGTCGGGATCGACTATGGGTCGATGGAAATATCCGGTGTTGCGCTGGCCGAAATCATCCGGCCGCAGCACCGCTTTATACAATACAGTGCCTTACCTTTTTGGGTGTTGGTGATGACGCTGGTGGCCTGTATTTACCCGGCCATTCACGCAGCGCGAATCGTGCCCGCGAAGGCACTTCACAAAAGTTTATAGCGGCGGGTTTCGAAGATCGTCGGTGGTCATGGTCCGCGTCGGCCACCGGTGATGCCTCTGCGGGGTCGGCGTGAATCCGTCCGTGGAGCCTAGGCCGCAGCATCCATGCTGCGGACTACCCCGCAGAGGCATCACCGGCATCCGACGCTCGCATTGTACAAACTCCAAAATGTGAGTTCGGGCATATAACAAAGGGAGACAAGCATGTCGTCGGTCATAGAAACCCGGGGCGTCAGCAAACATTATGGTGAAGGCGATACGCTGGTTAAAGCGCTCGACCAGGTCAGCCTTAGTATTGCGCCGGGTGAGTTTACCGCCATTGTCGGGCCGTCCGGGTCGGGTAAGTCGACGCTGCTGCAATTGATGGGTGGGCTGGATAACCCCACTCTGGGTCAGGTGCATCTGGCGAACAAGGACATTACGCAGATGTCGGGGCGTGAACTGTCGGATTTTCGACGTGACCACATTGGTTTTATTTTTCAGGCTTACAACCTGATCCCGGTGCTCACAGCCGCCGAGAATTGTGAATATATTATGCTGTTGCAAGGCGTCGCAGAAGCCGAGCGGCGTGAGCGGGTGTATGCGATGCTTGACCGGGTGGGTCTGGCGGGAAAGGAAGGGCGCTTTCCCCATCAATTGTCCGGGGGGCAACAACAGCGGGTTGCTGTGGCGCGTGCCATGGTCAGCCGGCCGGACATTATTCTGGCGGATGAACCGACCGCCAATCTGGATTCGCAAACCGGTTCTGATCTGCTGGATATGATGCACGACCTGAACCGTAACGAAGGCATGACCTTTGTGTTTTCGACGCACGATCCGATGATCATGGAACGTGCCAGCCGGTTGATTCGGTTGAAGGACGGCTGTATTGATTCAGAGGAACAACGCGATGAGTAATCGCGCAAAGCTGCTGATTGGGTGCCTGCTAGGTTTTGCCGGCCTGTCGGGTAACGCCTTGGCGGAAGTGGATGTCTGGTGGGATCTGTCTGCCGGTGCCGAGGTTCTGGCGTACCCGCAAGTCGACGGCTTGCCGGATGCATCGCAGCCACCGGCCTGGGCACTGGATCAGACGCTCAGCGGCCGGATGAATCTAGTCTGGTATCCCGAAGACTCGCTGGAATTCGGTGTGCACTATGGCCTGGCGGAGCAGGCGCGGCTGGCCCAAGATGACGGGGACGATGCCTTGCAACAGGCGCTGGAGGCCGACCCGGCCAATTTTCGCTGGCGTGATCTCGATGCCACCCTGGTTGACGACGACCCGGTGCGCATTCGGCAGAATCTGGATCGCGCCTATGTTCGGGCCTATCTCGGCCAGGGAGATATAACGGTGGGGCGGCAACCCATCAGTTTTGGACTGGCGCGGGTCTATTCACCGGTTGATGTCATATTGCCTTCAGGATTGCAGGCGCAGGAGCCCACCTATCGCGCCGGGGTTGATGCGGTTCGGTGGCTGGTGCCGCTTGGTGCCGTTTCTGAGTTGGATTTGGGCTGGGTGTTTGCTGATGACTCTGTCATCTTTGCCCGGGGCTACACTCAAATCAACAGTCTCACCTGGGAAGCCACTGCCTTGTCGGTTAATCAGACCTACCATGTACTCGGCCTGGGTACCCAGACCGCTTTTGGAGACTGGGGTGTTTGGCAGGAAATGGCTCTGCTGACTACGGACCGGGAAAGCGATGGCGACACGGGTTTTCGGGCGACGCTGGGTGCAGATCAGCAATTTTTCGATGATGTCTACGTTGTTGCTGAATACCATTACAACAGCCTTGGTCTCAGCGATGACTATGCCGACATCAGCACCAGCGGCTGGCACCGCACCGGCCTGGTTTCACCCTGGGGGCAGCATTACCTTAGCCTGCAAGCCTCGAAACCCCTGTCTCCGCTATGGCAGGCCTCTCTGGGACAGTCCATTAATTTGAGCGATGGCGGTATGTTGTTGACCGGTGCACTAAGTCGCAGCCTTGGCAATAACAGCACGCTGGACGTCACCTTTCTCCATGCGTTGGCCGAGCGGCCTGAAGTGCACAACACAACACATCAGGCGCTGGACGAGTACGGCGTGTATCCCTCCCGAATTCAGGTAAACTGGAGCACGGTTTTTTAGGCTGATCCGGTGTTTTGCGTGACAACCTGAAAACCCTTTCCTTTCGGCAGACCGACATAAGGCAGGACCATGTTTAAACAATGGGAGCAGGCTCCCCGGGGTACTCAACTGGCACTTGATGAGGTGCTCAGT
>DASSWT010000233.1:0-3026 GCA_035704555.1 Saccharospirillum sp. | reverse complement strand
GCCGGTTAGTCGGCCGCACCCTAACGGTAACTCAATGCACCCCCAAGCCCAGTGATGCCGATGAAAGCCTTTAAAGTACAGTCCAAGTACCAGCCAGCGGGGGATCAGCCCAAGGCTATCGAACAACTGGTGACCGGTTTGAACGCCGGCCTGACCGCCCAGACACTGCTCGGGGTGACCGGCTCCGGTAAGACGTACACCATGGCCAAGGTCATTGAATCGGTGCAGCGCCCGACCATTGTACTGGCGCACAATAAAACGCTGGCCGCGCAGTTGTATTCCGAATTCCGTGAGTTTTTTCCGGACAACGCCGTCGAGTATTTCGTCTCCTACTACGATTATTATCAGCCCGAAGCCTATGTGCCGTCTTCCGATACCTTTATCGATAAAGATGCGTCGGTGAACGAGCACATTGAACAGATGCGGCTATCGGCCACCAAGGCCTTGCTGGAACGCCGTGACGTTTTAATTGTTGCCACGGTATCCGCCATTTACGGTTTGGGTTCGCCCGAGTCCTACCTGAAAATGATTCTGCATTTGAAGCGCGGCGATGCGGTTGATCAACGCCAGGTTTTACGGCGCCTGGCGGAGTTGCAATACAGTCGAAATGACATCGAATTTGGCCGGGGTACCTACCGGGTGCGCGGCGACATTATCGATGTGTTTCCAGCTGAATCTGAACTGGAAGCCTTACGCATTGAATTGTTTGACGACGAGGTCGAAAACCTGAGCCTGTTCGACCCACTTACCGGTGAGGTGTTGCAGAAACTTACCCGCTATACGGTTTACCCGAAAACGCACTACGTCACACCCCGGGAAACCATACTGGCGGCCGTCGACAAGATTGAAGTCGAATTGAAAGAGCGCCTGAGTGTGCTCGAAGAGAACCGTCGTTTGGTTGAAGCCCAGCGGCTGGAGCAGCGTACCAAGTACGACCTGGAAATGATGCGCGAGTTGGGTTACTGCAACGGCATCGAAAACTACTCCCGTTATCTCTCGGGCCGTAACCCGGGTGACCCGCCACCCACGCTTTACGAATATCTGCCCAAAGATGCGCTGATGTTCATTGATGAATCGCACGCGACCCTGCCGCAACTGGGCGCCATGTATAAGGGCGACCGTTCGCGCAAGGAAACCCTCGTCGAATACGGCTTTCGCCTGCCTTCCGCGTTGGATAACCGGCCGATGCGATTCGAGGAGTGGGAGCGACTGGCACCCCAGGGCATCTATGTCTCGGCCACCCCAGGCAATTATGAAGAGAAGCATACGCAGCAGGTTGTGGAACAACTGGTTCGCCCCACCGGTCTGGTTGACCCGGTTATTGAGATCCGCCCGGCGACGACGCAGGTGGATGATCTGTTGCACGAAATCAACTTGCGGGTAAACGTAGGTGAGCGGGTTCTGGTCACCACGCTGACCAAGCGCATGGCTGAAGATCTAACCGATTATTTGAACGAAAACGGCGTCAAGGTACGGTATCTGCACTCGGACATCGACACCGTGGAGCGGGTGGAAATCATCCGTGATTTGCGACTTGGCGAGTTCGATGTTCTGGTCGGTATCAACCTGTTGCGCGAAGGTCTCGACATGCCGGAGGTGTCACTGGTTGCCATTCTGGATGCTGACAAGGAAGGCTTTTTGCGCAGCGAGCGTTCTCTGATTCAGACCATTGGCCGGGCGGCCCGTAACCTCAACGGCAAGGCGATTCTGTACGCCGACAGAATGACCGGTTCAATGGAGCGAGCCATTAGCGAAACCGATCGCCGCCGCGAGAAACAGATTGCGCACAACCTGGCCGAGGGCATTACGCCCCAGGCACTGGTTAAAGATGTGCAGGATATTCTAGAAGGGGCGGTAGCGCCGGGTCGCAAGGGCAAGATTGCACGCAACCGCAAGAAGGTTGAGCGCATCGATGCCGAAGCCCGCGATTACGCAACCATGACGGCCGCAGAATTGTCGAAAGTGATCGTACGGCTGGAAGACGACATGCACCGGGCCGCCAAAGACATGGCGTTTGAAAAAGCGGCCGCATTGCGCGATGAGATGATGGAAGCCAAAGAACATTTAAAATCAGTCTGAAGACCCATTATTCAGCGTTCTATGGTTCTACTGGTGGCAATGGTCCGCGTCGGTTACCGGTGGTGCCTCTGTGGGGTCGGCGTAAACCCGTCCATGGGGCCTAGACCGCAAGATATGAATCCCTTCCATGGGATTCACCCTGCGGGCTCGCTGCGCTCGTGCTAAAACGCTCCTGGCGTTTTAGTCCATGTTGCGGACTACCCCACAGAGGCACCACCGGCATCCGCCGCTCGCACTGTACGAACTCCGAAACTTTTAAGTGATAAGGGTTCCTCATGGTACCGGGTTATTCGAAAGTGGGGCAGGGCCCCACAGTAGTGATGCTTCACAGTTCGCTGAGTTCATCGGGCCAGTGGCGTGATCTTATTCGCCGACTACGGGGCAGGGCCCAGTGTCTGGCGATGGATTTATACGGTTACGGCGAGACGCCGATGCCAGCGCTTGAAAATACGCAGCCATTCACGCTGTGGCATGAAGTGGCGTTGCTGGAAGCTTTGCTGGAACAAGAGCAGATTCAGGAAACAGTGAGACTGGTAGGGCACTCTTACGGCGCTGCTGTCGCACTGGCTTTTGCGCAAAAGCATCCTGAACGAGTTGAGCGGCTGGTGCTGTTTGAACCGGTGTGTTTTTCCATTCTGGAGAGTGGACATGCAGGCTTGAAGGACCTTGAATCGGTGTTGCATGTGTTTGACGATGCATCGACCGCATCAGGCCCTACTTCGCAGGCTCGGCGATTTATTGAGTACTGGAATGGGCCGGGTGCCTTTGATGCAATGCCCGAACGCCTGCAGCAGCTTTTCACGCACCAGGTGAAGAAAGTCGACCTCGATTTTCAGGCGTTGATGCACCCAACTTTTACCGCAGAGGCTCTGGCACCGCTCGCTGATCGGCTGACGCTGCTGCACGGTGAACAAACACGGCCCAGCGCTCGCGCCCTGATAGAGCAA
>DASSWT010000159.1:0-5148 GCA_035704555.1 Saccharospirillum sp. | reverse complement strand
TGCTGGTTATCCGTCATAACGAACTCCTTTTGCGATACAGGGTGTCGACCCAGACGGCGATGACCAATACCACCCCGACAATCATGTTTTGCAAGGGCGTATCAATACCCACCAGGACCATACCGCTTTGCAGCGACTGCATCACCAGCGCACCCAATATAGCGCCGGCGATCTTGCCAACTCCCCCCGCCAGTGAAGTACCACCAATTACCGCAGCGGCAATGACATAGAGCTCATCCAGCGTCCCCAGCGCATTTGTGGCGGCGTTCAACCGGGCCGTTGAAATGGCTGCGCCGATTGCTGCAAGAATTCCCATCAGGGTGAACACGAGCAGTATCACTTTGCGAGTGTTCACCCCGGCAAGCTCAGCCGCTTCCGGATTGCCACCGATGGCAAAGACGTAACGCCCAAACCGGGTCCGTGTCGCGATAAAAGACATAACCACGGCCACGAAGACCGCAATCAATACGGGCACGGCAAACCCGTGGGCAATCTCCAGCCCTCCTTCAGGAACAGGAATGCCCTCAGCTTGTGCATAGCGCTCGGCAATTCGGTACGGCCAGGGGTAGGCGTTAGCAATAGCTGCCGCCCCCATTACGCCAGCACAGTAAAAACCGGCCAGTACAAATTCAGCCCAAACCGGGCGTACCGGAAACCGGTGCAACCGCCGCAGATGTCGGCCCCGCAAGAAAACAGCCACGATCATCAGGCAAATCGCACCCGAAATAAGCCAGGTGGCCAGCTCACCTACAGAGCCGGATGGTCCGCCCCCCATGATCTGAAAGGTTGAATCCATCGGTGCCACCGTGCGACCGGACGTGACCCACCAGGCCGCTCCTCGCCAGGTCAGCAGCCCGCCGAGTGTGACGATAAAAGCCGGCACACCCATATAGGCAATAACAAACCCCTGCAGGGCACCCGCCAGTCCGCCGGCTACCATGCCCACTAACAAGGCTAACGCCCAGGTCATGGAATGATCATAACCCCACAGAGCAGGCAGCCATTCAGCCTGGGTTACAGCGATGATCATGCCGGTAAAACCCAGTAGAGACCCCACCGACAAGTCGATGTTGCGGGTCACGATGACCAGAACCATACCGGTTGCCATCACGGCAATGGAAGACGTCTGGACGCTCAGATTCCAGAGGTTACGCGGGGTCAAAAAGGCGCCATCCGTGGCAATGCCAAACCCCAGCCAGAGCAGGCCCAATACCGCGACCATTCCCAGGATGCGGGTATCTACCTCAGTGGCTTCCAATAGTTTTTTAAATGGGTTGACCGACGTCTCAACCATGTCACGAGGCTCCATTTGCCATGTCTTCAGAAAGCAGTCAGAGGCTTTCGCCTCCGACGTCTTGAATTACATTAATCGCAAACGGAAACTCGTCCGGCGGGCACGCCCTGGCATACCGTTTCTTTCGTTACCCAGCCAGCATCGATCACCACATCCAGGTTATCTTCAGTGATTGGCAATGGCTTCAGAAAGATGGAGTTCATGGTTACGCCCCGGGGCCCACCACTGAACAGACCAGCGCCGGGAATCTCATCAATGTCTGCACCATTGGCCATCAAAAAAGCGATATTTGCCGCTGCCTTGCCCAGCTCACGTGAGTCTTTCCATACCGATACGGTTTGCACACCGAGTGCGATGCGGTTCAATGCAGCGTGGTCACCATCCTGCCCGGAGACGGGTACAACACCATCCATACCCTGTGCAGACAGTGCAGCAATAACACCGCCAGCCGTACCGTCATTCGAGGCGACTACGGCATCCACGTCGTTATTATTGGCGGTAAGAATCTGCTCCATATTGCGCTGGGCATTGGCAGGCAGCCAGGAATCGGTATAAGCCTCGCCCACGTTTTCTATGGCTCCGGAGTTCATCGCTGATGCCAGCACTTCCAGTTGCCCTGCGTGCAGGAAATCAGCATTGGGGTCGGCTGGTGAGCCTTTAATGAAGACGTAATTGCCACTCGGCTGGGCGGCAAGCACGGCGCGAGCCTGCATCCGGCCAACCTCTTTGTTATCGAAGGTTAAATAGAACGCATCGGGGTGCTCGATCAGCCGGTCATAGCCGACCACCGGAATGCCTTCGTTGGCGGCCGCCTCAATGGCGGGGCCGATGGCGCTCGAATCCTGAGCGAGCACTATCAGTGCATCTGCGCCATTGGCGATCAGACTTTCGATATCGGTCAATTGCTTCGACGCGGATGATTGGGCATCGGCAGAAATATACTCAGCGCCAAGTTTTTCAAGGGCCGCCTTGATGGCCGCTTCATCGGTTTTCCAGCGTTCTTCCTGAAAGTTCGACCAGGACACACCTATCGTTAAATCATGCGCCATAGACACTAAGGGAGCAGCCGCAGTTAGCGACAACGCGGCAGCGATCAGTACTCGTTTCATTGTTATATCTCCTGATTCGGGTCCATTTTTTTATTGTTGGTCGTGGGTAGCTCGGACTCTGTGCCGATTTTTATTTTTATACCCGAAGTTATTCTTGATCGCAAAATAACCGAAGTCAATAAATAATAGGTATAATTCTCCTGAAAAGGGGCATTATTCGGAAAATCCCGTTTAAAACCAGACACTTAAATTTGTAACTCAAAGTATCTTCTCGCGCAGCCTGCCTGCTCATCGTCTGATCTGGCGATACTGCAATGACGGGCAACCGCAGACCCCTGCTTGCCTCCCTGATGTCTATGAATAATTTTAGAGTCGACTAAAAAAGACCCCCGGTTTACACTGATTTGATCATTCCATTCAGCAAGCTCTTCTCGCATGAAAAAAAACGACACCGAACAGATTCGAGCGGATAACCGCGTTGACATCATCAACACCTTGCGCGTTTTCGGCCCACTGGCTCGTGTCGATATCGGTCAGATCACTCGTCTGAGCCCGGCAACGGTGACGGCCATTACCTCTGAACTGGCAGACGCCGCCATCATCAAGGAAGTAAAAGGACCCGATGTTAAAGGCGGCCGTGGCCGCCCCCGCGTGTTGATTGATCTCAACCCCGAGCACGCCTCTGTGCTTGGCATCAAGCTGTCGATCAATGAAGTGCGACTAATGCTCGGTGACCTGAAGGGCAATATTGCGCATGAGATCGTGGTAGTGCAGAAGACCCAGCGCCACGACCAAGCCTCGCTGAACGAGATGCTGGTCGAACAGGCGAGGCGCTTCCTCGAACAGCACCCCGAGCATGCCGCCCGGCTGGTCAGCGTGGGCATCGCTATTCAGGGGTTTGTTGATGTGCACAAAGGCGACGTGGTCTGGAGCCCGGCGTTAAACATCAAGAACGTCAACCTGACGCGCGCACTGGAAGAGGCCTTTAATTGCCCGGTGGAGCTCGCCAACGATGCCAACAGCATTGCCTACGCCATCCAGAAAAACCCGAATTACAGCCAGTGCAATAACTTTGTGGTAATCATGATCGGCTATGGTGTCGGTGGCGGCCTGGTCGTGAACGGCAATTTATACAGCGGTCATTTCGGCGCTGCGGCAGAATTTGGCCATACCAAATACAGCCACGAAGGTCCGCAGTGTGCCTGCGGCAAGCGCGGTTGCATCGAAGCCTACGTCGGCGACTATGCGCTCTATCGTGATGCCAGCGCAGTAATGGATCTACCGGCTACAGACCGGCGTCATCCGTCGGAGAAGCAGATGCAAAAGCTGACCGAGCTTGGCCATCAGAAGCACCCCTATGCCGTGGATTTGTTTCACCAGGCGGGGAAAGTACTGGGCTATGGCATTGCCAACATCCTGGCACTGTTAAGCCCGGAACGCGCGGTAGTCACCGGGCCTGGCGTACGCGCCTACGACCTTATGGAAGCCGGCATTCACGAGGGCATCAGCGAAGCTCTGGTGCCCGAGCTAATAGGCCGCTCTCAGGTCGAACCCTATTCCTGGTCAGAAGACATGACCGGCAAAGGGGTTATCGCCCTGGCCCTGAAGCATTTTCGCTAGCGGCTGAACAAACCAGCCTCTACTGTGGAACGGGCGAGGGGGTCACTAATAGATCAAATAGAACCAGCTCCAGTCACTCGCGCCGCCGCACATAACTGTCCTCTCTCCACCACTGGGGGAGAGAGTTAGAGAGAGGGGGACGGCGCAGCCGTTACTGCTGTGGTTTCGCTTGGAAAGCAGCTAAACCATAAGAGAACCCTCTCCCCAGCCCTCTCCCGTGGGACGGGAGAGGGAGCCATCAACAGGTCAAATGTAACCAGCGCCAGTCCATCGAAGCACTGCACTTATCAGTCCTCTCTCCACCACTGGGGGAGAGAGTTAGAGAGAGGGGGACGGCGTAGCCGTTACTGCTGTGGTTTCGCTTGGCATGCGGAAAAACCAGAAGTGAACCCTCTCCCGTATGACGGGAGAGGGAGCCATCAACAGGTCAAATGTAACCAGTGCCAATCGCTCGCTGCGCTTCATACACCCAGTCCTCCCTCCAGAGAACTAGCCGTACAGCAAACGGTTAACCCGGTTTTCCAGCATTTCCTGACGGCTCGACACCGGCTTGGGATCAATGCTGTTATCGACCGCGTATTTTGCCGTCGCCGCCAAATCCATGTCGCCACCGAGTATTTTCCGACCCAGCTCACTTTGCCAACCGGCATAACGCGCTTCGACAAAATCACTCAGCACCCGCCCCTCAAAAAGCTCAGCGGCCTTGATGTACGCCAGCGCCATGGTGTCCATGGCGCCAATATGGGCATGGAACAGGTCGTCGGCCGCGATCGAAGTGCGACGCAACTTGGTGTCGAAATTGAACCCGCCGGTCTGAAAACCACCGGCCTTGATGATTTCATAGCAGGCCAGGGTCATGTCTTCCACGCTATTGGGGAACTGGTCAGTATCCCAGCCATTCTGGTAATCGCCCCGGTTCGCGTCTACCGAGCCCAGAATACCGAGGGATGCCGCTGTTGCCAGTTCATGCTGAAAGGTGTGACCGGCCAGGGTGGCGTGGTTCACTTCAATATTGACTTTGATTTCGTGCTCCAGGCCATGCTTTTGCAGGAACCCGAACACGGTGGCGCTGTCGTAATCGTACTGGTGCTTGGTAGGTTCCTGCGGCTTGGGCTCGATCAGGATGGCACCCTTAAACCCGATCTTGTGCTTGTATTCCACCACCATCTTCAGGAAACGGCCCAG
>DASSWT010000146.1:0-2633 GCA_035704555.1 Saccharospirillum sp. | reverse complement strand
GTAGAAAACACCCGGGGTACATTGATGCCCATAGAGTAAGCGGTGCTCTGGTCTTCGGCCGTGGCGCGAATGGCGACGCCGGAACGGGTATAGCGCAGTACAAGCATCAAGCCGGCAAACAGCAACAGGGCAATCACCAGGTTGACCAGCGAGCCGCTGAACAGAAACAGGTTCTGGTCGAACAACTGGAACCGGATCGGGAAGTTGGGGCCGAGCGCCGGTACCTGCTCGGCTTCGGCCGTCCAGATCAAGCCAGCGCTGCCTTCCAGTACCCAGATCAGACCAACGGTCGAGAGAATCATCGCAAAGGCGGACTGCCCCAGCAGCGGCCGCATAACCAGCCGCTCGATAATCAATGCCAAAACCGCATTGGCGGCCAGGGCACCAATCAGACCCAGCAGAATGCGCGGGAAGTCACTGACCCAGCTGGCAATAGCCGCCTTGGGTGAAAACATCGGCGCATTGCCCGCGTAGGCTTGCAGCCAGGCGGGTTCCCAGCTGCTCACCCAGGCCGGCATAAAGGGAGCGTCGGGCAGAACAACTGAAAAGGTGAAATAAAAGTAGGCACCGAACAGTATTAAATGGCCGTGTGCGAAGTTCACCACCTTGGTGGCCTTGAACACGGCAACAATGCCCAACGCAATCAACGCCAGAAGGCTGCCGGAGATCACCCCGTTGATCATATACTGAATGAACTGACCCATCAGACGAGTGCCTCCCCGGCGTTGGTTTCACTGCGCTCTCTGGTACCCAGGTAGGCTTCAATAACAGCCGGGTCGGCCTGAACCTGATCGGGTGCGCCGTGCGCAATCTGGCGGCCAAAATTGAGCACCACGACCTGGTTGGAGATGTCCATCACCATGCCCATATCGTGTTCGACCAGCAGGATAGTGGTGCCCCAACGGGCCTGAATATCGAGAATGAAACGGGCCATGTCTTCGGTCTCTTCCCGGTTCATACCCGCCACGGGTTCATCGAGCAGCAATACCTTGGGCTGCATCGCCAATGCCCGGCCCAGCTCGACCCGTTTTTGCAAACCATAGGGCAGGGCAGCGACGGGGGCTTTGCGAATGTGGTCCAGTTCCAGAAAGTCGATCACATCCCGCTCGATCTCGGCACGCAGCCGGGCTTCCTCACGCCGGGCTTCGCCATAAAAGAAGCCTGCCGACCAGAAACCGGTGCTCAGCCGGGTATGACCACCGAGTTTGATGTTTTCCAGCACCGACATACCGCGAAACAGGGCAATGTTCTGAAACGTACGGGCGATGCCGAGCTCAGCGCGTTTGTCGGCCCGCAGGTGGGTGATGTCCTGCTCATCGAACAGAATTCGACCCTGCTGCGGCTTATAGAACCCGGAGATGATGTTGAACAGGCTGGTCTTACCGGCACCATTGGGGCCAATGATGGCCGTGATTTCGCCGGACGCGGCGGTAAAGGACACATCGTCCAGCGCTTTTATTCCACCAAAGGCCAGGCTGGCCTGGGTAACACTGAGCACAGTCAAACCCTCCCGGCCAGGCGAGGGCATGTAAGAGATAGCATGGCAGCGACTCCAGAGCGGTTCAGGTTGGCCCTGACCACTCGTTTATTGTTGTTGTTCGTCTTGCTAGTACTGCTTAACCAGTAAGTACCACAGGTTTAACAGAGTTCAACGGTACCTGCGAACCAAGTGCTGGCTGCCGGGTAGGCCTGTCCGGGGAAGTCCGCAACATGGATGTTGCGGTCTAGGCCCCAGGGACGGGTTCACGCCGACCCCGGACAGGCCTACCCGGTGGCCAGCACGAACGATTGGCGACCCAGCAAACCCAAACTCCCAGCCTGGTTTTTTTCTAATTGTGTCTCTAGGTATAACTAGCCCAGGACCGAGGTTTTGTAAACGAAAGGTGGCAATTTGTTATTTTTTTGCATCAATAGTGAGACTAAAGTTGGATCCGTGATTCGGTGTCAAGCTGCGTGGCCGGGGCTTTCGGGCTTTTTGGTGGGTAATAGTTGACTGTTTTACTCAGGTATTTATAATTCGCGCCCATAGAGCCTTGTCTGTCTCGCGGACAGGGTCTCGACTTCATTCATTTATACACATCCGGCCACTCGGGGGATAACCCGCATGAGACTGACGACCAAAGGCCGCTATGCGGTAACGGCGATGCTGGATCTGGCACTGAACCAGGAAACGGGCCCGATCAGTTTATCGGACATTTCCGAACGGCAGGGCATCTCCTTGTCTTATCTGGAACAGCTGTTTGCCAAACTGCGCCGCCATTCACTCGTGACCTCTGTTCGCGGGCCAGGCGGTGGTTATCAGCTTGGCCGGCCCAGTGAGCTGATCAGTGTGGCCGATGTGGTGGACGCGGTGAGTGAATCGCTCGATGCGACCAAGTGCCAGGGTAAAACCGGGTGCCAGCAAGGCGAAGTCTGCCTGACGCATCACCTCTGGCAGGATCTGAGCCATCAGATCCACGATTTCCTGCACAGCATTTCGCTGGCCGACCTGGTTGGGCGGCGTGATATTCAGGCCGTCAGCAAGCGTCAGAATCAGTTTTTGAAAACCGGGCGCTCCGACGCCCCGAACGAAGCCACCATTTTGGCCAGTCAGTTATGAGCATGCAACCGATCTACTTTGATTACGCCGCCAC
>DASSWT010000036.1:0-8944 GCA_035704555.1 Saccharospirillum sp. | reverse complement strand
CTGAACCAGCTTGTGCGGCAGATGCCGGATAAAACCCACGGTGTCGGCCATAACGACATCACCCATGTCTGGGATGCTCAGCCGGCGCAAGGTGGGGTCAAGCGTCGCGAAAAGCTGGTCGGCGGCATATACATGGGCCTGGGTCAGGGCGTTGAACAGCGTTGACTTGCCAGCGTTGGTATAGCCCACCAGTGAAATGGTCGGGGTGTCGGAGCGGGTGCGCGCGCGACGGCCCTGATCGCGCTGTTTCTCGACTTTTTCCAGACGGCGATGAATCGTGCTGATGCGAGCCTGCAACAGACGACGGTCTGTCTCCAACTGGGTTTCACCCGGGCCACGCAAGCCAATACCGCCTTTCTGGCGTTCCAGGTGAGTCCAGCCCCGCACCAGACGGGTGCTCTGGTACTGCAACTGGGCCAGTTCGACCTGGAGTTTACCTTCGTGGGTTCGCGCCCGCTGGGCGAATATATCGAGAATAAGGCCGGTGCGGTCGAGTACGCGGCATTCGACCGCACGCTCGACGTTACGTTCCTGGGATGGCGACAGGCTGTGATTGAACAGGACCACGTCGGCCCCACTTGCCCGAACCGCAGCCTTGATCTCTTCAAGCTTACCTGACCCGACAAAATACTTCGGGTGCGGGGCCGAGCGGGACCCGCCCAGAGTAGCCACCGGAGTAGCACCGGCGGATGTCACCAGTTCTTCAAATTCCTGGGGGTCTTCCCGATTCGCAGACTCGGGAAAATCGACGTGGACCAGTACTGCCCGGTCCCCGCCTTCAACACGTTCAAAAAACAATCAGTCTCTCCGATACCCGGTCTTTGACCGGGCTGATCCGCATGACGGCGCCATCACTCGATGGTGACTTCTTCGCTTTCATGAGGAATTTTAACATTACGGGCCGGCACCACGGTGGAAATGGCGTGCTTGTACACCATTTGGCTCACAGTGTTTTTCAGCAGGATGACAAACTGGTCAAAGCTCTCAATCTGCCCTTGCAGCTTGATGCCATTGACCAGAAAGATGGAAACCGGAATACGTTCTTTCCGCAGCGCATTGAGGAAAGGGTCTTGTAACGAATGCCCCTTTGACATGTCGAACTCCTTTTAACGAAGGATTATAGTAATCGTTTATAAGCATTCCGGCAGTGCCGAATGTCACTGGACATTCGTACACCCGGCGTGCCATTGATGGATTGCACCAGCGTCACCATCGACACCGCTGACTGACAGGCTGTTCCACTGCACCGACATGTATCGGTTTGCCGGAACATGGAACCTGAGGGTCAAAGGTACCTTGGGTCGACAAAAAGTCTGGGTTGGAGCTGCCTGACCGGTCATCGCCAGCCAGAACACTTCACAATCCGCAAGTTAATGTGGAATTGTAGGCGAAATTCAAGGTGATGTGGATGCAATTCGTCGACTAAAGCTCCGATTTACGCAAGATTTGCCACGCTTGGTCAATAATGCGGCGATCCCCGTCGGGTCCGGTCGGCTCCAGCTTGGCGAGGTCCGGCCACTTGCGCAACCAGGTCAGTTGCCGCTTGGCCAATTGCCGGGTAGCGGCGACACCGGTTTCGATCAGGGTGGCATGGTCGATCTGGCCGTCAAGGAACTGCCACATCTGGCGGTAACCCACGGCCCGGATGCTGGGCAGATCCGGGTGCAAATCCCCTCGCGCTCTCAGCGCTCGCACTTCCTGCTCGAAACCCTGCTCCAGCATCAACTGAAACCGCCGGGCAATACGCTCGTGCAGAATCAACCGGTCTGCGGGTATCACCGCTAGTTGTATCAGATGCCAGGGAAAGGTTTGCGCGGCTGTTTCAGCCAAACGGCCCTTGCCATCGTTGACGGATTCGGCCCAGAACGCCGAAATGGGCCGGCCACTGACACGGTACACTTCAAGCGCGCGCAAAACGCGCTGCGGGTTTTGCCGGTCGATGCGCGCAAACGCCGCCGGATCAACGGCTTCCAGCTCTCGCAGCAGCGACGCCAGGCCCTCGTTATCAAACTGTGCCTGCAGCACCTGGCGCACTGCTTCGTCCGCCGGTGGCATAGCAGCCAGTGGCTCAACCAGCGCCTTGAAATAAAGCATGGTGCCACCGGTCAGTAGCGGAATCCGGCCACGCTGATGAATGTCGTTCATGGCGGCCAGCGCGTCGGTTCGAAACTGGGCGGCACTGTAGCTGTCGGCCGGGTCGCAAATATCGATCAGGTGGTGGGGGGCTCGCTGCAAAGTAGCCGCATCCGGCTTGGCGGTGCCGATGTTCATACCGCGATAAACCTGGGCTGAGTCGACACTGATGATCTCGCAACGCCCTGCCTCCACCAGCGACAGCGCCAGTTCAGTCTTGCCGGCGGCGGTGGGTCCCATCAGAAAAATAGCCGTGGGTTTGTCGGCTGACGCCACTGTGCTCACTTAACGACCCCTCAGGAAGAGTTTGTCCAGCTCCTCCAGCGACAACTGAGTCCAGGTCGGGCGGCCATGGTTGCACTGGCCGCTGCGCTCGGTGCGCTCCATATCGCGCAGCAAGGCGTTCATTTCCGGGATGGTCAGCTTGCGGTTGGCCCGCACCGAACCGTGGCAGGCCATACTGGAAAGAATTTCATCGCGCCGGGCGACAATGGCATCCGAGGTTTCATGCTCCATAAAATCGGCCAGCACTGAGCGCACCAGCGGCTCGATGTCAGCCTGTTGCAGGTACACCGGAGTCTGACGCACGATCAGGGTCTCGGGCCCCAGGCGCTCGATGACCAGCCCGAATTGCACCAGCAAATGGGCAAACTCCTCGGCAACATCGGCCTCGCGCTCGCTGACTGAGAACTTCTGCGGCACCAGAACCGGCTGCGCCTGCAGCCCCTGCTGGTCGTACTGACGTTTCATCCGCTCATAGGTAATCCGCTCGTGTGCGGCGTGCATGTCGACCACGATCAAGCCATGCTGGCTTTGAGAGAGGATGAATATCCCGTGCAGCTGAGCCACCGCAAAACCCAGTGGCGGCACATCGCCATCGGCATCAGGAAGCGAGGCTGAACCCATAGGCATAGGCTCGGGCGACGAATTGGAGGCTGAAGGATACAACGCCTGATAAAAGCCGATTTGGTCCGACACCGACGCCTGTTGCTTACCCGCACCGGGCTGGCCATAGCCGCCTGCCGGCGGAGATGACGGCGGCGACATGTCCATGCGATGCTGACCAGCAAACTCGCCGGCCAGTGCGCCCGTCGCTGGTTGGCGAAACGTCTGGGGCGAGGCCGATTGCGCCCGCGAGGGGTCGGTATCTGCATCTGGCCGCACCTGGGCGAGTGCCCGGTGCAACTGGCGGAACAGGAAGTCGTGCACCAGCCGCTGATCGCGAAACCGCACTTCATGTTTGGTCGGGTGCACGTTCACGTCAACCCCGCCCGGGTCGAGCTGCAGATACAACACAAAGCAGGGCTGGCGACCGTGGTACAGCACATCCCGGTAGGCTTGTTTGACCGCGTGTGAGATTACTTTATCGCGCACCACACGGCCGTTTACAAAGAAATACTGCATGTCGGCCATCGACCGGGAAAAAGTCGGCAGACCGACCCAGCCAGTCAGGTGCAAACCTGCCGCTTCGGCGTCGATCACCAGCGCATTGTTCATAAAGTCGGGGCTGAGCAACTGCGCGACCCGGCGCTCCTGCTCGGCCTGGGTCTTGGCCGGGCGCAGCGAATGAATCGTTCGGTTGTTGTGGCGCAAGCTGAAACCAACGTCAAATCGCGCCAACGCCTGGCGTTTTACCACCTCTTCCAGATGATTGTATTCGGTTTTCTCGGTGCGCATGAACTTGCGCCGTGCCGGTGTATTGAAGAACAGATCACGGACTTCCACGGTGGTCCCATCGGTGTGGGCGGCCGGTAAGATCTCGGTGTTCATGTCCTGACCGTGGGTGTTCACCTGCCAGGCTTCCGCTTGTTCGGCCGGCTTGGAGGTCAACATCAGGCGCGATACCGATGCAATACTCGCCAGCGCCTCACCGCGAAAGCCGAGCGAGGCTACCGCTTCGAGTTCATCCAGATTGTGAATTTTGGAGGTGGCGTGGCGATTCAGCGCCATGGCCAGGTCGTCCCGAACAATGCCAGAACCATTGTCGCGGATGCGCATCAGCTTGACGCCACCCTGTTCGACCTCGACATCAATGCGGGACGCACCGGCATCCAAACTGTTTTCTACCAGCTCTTTCACGACCGAAGCGGGCCGTTCAACGACTTCCCCCGCGGCAATCTGGTTCGCCAGTCGGGGAGAAAGCGTTAGTATTCGACGCATGCCAGAACCTTTAGTAAGTGGTCAATAAGCGGAGCCGCCCGGAAGCGCCTTCAGCCCTGCGGAATCATAATGACCTGACCAATGCGAATGGCGGTCCCGTTCAACTGGTTAACTTCCCGTAACCGGTTGACCGAGGTGTTATTACGCGAGGCGATGCCCGACAACGTATCGCCGCTGACCACCACATAACGGCGCAAGGTTCCCGCTTCGCGTTTCTGCCAGGCGACCCAGGTACCCGGGGGTGGATTACGCTCAAACCACTGCGTCACGCCCTTGCGAATCGCGGCGGCCAGTTGTCGGCGGTACCCGGCAGAACCCAGGTTGGCTTCTTCGGTTGGGTTGGAAATAAAGCCGGTTTCAACCAGCACCGACGGCACGTCCGGCGATTTCAACACTGCAAAACCGGCCTGTTCGACACTGGTCTTGTGCATGCGCGCCACCTGTTTCATCTGGTCGAGAATATCACTGCCGACATCCAGGCTGGAACGCAAGGTCGCCGTCATCGACAGATCCACCAGTACTGAGCGCAGAATTTCATCCTTGTCTTCCAGGCTGATCCCGTTCACACCGCCAATGACATCGGCCTCGTTTTCCTGATTCGCCAGATACGCCGCCATGGCCGAGGTTGCGCCGCTGGATGAGAGCGCAAACACAGACGCACCCGACGCCCGGGGGCTGGTAAAGGCGTCGGCGTGAATAGAGATAAACAGATCCGCCTGTTTTTCCCGGGCCAGCTCACGCCGGCGTTGCAGCGATAAATAGTAGTCACCGGTGCGCATCAGTACCGGTTCATAGCCGCGCAGCCCGTTCAGTTGATTGTATAGCTCCCGGGCGATGGCCAGCACTACGTCTTTTTCGCGCGTGCCACTGGGACCAATCGCGCCCGGGTCTTCTCCACCATGACCCGCATCGATGGCAACAATGATATTTCGCTGCTGGTTCGACAGATCATCGGCACTGCGGCTGACCTGACGCTCGCTGGGCTCCATCGACAGGCCCGGCGGACGCTCAAGATCCAGCACCAGACGATGACCATACTGTTCATTGGGGCGTAAAACAAAGCTGCGCGGGTTCAACTGGGTCGACAAATCCAGCACAACACGCAGATCACCGCCCTCACGCCGGCCACTGCGAATCCTTGATACACCGCTGTTGTCCAGTGACAGACGCCCCAGGTCCGTACTCAGCGACACATCGCTGATATCCACCACCACCCGGCTCGGATTGGACAACACAAACACCCGGTGCTCGACCGGGCCACTCAGATCGAACACCAAACGGGTATTGTCCGGTGCCGGCCAGATACGGGCGTCTTCGATTTCAGCGGCCCGGACACCACCCGTCACACTGACCAGACCCACCAGCGCCATCAGGGGCGCCGCCAGGTTTACAAACCACTGTTTCATTAACTGTCCCATTCACAATTACTTCGCACCAACCGCCAGGCCATTACAGCACCTGCCCGGCCAGTTGTTGACTCAGATGATTGACTATTCGCTGACCCGCCGGGGTGGCACCCTCAAACCTGAGCAGGCGACCATCGCTGCCATCTTCAGCCCCGGCATCGCTGAAATGTATCACGACATCGGCTTGCGGCAACACGCCAGCACCGCGCTCAGGCCACTCCACAAGCCAGAGGGTATTGGGCAACAGGTAATCACGCAGGCCCATGAATTCAAGTTCTTCGGCGTCAGCCAGGCGGTACAGATCAAAGTGAACTACACTCAATCCGTCGCATTCGTAGGGTTCAAGCAGCGTATAGGTCGGGCTTTTGACTTTGCCCGGCCAGCCACAGGCCTGAATCACGGCGCGGCTCAGTGTGGTCTTTCCCATACCTAGGGTGCCATTGAGATAGACGATGGCACCGCCCCCGGTACGCACAGCCGAAGCCAGAGATCGACCGACTGTTTCCATGGCGTCTTCATTAACAGTAATCGACAACACCTTGCTCTGATTCTCCCCAAACCCGGCCTTCCGGACCTAAACGTACGAAGTGTAACATCAAGAAACCACCAGTGCGGAGCCCATGGGTTGTCTAACGTCAGTTCTGGCCGCACACTTTACACCCTGTTTCCATTCTGGCTATCGCTGCATGCCCTCAAGTACAGACACCATTCCCAGCCTTGATCTGGACCATCTGGCGCACCGGATCAAGGCCGAGGCGGCGGCGCTGGGTTTTCAGGCGGCACACATCGGCTCTGGCAACACCGAGGCCCACCGGGAAAGCTACATGGCCTGGCTCGACGCGGGCTATCACGGCACCATGAGTTGGATGACCCGCAATCTGGACAAGCGTTTCGATGCCGCAGAATTGCACCCCGGGTCACTGCGCTCCATCTCCGTACGTATGGATTACCGGCCCGAAGGCGACATGCAGGCCGCACTGGACGACCCCAACCGAGCCTATATCTCACGCTATGCGCTGGGGCGTGACTACCACAAACTGATGCGCAAACGCCTCACGCAACTGGGCAAAACCATTGAAAACTGGGTCGGCGAACACGGCTTTCGGGCCTTTGTCGACAGTGCTCCGGTACTGGAGCGTCAGCTCGCCCAGCAAAGCGGTATGGGCTGGCTCGGTAAAAACACCCTGCTGCTGAACCAGCAAGCTGGCAGCTATTTTTTTCTGGGCGAGCTGTTTACCAATCTGCCTTTGCCACTGGATGCCCCCTTCGAGAGCCAGCATTGCGGCAGTTGCAGTCGCTGCCTGACCGATTGCCCGACCGATGCCTTCGTCGAGCCCGGCGTGCTCGATGCGCGCAAATGCATAAGCTACCTGACCATTGAGCACAGCGGCCCGATTCCGGTGGAGTTGCGCAGCAAGATGGGCAACCGCATCTATGGCTGCGACGATTGCCAGATCGTCTGCCCGTTCAACAGTTTCAGCCAACCTACCCGGGAACCCGATTTTCAGCCCCGGCACTCGCTGGATAACATCAGCCTGCTGACCCTGTTCAACTGGGATGAAGAGACGTTCCTGAGCAACACAGAAGGCTCTGCCATTCGTCGTATTGGCTATGAACAATGGCAGCGTAACCTGGCCGTGGCGCTGGGCAATGCGCCAACCAGCACCGAGGTCGTTGAAGCATTGCAACGCCGGTATCCGGCCTCGAGCCTGCTGGTTCAAGAGCACATCCGCTGGGCATTGGAGCAACATAATCACTCTCAATCAATTTGAGATCGGCCGAGTTTAGCGATACGATACCCAAACGCTTTCAACCGGTTTTTGTTGTGCCCACTGATATTCACGCCTCCAGCTATCTTCGCCCTGCTCCATGCTATTACTAAGACGCCTGTTCCGCCTCACCGCTCTGGGTGGAGCCCTGATGCTGGGCATTTTCCTGATTCTCGGCCACAGCCTTGGCCGGCGCCTGGGCTGGCTGGACCGACACAGCAAGCACCGGCTGGCCCGATGGTGGTATAACCGGCTGATTCGAATCATGAAGGTGCGGGTCACCCTGGTGCAGGCACCGGACCAGGGGCGCGGGCTGATTGCGGCCAACCACCTCAGCTGGCTCGACATTCCGGTACTGGGCAGCGTGCTGCCCACCTATTTTCTGGCCAAGCGGGAAGTGAGCCGGATACCGGTTGTCGGCTGGCTCGCGCGACGCGGCGGCACGGTGTTTATTGACCGGGGGAAGCGCCAGTATCAGGAGGTTGGGCAACTGATGCAAAGACTGCTGAAGCAGGGCGACGGGGACCGTTATCTCACCTTTTTTCCGGAAGCGACTACCGGGCCGGGGAATCGATTGCGCCCTTTCCACCCACGCTTGTTCGCCGTCGCCATCGAAACCGGCCTGCCCGTTATTCCGGTGGCAATCCGCTATACCAGTGATGACCCGGATCAGCCAAGAATTCCTTTCGGTAAGGAGTCTATGGTGGTTAATCTCTGGCGCGTACTGGGAGAGAAGAGGATTGAGGTCGAGGTTGACGCCCTGCCCGCCCTGGCCAGTGAGCACCGTTCCCGTCGCCAGTTAGCCGACCAGGCGCGCCTGGCCATCGCCGGCTCACTCAGGATTCCGGCAGAGCCGCTACCCGGTACTCGAGCAGGTCGTCCCGGTGGGGCGCCAGAGCGTTAAAGTCATCGCGAACAGCGTCGAGCAGGCTGTCGGGTAGCGCCGCTTCCAGACGCACGCAGGTCGAGTAGTCGACACGCGTCGGCACTAGCTGGTAATTCTCCAGCAGGCGCCTCAGTTCGCTTTCCAGTGAAAACGGACATTCGAACACCCACTCATGCCAGGCTTCCACCGGCACCCATTCCGCCTGTTCAAGTGCCAGTGACACCGCCCCGCCATAGGCACGAACCAAACCTCCGGCCCCCAGTTTGACGCCCCCGAAGTAGCGCACCACCACGGCCAGTACGTTCACCAGATGCTTGTGGCTGATCACATTAAAGATTGGCTTGCCGGCCGTACCTGAGGGTTCGCCATCGTCGCTCATACCGCTGTCACCGGCCACGTAAAAGGCAAAGCAGATGTGCCGGGCGTCTGAATATTGGTTACGCAAATCGGCCAGCCGGGCCTGAACCGCTGCTTTGTCAGCCAGCGGCTCGACCCAGGCCAGAAAGCGGCTCTTTTTGACTTCGAGTTCCGCATGCACGGGCGCTTTTAGCGTACAACTCAACCGAACCACCAACTGCGATCATTGCTGA
>DASSWT010000346.1:0-7463 GCA_035704555.1 Saccharospirillum sp. | reverse complement strand
GCCATATCGGCCTGACGCATCAGGTCCTGCCCGGTACGTGCGTCCTTGGGGAACTCGCAGGAACCGGCGCTGAGGGTCTGGCTCAGCATCAGTTCATGATGGTGGCTGCGCATCACCCGGTTTTGCAACCAGTCGAGCCGTTCCCGGGTTTCCTGAATACTGAGCCCGGCAGGTGACAGCAGCCCGAACTCGTCGCCGCCGATGTGCGCGATGTACCAGTCCTGGCCCAGCAGACGTCGAAGTTGCTGACCGACTAGTATCAGCAGCTCATCACCCCGTGCATGGCCCTGTTCATCATTGAGGTCGGTAAAGTGGTCGATGTCCATCAGGGTGAGCGTGAACCGCTGGTCACGGGCGAGCCCGGTGCGGCAGCGCAGGGAAAGTTCCCGGGTAAAGGCGAGGCGGTTGGGCAGGCCGGTCAGGTTGTCTTGCAGCGCAACGACCTCGATTTTATGCAGGGTGTGGTGCATCAGCCCATAGAGCAGCATCGCCGTTGCCAGAACGAAGAGTCCGCCCTTGATCGTCTGGGCCTGGTTGAGCAACTGCTGATCACTGATCAGCGCCTCAATGGCCCGATCGGAAAAGGCAATCCAGACCAGGGCGATAACCAGGTAGGTCAGGGCGATGCGCCCGGCGGGTCGGGTAAAGCGATGTCGCATGAAACCAGGGATCCTTACGCAAGAGCCGACGTTGGACAGGCTTTGTCCGAGTGTAGCGGATGGATCGGGTGTCGTCTTACTAACTCAAGTTTCTAATCAGCGCGCTCCATCTGCAAGCTGGTGACCTGGGCCAGATGGGTCAGAAACAGGGTTTCAGTGCCGCTGCGGAAATGCTCCGGGCTGGTGTGGCCGAGGGCCAGAACGCCGATGACGTCTCCGTCTCTGGTTAGGGGAGCCAGTGCTACGGAGCCCACTCCGGTTCCGGCAAACAGCAACTGGGTTAGTGAAGGCTCCAGCGCGCCGCACACGGATTTACCCTGGTCAACCACAGCGGGAAAGGCGTCGGCTATCTGGGCTCGGGTGGTTTGCAGCCAGCCATCGCCATCGCCGGGTGTCCGGTGAAACAGGATGACCGTGGTTTCATGGACGTCGAAATCGCGCTGCAAGCCTCGTTGCAGGCGTTCCAGCAGGGCATTCAGCCCGGTTTCGGGCAGCAGCTCAAGAATCAGACGCTGCAGTTTCAGAAACAACCGGTCGTTGCGCTGGGCAACCTGAATGAACTGATTCAGGCGGTCGATCAGTTGCCGGTTCTCCTGGCGTAAAATCTGGTTCTGACGCTCGATCAGTGAAATGGCCTCGCCACTGTCATGGCGCAGGTGCAGCTTTTTCAGAAGATTAGGATGCTCCTCAAAAAAGCGGGGATGGCGGCGTAGATAGGTTACGACTGCCTCCAGATCCAACGTGTCGGTATTCACCGATTCAGTCACCCGATCACTCCTTCGTATACGGTTTCAGCCGGCCCGGTCATCAGCACGTTGCCTTCACCGGACCATTCAATCAAGAGCGTACCACCGGTCAAGGTAATGCGTACATGGTCTTTAAACCATTGATTGATGACGCCAGCCACCACGGCGGCGCAGGCGCCGGAACCACAGGCCAGGGTTTCGCCGACGCCGCGTTCAAATACCCGTAGCCGGGCGTTGTGCGCATCGATCACCTGCAGAAAACCGACGTTCACCCGTTGCGGAAACCGCGGATGACTCTCCAGTTCCGGCCCCAGCGACTCGACCGGTGCGGTATCCACGTTGTCGACCCGGATGACGCAATGCGGGTTGCCCATGTTGACGGCTGCCAGACTGATTTCGGTGCCATCGGCCAGCTTGACCGGGTATTGGCTGGCTCGGCTGTCGGCCTCAAACGGGATGCGGTCAGGGGTCAGGCGCGGCCGGCCCATGTCGACGGTGACCTGTCCGTCCGGGTTCAGTATCAGTTCCAGATCGCCACCGGCGGTTTCCACCCGAATGCGATCGGCGTGAATCAACTGGTGGTCGACGACAAAACGTGCGAAGCAGCGGGCGCCGTTGCCGCAGTTTTCCACTTCACTGCCATCGGCATTGAAAATGCGGTAGCGAAAATCGCGGTCCGGACGGGTGGGTGGTTCGACCAGCAGCAACTGATCAAAACCAACGCCCATATGCCGGTCAGCCCAGCGTTCGATGTCGGACGCCGTGAACTCGACAGCCTGGGTAACCCCGTCAATGACCATGAAGTCATTGCCGAGACCGTGCATTTTGGTGAATTTCAGCCGCATATGACCTCAGCTTAACCGCGATTCGAGTTGCAATTGGTCCTGCAGCGTTTCGCGCTTGCGCACCAGTTGTGCTTCGCTGCCCTGTACCATGATTTCGGCGGCCCGGTTGCGGGTGTTGTAATTCGATGCCATCACCATACCGTAAGCGCCCGCCGACATGACTGATAGTACATCGCCCGGCGCCAGCGTCATACGACGGTCCTTGGCCAGAAAATCACCGGTTTCACAGATGGGGCCCACGAGGTCCCAGCGCGCGTCTGTTCCCTGGCGGGATTCGACAACGGGCTTTACGTCCATCCAGGCCTGATACAGCGCCGGACGAATCTGATCGTTCATGCCGGCATCGAGAATGGCAAAGGCATGGTCACCGTTGTATTTCAGGTATTCAACCCGGGTCAGCAAGACCCCGGCGTTGGCGACGATGCTGCGCCCGGGCTCCAGTATCAGCGACAGCGACCGGTCGGCCAGCGTCTCTACAATAGAGCGAACATGGGCGGCGACATTCGGCTCGACGTCGCCGCTCTGGTATTTCACGCCCAGTCCGCCACCCAGATCCAGGTGTTTCACCTGAATGCCAAGCGTGGCCAGCTCATCGATCAGGGCCAGCAGCCGGTTCAGCGCATCGGCATAGGGAGCGGTATTGAGAATCTGCGAACCGATGTGGCAGTCGACCCCGACCACCTCAATGTTGGGCAACTGCTGTGCATGCTGATACACCGGAATCGCCTGGTCGATGGCCACACCGAATTTGTTCTGCTTCAGGCCGGTGGAAATGTAGGGGTGGGTCTGGGCGTCGACATCCGGATTCACCCGCAGTGAGATCCGGGCGGTGGTGTTCATTTCACCCGCGACCCGGTTCAGCCGTTCCAGTTCCGCTTCCGATTCAATATTGAAACAATGAATGCCGACCTCTAACGCCCGGCGCATTTCATGGCTTTGCTTGGCAACGCCGGAAAAGACCACCTTGGCCGGGTCGCCGCCGGCCGCCAGAACCCGCTCCAGTTCACCAATGCTGACGATATCGAAACCGGCGCCACAGCGGGCCAGGGCATCCAGCACCGCCAGGTTGGAGTTGGCCTTTACTGCATAACAGATCAGCCCCGGGTGCTCGCCCAGGCCTGCCAGGTATTGTTTAAACTGGGATTCAATCGCGGTGCGGGAGTAAACATACAACGGCGTACCGTACTGCTCGGCCAGATGCAGCAGGGGGACCTCCTCGGCGGTCAACTGACCCTGCTGATAGGTGAAAGCGGAAATGGGCGCGGTTGGTGATACTGGCTGAGTCATAGTGGATGATTAGTGTCCATCGTCGGTGATCAGAGTGGTCCGGGCGTCGTCGGCTGGGAGGTAGAGGTCACCCTTTTGCCCGCAGGCGGTCAGCAGCACCGTGGTGCTGAACAGGAGTATGAGCAGTAGCTGTGTCCGGTGCATCATGCTGGTAACTGGCGTGGTGACTGTAAAGCGGGAGTATACGCGAGCGTCCGGGCCGCGCCCACCCTGGCGATGCAGATAGGAACGGGGGGTTGAGCGGCCTCAATGACGTCGGGTTCAGAGCAATCCAGTCCCTTGCCAGGGTATACTGCGCGGCACTGACTGGTTAGGGAGCACAATAAGCGATGGTTAGGGCAAGACGAATGCGACCAGGCCGACTAGGCCGGTGTCTGGGCGCCATGGTGATGGTACTGGCATCGGGCACCACGCTGGCCGAAGAGCTGAAACTCTACAACCTGGCGGTTGGCGCCTCGGTGGGCTCTGCCCTGGTGGTCAACCTGGTGAATGCCCGCCAGGCTGGGCTGGATATGGGGTGGGATGACGGCAAGGAACGCGCCCGGCTGTTGCTCAACTGGGCGCTACCGGTAGAACGAACCTACGGCCCGTTGCAGGTGACGACCGGGCTGGAACTTGCGCTCGGCTCCAGCACCTACGCCGACGAAGAACAGCCGATGGCCAATCTGACGCCACTGTTTGACTGGACACTGCCGGCAGGCCCCGGGCACGCCGTGCTGGAAACCGGCCTGGGCGCCGCCTACCTCAGTTCAACCTCACTGGGACCCGACCAGTACAGCACGCACTGGCATTTCAGTCAGATTCTGGGAGTAGGGTACGTTTACCGGAACTGGCAACTGGGCTGGCGCTATCAGCACATCTCAAACGGCAGTATCGAGAAGCCCAACAATGGCCAGAATTTCCACGGCCTGGTGCTGAAATATCACTACTAGTTAGTAGCTCAAGTTTCGGAGTTCGCTTGCAAAGTGTTAGCACCGGATGCCAGGTAGGGCTATCGAGGGTGGTCCGCAGCAGGGATGCTGCGGTCCAGGCCCCATGGATGGGTTCACGCCGACCCTCGATAGCCCTACCTGGTGGCCGGTGCGGGCGACTGGCAACATAGCCAACCGCGAACTCCAAAACTTGAGTAGTTAGTAGGAGCAGGATGCTAGTTTGAAGCGCTGGGGTCCTGCCAGGGGCGGCCGTTCAGGCGTTCGTAGATGATCTCCATGCGTTCGCGATCGGCGCCGAACTCTTCGCGTGCTTCTGTTTTACGCGCCTCAACTTCTTCGATCTCGGTCTGGTATTCCGCGATTTCCGCCTCGATCTCAGCCATCTGCGTCAGCAGGTCGGCGTCGACACTCTCGCCGGCCCGCTCCTGATTGGCGGCCTCTGATTGCAGGGCGTTGAACTCGGAGCGCAGAATATCAATGCGGTTGTCTTTCAACCGGATCTCCATATCCAGCCGGCTCAACCAGGTGCGCATGGCCCGGTCGACATCGCCCGGGCTTCGATACAGTTTGACCAGTTCGGCATCGCGTACTCGCTGTTCCTGAATGCGTTGCTCCTCGGCCCGGCGATTGCGAATTTCTTCCTCGCTCAGCTGAGGTGCGACTTCGCGCAACACAACGCCCTTGTCATCAATGATCTCGTAACCATTTTTGACAAATTCCGGAGGAATGCTGCTGTTGATGACGATTTGACCGTCGGCATCCTTGTAGCGAAAAAACTGGCGTGCCTCGGCAGCCAGCGGGATCAGGCTCAGGGTCAGCAACAGGGCGATCAGTCGTTTGGACATAGGATACTGACTCGTGTGTCATGAGGTCATGGGCGGCCAGCCCGGCTGGCCGGTACGGTATTAACAGCGGATGTCGATCTGTCTTGCTGTGTAACTTTTAATCTATTGTGCCTAGAAGTTACGGCGTTGTCATCGGCCCGGCCAAGGTCGGGGAGGCCGTCTTCCTATTAACCCAAGTTTCGGAGTGCGGCTCACCTCAAGGGTGTTGGCCCGCACCGGATACCGGGTATGCCTCTGTGGGGTCGGCGTAAATCCATCCATGGAGCCTAGGCCGCAGCATCCATGCTGCGGACTTCCCCACAGAGGCATACCCGGCACCCGGTGCTAGTCTCCTGGGGCGAACTCCGAAACTTGAGCTGATAGTTTAGTTCAGGATGCTGAATTCATCCTGAATCACACCACGCCGTAGCGCGCCCGGTAGTCTTCAACCGCAGCGAGATGCCGGGCGAATTCGGGCTGGGTAGCGACGTAATCAATGACCTGGCTGAAGGTGATGACCGGGATGATGGGCAAACCAAACTCGGCCTCAAGCGCCTGAATGGCCGAACGCTCTTCGCCGGGGGCTTTCTCCTGTCGGTCCATCGCTACCACGGCGCCAGCCAGCTGTGCCTCCGGGAACTGCTGCATCAGTGCCTGAACTTCCCGTATTGCCGTACCGGCGGTAATGACATCATCGACGATCACGATGCGGCCGCGCAGCGGCGCCCCGACGATCTGACCGCCTTCACCATGGTCTTTGGCTTCCTTGCGGTTAAAGGCATAGGGAACGTTGCGTTCATGGTCTCGCTGTAAGGCGACTACTGTGGTGGTGGCCAGGGGTATGCCCTTGTAAGCCGGACCAAATACCAGGTCGAACTCTAGCCCCGAACTGACCAGCGCCCGGGCGTAGACCTGGCCCAGCCGGCTCAGGGCCTCGCCGGTCTGGAACTGACCGGCGTTGAAGAAATAGGGGCTGACCCGGCCCGATTTCAGGGTGAATTCACCAAAGGTCAGGGCGCCGGCATCGATAGCGAAGCGGATGAAATCCTGCTGCCATTGAGAGGCTGAGGCTGTACTTCCGGTCGAAAATGGTCTATCCATGGTATAGGGCCCTTGTGTCGGCTGATCGCGATTGAGGCCCGGTCGGACCTGCGAGAGATTTTCAGTATCTCACTGGGCGCGGCAGTATAGCGGAAACGCGGATTCGATTAAAAAACAGAATGACAGAACGCACAAAAAATAAGAAAAAGTCTGATCCCGGACCTCCGGGTAGCGCTCGATACCAATGAAATACGGCGGCTTTGTCTCTGCTCTTCCCCTGCGTTTATCGTCGAGGGGAGTAAAAGAGGGGTAAAAGCCGGAAAAACCTTTAAAATCAGTGATGCGATCGCCGTTCAAAGCCGTGACAGTGCGGGTTTGCGCCGATATGATACGCGCGCTTGTTGACTGGATAGACAGGATGAAAGTCGTCACCCTTAATGTAAATGGCCTGGTGAACGCCGCTCAACGCGGGTTTTTCGAATGGCTGGAAAAACTGGATGCAGACGTAGTCTGTGTTCAGGAGGTTCGTGCCAAGGAATATCAGTTGCCCGAGGCGTTCCTCGAGGTGCCGGGCTACCATGCCTTTTTCTTCGATGCCGAAGAAGACGGTTATTCCGGCACGGCGATCTATAGCCGGGTTATGCCCAAAGCCATTATTCGCGGGCTGGGCTCGCCGCAATGGGATATGGAAGGCCGCTTTATTCAGGCCGATTTCAATAACGTGAGCATTGCGTCCATTGCCGTGCCCTATGCGCAGACCGAAGATGAGATTGAGCACAAGCTGGCCTTTCTGGACGTGCTGCAGCAGCACATGAAGAAAACCCGGCGTAAGCGTCGCGAGTTTATCTTTGCCGGCAGCTATCAGATTGCTCATCGCTCGATTGATTTGGGCAACTGGGAAGACCATCAGCGTGAATCGGGCTTTTTACCCGAGGAACGCGCCTGGATGGACCAGGTAACCGGCCCCATCGGCTTCGTCGATGCGTTCCGTCTGATGAACCGCAAAGACCGGCAGCACACCTGGTGGCCTTTCGATGAAGCCCAGGCCAACGGCATGCGGCTCGATTACCAGATGATCACCCCAAACATTGCCGACTTTGTACTCGACGTCGGCATTCTGCGCGAGCCA
>DASSWT010000349.1:0-4575 GCA_035704555.1 Saccharospirillum sp. | reverse complement strand
CTGGTCACGCGCAATGACTACGAGCATCCGATGGCGCACTTTCATCAGGAGGTGGATCGCCTCTTCGATGATGCCTTTCGCTCCTTCGGAATGCCGAATCTGTTGGGTGGTCGCGATCAGTCATTGAGTGACGGTGGGTTCATGCTGAGGCCAAAAGTGGATATCCATGAACAGGACGATGCCTATCGCATCAGCGTGGAGGTTCCGGGTGTCAGTGAGGAAGATCTGAAGCTAACGCTGGATGGCGACAACCTGATCGTCAGTGGCGAGAAAAGCAGTGAAAACACCGAAGAGGAAAAAGGTCGGGTACACCGGGTAGAGCGCAGTTATGGCAGTTTCCAGCGTATTCTGAACCTGCCTCACGATGTGAATGCGCAAGACATAAAAGCCGACTTTAAAAACGGTGTACTGACCGTCACGCTGCCCAGGGATGAGAGCAAATTACCTGAGCGCGGACGCACCATTCCCATCGGTCATTCCTGATTCAACCAGCCCGTCACCCGACGGGCTTTTTTAATTCAGCGTGTTCGGCAATGCATCCGGAACGGCTGGTCAGATATCCTGGCCATCCAATTCCGCCAATCGTGCCGAAGCCCGTTCAGCCAAACCTCTACCGGCACTGGACATGGTTAAAAACGTCTCATCGGCCCCGGCCGCTTTCATCTTGACCGCCGCATCATCATACAAGGCATGAGCAATCACCGGCCCTTAAAACCCCATCTTGCGGATGTGCCGTTCAAGCGGGATCAACTTCAGTTCCAGCCATTCGAATATCGGATGGGCAAAACGGTTCAGGGGCGCTGCAACAATAAACGACAGCGCCACCGTTATGGCCAGCGGCACCAGCCATTCTTCCAATACACCCGCGGCGACGATCAAGCCGAATTCGCTGTAACAGGTCAGGCTCAGCGCGCCAAGAAACGCATTGCGCGCCCGCAGCTTGAACAGGATCAGCAAGCCGAAAAACAGTAACCCCTTCAGCGGCAATACCAGAGCAAAGACAACGGCAAACATCAGTGCCTCGGCATTCGGCAGGCCGTTCATGCCAATCTGCAGGAAAAAGCCGATCAGGAAGACTTCCTTCAGGCCCCAGAGAGAATGGGACAGCTCCTGCGAGCGCTTATGCCCGGAAAGCAATACGCCCATGGCCAGAGCGCCCAGTTCGGAACTGAGCCCCAGCACCTCAAACCCCATGCCGCCAACGGCAACCGCCAGCACCATGCCCATCAGCACCATCAGTTCGTCGTGCCCGGCCATATCGAGCAGCCGGTACAACACCGGTCGCAACAACGGCAGGGCAAAAACCAGCAGCGCCCACCAGGACGGTGAATGCCCGCCCGAGATACTCAGAACGAGCAATGCAATCAAATCCTGAATTATCAGAATCCCGATCGCCACCCGGCCATGAAAAGCGCCGAGTTCCCGCTTGGCTTCCAGGGTTTTGGCAGCCAGTACCGTCGATGAAAAACTGAGCGCGATGGCAAGTAGCACTGCAGTCTCAATAGCCAGATCGGTAAAAACCCAAATGCCCGCACCAAACACCACGACGGTGATCGCAAAATGCAGCAAAGCACCGCCCACCACTACCGGCTGAACCAGGTTCTTCAGCTTGAGCTTCAATCCGACCGTGAACAGCAGCAACAGCACGCCCAGATGCGCCACATGCTCCAGCAGCGGCCCGGTGTAGGAAGGCAAGCCAACATAGGGCCCCAGGGCATTGAGGCCAAAGCCTGCGAGCAGGAAACCTACCAGAGGCGGCAGCCCTACCCGTTTGACCAGCAAGCCCAGCACAAAGGCCAGTGATAATCCGACGACTTCTATCAAAATTCACGCTTCCTTCTACCGGGTATCGACGCTGAGTACAGCGGTCAGGATGTTCTCAGTATAACGGTGATCTGGCCGGCCATGTATGCCTGTGGGTCAGCCCCGTCATTTTGGACACTGTGTCTCGCGTCCGCCCGGCCGACTCGATGTCACTTGACCTCAGTGTCGGGATTCGTCAGCATTCCGTTAGCTTTTCACTGATTAACGTTGCCATGCACGCTGCACCCGGGCAACGCGGTGTGCAGGGAAAGCGCCTCTTCCCGGTCGGATACGACCTACACATTGGAGTCCTGTCATGCCTGAACGTACTGCTTTCTGGCGCGGTTCTATCGTTCTGCTGTCGCTGTTGATGACTGTTTTCACCCAGGCCATTGCCGAAGAACGAACGACCATGGACCCGCGCCTGGTCACCCCCGGCAAACTGACTGTCGGCACTGGCGACCCGGTTTACCCACCCTGGATGCTGAACAACGACCCGGCCAGTGGCGAAGGTTTCGAGAACGGTCTGGTGTATGAACTGGCCGCTGAAATGGGCTTCGATGCCGACGATGTGGTGTGGGTCAGACAGACCTTTGATCAGGCGATTGCCCCGGGCGACAAACCCTACGACTTTGCCATTCAGCAAATTTCCGTCACCGAAGCACGAAAACAGATCGTCAGCTTCAGCCAGGTCTATTTTCAGCCTGAAAAAGCCGTGCTTGCCTTGCCGGGCAGCCCGCTGGAAGACGCCACCAGCTACGCTGACCTGCGCGATGCCCGCTGGGGTGCGACCATCGGTACCACCGATAACGACTATCTGGTCAATGTACTGGGCGTTACCGAAGCCGCCATCTATAACGAACAGGTTGACGTGTTCCAGGCCATGCGCGCCGGGCAAATTGACGGCACGCTGATTTCCCTGCCCACGGCGCTGTACGTCACCGCTGTTCAGGTACCGGAAGCCAACATCGTCGCCCTGCTGCCGCCGGATGAAAATGACCGCGGCCATGGCTTGTTGTTTGAGTACAACAACCCGCTGATCCCCTGGGTGGATGACGCTTTGACGGCGGTTATCGACCGCGGTGTGGTTGAAGACCTGAAAGCCGAGTATCTGATTGCCGACCCCGATCTGCCCATCATCACCGAATGACCGACTCTCAATCGCCCCAAACGGGCTCTCAGGGCGGCGCCGAACGGCGCCCGCCCCCGCCTCCGCCCGTCCGCTCCTACAACTGGCGGGAAGCCCTGGCCCCCAGCCTGATCAGCCTCATCAGCATTGTGGTTGTATTCGGCGCTCTGGCCTGGGTGATCACCTCGGCCGAGCAGTGGCCGCGCATCAAGCTGCAGTTCTTCAGTGTCGATGCCATGATCGCGGCCTTCCCGCGTGTGTTGCAGGGCTTTTGGATCAACATGCGCATCTGGCTGATTGTGCTGGCCTGCATTCTGGTGCTGGGCATCGCGCTGGCAGTCATCCGTTCGCTGCGCGCGCCCTGGTTTGCACCATTCCGCCTTATGGTGGTTCTATACATCGACCTGTTCCGGGGTCTGCCTGTCTTGCTGCTGGTGTTGCTGTTTGGCTTTGGGATTCCCGCGTTGAACCTGCCCGGGTTACCCTCGAGCAGTCTGTTCTGGGGCGCGGTCGCCATGGTGCTGAGTTACTCGGCCTATGTCTGTGAAATCTATCGCTCGGGTATCGATGCGGTGCACGAAGGCCAGTGGGCGGCGGCCAAGTCGCTCGGCTTAACCGAATGGCAAACCATGATCTATGCGATTCTGCCGCAAGCGGTGCGCAATGTACTGCCGGCGATGATGAACATTGTGGTGGCCTTGCAAAAAGACGTGGCGTTGCTGTCAATCATCGGGGTTCGCGACGCCGTTCGCGAAGCGCAGATCTACACGGCCTCGACCTTTAATTATTCATCCCTGATCGTCGCGGCCGGTTTGTTCTTGCTGGCCACCATTCCCATGGCGCGCCTGGCGGACTACGTCACCCAGCGCGATCGCGCCCGTCGTTTGCAAGTAGGAGGCTGACCGGTGCCGCGTGTCCAACTGTCGGAAGTGACCAAATATTTTGGCGAGAAACTGGTGCTGGACCAGGTGGATTTGTCGGTCGGCCTGCACGAGGTTGTTTGCCTGATCGGCGCCTCCGGCTCCGGTAAATCTACTCTGCTGCGTTGCATCAATCGGCTGGTGAAAGCCGATTACGGTGATATTTACCTCGATGATGTGCCGGTTACGGATGAACGCTTTGGCAAGGTCGGCTTGCACAAGCGCATCGGCATTGTTTTCCAGTCGTACAATCTGTTTCCGCATTTAACGGTGCTGGATAACTTAACGCTGGCACCGCGAAAAGTGCACGGCAAAAGCAGAAAAGACGCCGAGGCGTCAGCGCTGGAACACTTGGACCGGTTTGGCATGAACAGCTTCGCCAAAGCCTACCCGGAGCAGTTATCCGGTGGTCAGCAGCAGCGCGTTGCCTTTGTGCGCGCACTGATGAACAAGCCGGATGTGTTACTGCTCGATGAAGTCACCGCTGCACTCGACCCTGAACTGGTCGGCGAGGTGCTCGGCATCATCAAGGAACTGAAAGCCCAGGGCATGACCATGGTCATCGTCACCCACGAGATGGGTTTTGCCCGCGACGTCGCCGACCGGGTCTGCTTTCTGGAAGGCGGCCGCATTCTCGAAGAAGGCGACCCAAACCGGATGTTCAGTGACCCGCAACACGAACGCACCCGGGCGTTTCTGGATCGGATTATTGAGGCTGGGCGG
>DASSWT010000337.1:0-2477 GCA_035704555.1 Saccharospirillum sp. | reverse complement strand
AAGCTGGGTAGCGCTGGCCCGAAAAACACCGCATTTGCTGCTACTGACAGCGACGCCAGAACAACTGGGCCAGGAAGCGCATTTTCAGAGGCTGCAACTGCTCGACGCCTCCCGCTTCACCCGTTTTGAGGACTACCAGGCCGACGAGTCCCACTTTATTGAACTCTCCTCTCTGGCTTCCGCCCTGTACAACAATTCCATTGACGACGCCTTGCTTGAACGCCTGGCGTCGCTGGGCATTGAGTGGCATAACGACAGCCGCCGCGCGCTCGCCGAGATATTGGACCGCCATGGGCCAGGCCGCGTGGTCTACCGCAACACCCGGCGCGGCGTGTCCGGCTTTTTCCCGCGTGAAGTACATCTGCACCCGGCGGATTCAGAAAGCGGGCGTCTGCAATGGCTGGTCGACTGGCTAAAAACCAACCGGACCGAAAAAGTCTTGCTGATTACCCAAACGGCGGAGGTCGCCCAGGAACTGTCGCATCATCTCTGGCATGGCCATGGTTTGGAATCAACGGCGTTCCATGAGGGGCTGAACCTGATCGAGCGTGACCGCGCGGCCGCGCATTTTGCCAGCGACGAAGATGGCGCCCAGATACTGGTGTGCTCGGAGATCGGTGGTGAAGGCCGGAACTTTCAATTCAGTCACCATCTGGTCTTGTGGGACCTGCCGGACCACCCGGATGTGCTGGAACAGCGTATAGGCCGCCTTGACCGCATTGGCCAGGACCAGACCATTCACATCCACCTGCCGTTCCTCATTGAAAGCGAGGATGCCGTGCGTATGCGCTGGTATCACGACGTGCTCGGCTGCATTGAAACCCTGCAACCGGCCGCTGGCGCCATTCACGAGCGTTTCGCCGACCAGTGGTTTGCAAGCCCCGATGATGCTGATCTGACGCAGGAAGTTCAACAGACGCTGGCAGACCTGAACCGGGAACTGGAATCCGGCCGCGATGTCATGCTCGAGCTTAACTCCTGCCGCCAGCCCGAAGCCGACCAGATTGCCAGCCAGATTGCCGAACTTGAGCACAACAGCGCCGAGAACGTCGTTGAAATGGCAGCCAACCTGCTCAACCTGCATTTTGAAGAACTGGATGAAGGTATTTTTGAGCTGATTCCGTCTGACAATATGATGATTCCGGTCATACCTGGTATCCCGGAAGGCGGCGCTGTTATTACTTTTGACCGGCAACGGGCTCTGGCACGTGAGGACGTGTTGTTTGTCTCCTGGGAACACCCGTTGATCGTTGGCTTAATGGACATTCTGACCGGTACCCAGCTTGGCCAGGCCAGTGTTGCCCTGCTGGAAACCAAGCAGGTTCCGGCCGGCCAGGTATTGCTGGAAGTTCAGTGGCAGATCGCGATTCCGCCTCGCCTCGCCCATGCGCTCAAACCCTACCTGAATCACAATTTGTTGCGCACCCTGACGCTGGAGGGCGGTACTGCGGACCTGTCGTCGGCATTGACGGAAGCATCGCTGGAACCCCAGATCAAAACGCTACCCGTTAAAATGGTACGCAAGCTGATTCAATCAGCCAAAGACCGTATTCCACCGATTTACGACGTGGGTCTCGGCCATGCCAAGGCCCAGTTCGACGCGGCCGTGGCTGAAGCTCGCGAGAAACATGAGGCCGCTTGCGATGCCAGAATCGAACGTACCCGATACCTCGCCAGCGTAAACCCATTGGTCAATGAGCAGGACGTGGTTAAAGCCGAGATGCAGGCCGAGATGCAACGTCAGGCCTGGGATGACGTGGAATTGCAGCCGGTCGGTGTGCGTATGATTCTGTGTGCCCCACCGGGCACCGTCTAAGCCGCTCTATACACAAAAAATACAGAAACAAAGGCTGCCAGTGAGTGGCAGCCTTTGAGTTTCTGGTTTAGTGTGAAACCACCCTTCGCTAAAAAAGAACAACAAAAGCCATGAAGGAAACCGTACTGATCGAGCGTCTGGAAGATGGGCTGGCCCGGGTAATACTCAACAAACCCGAGACCGGCAATGCCTACGACGATGAAATGATCTGCACCCTGGTGACGGCTCTGGATGACCTGGCCGATGATGCCTCCCTGAAACTGGTGTGGCTGAGCGGGAAAGGCACACACTTTTGCAGTGGCCCGGATCGCCAATGGCTGGCCCGCCGTGAAGGCGTGGGCCGCGCCGAGCATCAACAGGACGCCGAACAAATGTCGCGTCTGCTGGAAACCCTGTACCAGTTTCCGGTACCGGTTTTACTCACCGTGCGCGGCGATGTGAATGCGGTCGCGGTCGGTATTGCCAGCTGTTGCGATATGGTGCTGGCCAGTGAGAAAACGTCGTTTTGCATCACCGAGTCGCTTTTCGGCCAGGTACCTGCGCTCAGCAGCCCCTATCTGACCAAGGCGCTGGGTGAACGCGCTGCCAAGTATTATTCGCTGACCGGTGAAATTATGGATGCCTACACCGCGACCCGCCTGGGGCTGGTACATCGGTTGGT
>DASSWT010000218.1:0-9405 GCA_035704555.1 Saccharospirillum sp. | reverse complement strand
TAGGAAATGTCAAAGTGGTCGGCGATGGCACGCTTGCCCCGGCCAGTCACGAAACCAATTTCATACAAACCGGCTTCAATGGACTCTTCCACCCCGTATTGCACCAGGGGTTTGTTGACGATGGGCAGCATTTCTTTGGGGAGGGCTTTGGTGGCCGGTAGAAACCGGGTGCCATAGCCACCCACGGGAAACAAACATTTGCGGATCATGTTACGTCCTCTTCCAATGTGTTTATCACCACTGAGCTGACCTGTTCGGCCAGGCCTGCCGCAGTGCGTCTTTGTTCAGTCTTGCAATTCCCTGACCAGTAACATTTCTGGCGCGACCTTTGCGATGCAAAATATCGAGGTCACCTTCTCCACAGCCCTTATCGGGCGGGAGCGGTGCCCGGGTCGGCCAACGAGTACGGCCAGCCCTTAAATCGATCATCATTCTGCACCAAAATGGTCAGTAGCACCAATGCGGTGCATGCCGGCTCGGCCCGTGCCAAACTCAGGCTGAATTGTGACGCAAAAGTATAACCGCGAACAAGAGGACGCATTATGACAAGCCAGGACGGTTCACTGCACCGGTTAAAAATCTCAGCCCATACCCGCCTGGCCCGGCTGTATGGTGCCGACCGCGCTGAAGCGATCACCGACCAGTTGATGGGCCTGGTACAGCGCTACCAGCCTGTCATTTACCATCACACCCGTGATCCCGGGCTGGATGAAACCGACACCCTGCTAATTACCTACGGCGATGCCATCCGCCAGCGTGAAGAACCCGGGTTGATGCAACTGGAGCGGTTTCTGGAAGACTATTACCCGGATCTGATCACGAACATTCACCTGCTGCCGTTTTATCCCTACAGCTCCGACGACGGCTTTTCCGTGATCGACTTCAAGCAAGTACGGCCCAGCGTGGGTCACTGGGACCACATTGATGCCCTGGCCCGCCGCTTCGGCATCATGTTCGATCTAGTACTGAACCATTGCTCGCGCGAGAACCTCTGGTTTATTGAGTACATTCAGAACCAGGAACCAGGCTGCAATTACTTCATCGAGATGGACCCGCAGACGGATGTCTCCGAGGTGGTGCGGCCGCGCTCCAGCCCCTTGCTGGCGCCCATCCACACCCACCGGGGTACGCGCCATGTCTGGGCAACGTTCAGCGAGGACCAGATCGACCTGAACTACAGCAACCCCGATGTGTTGCTGGCGATGATGGATATTTTTCTGTTCTATCTGTCTAAGGGCGCGCGGCTGGTGCGGCTCGATGCGGTGGCATTCCTGTGGAAAGAGGTCGGCACCTCCTGTATTCACCTGCCGCAGACTCATGAAGTGGTCAAACTGATGCGCGATCTGGTCGACGCCATTGCGCCCTGGGTGGAACTGGTTACTGAAACCAATGTGCCGCATCAGGAGAACCTGTCGTACTTTGGCCAGGGCGACGAAGCCGCCATGGTCTATCAATTTGCCCTGCCCCCGCTGATTCTTTACACCCTGAACCGGGGCAATGCCGACCTGCTGACCAACTGGGCGCTAACACTGGCCCCGCCACCGGAGGGCGGTACCTACCTGAACTTCACTGCCAGCCACGACGGCGTGGGCTTGCGGGCACTGGAAGGCATTCTGCCGCCCTATGAAATCCAGAGCCTGCTCGACTGCATGCACCAGTTTGGTGGCTACGTCAGTATGAAAGCCAACCCGCACGGGCCGGACAGCCCCTATGAAATCAACATCAGTTACTTCGATGCACTCAAGGGTACCCGAACCGGGCCCGATCAATGGCAGATCGAACGCTTCCTCTGTTCCCAGACGCTGATGATGACACTTCAGGGTGTACCCGCTTTCTATCTGCAATCACTGATCGCCACGCCGAACGATATTGCCGGGGTTGAGCGTACCGGCCGGCTACGCTCCATCAATCGAAAAATCTGGGACTGGGGACCGCTTGCTGAAGCAATGAACGATGCGCGTCATCCGTCCCATCTGGTCAGCCAGGAACTGGCCCACCGGCTTCATCTGCGCAAAAGCAGCAAGGCATTCCACCCGGCCAGCCGGCAGCGGATTCAGGACCTGGGATCGAGTCTCTTTGTGGTGATACGCGACAGTGAACTGGAGCGAGTATACGGCGTTTTTAACGTCACCTCAGTCACCCAATCGCTGGCACTGATGCGACTGGTCCCAAAAAACGAGGATCATCAATACCGAGATCTGATCAGTGAAGCGGTTTACAGCGAAGAAGATGATTTGGTACTGCAGCCCTACCAGTGCCTTTGGCTAGTTGCCGCCGACAAACCGTAAAAAAATCCTCGCGCGACGAGGGAGGATTTCGCCGGCGAGGATTGGGCAACTTAGCCGCTCAAGTTTCGGAGTTCGGGGCGGCAGGGTGCCATTGGTCCGCGCCAGCTACCGGGTGTACCCCTGTGGGGTCGGCGTAAATCCTTCCATGGAGCCTAGACCGCAGCATCCTTGCTGCGGACTTCCCCACAGGGGTACACCCGGCAGCCGCCGCTTGTCATCTCAGCGAACTCCGAAACTTAAGTTACATAAAAAACATCACATCAAAATAAAAACCACACACAGGGCAGTCAGAATACCCAGCACCAGATTAAACATCCGCAGCCGGGCCGGTTCTTCCAGCCAGCGGCGTAACTGGGAGCCAAGTACCGCCCAGACGCAACTGCACGGGTAGGTCATCAACGCGAACATAAAGGCCACGGTGAGTGCACTCGGCCAATAGGCGTCGCCCGGCAAACTGAAGGCGGCTATCCCGGTAATCGCCATGGCCCAGGCTTTTGGGTTCACGACCTGAAACAGGGCCGCATGCCACCAGCGCATCGGGCGAGCCTCGCCGTCAACACGGGCCATGCCGCCTGCCGTGGCGATGTTCCAGGCGAGCCATAGCAGATATATCGATCCGATGATTTTCAGCGCCCAGTGCAGTTGCGGCACCGCCAGCAACAGAGCGCCTATGCCACTGGCGACAATTAAGTTGAGAGTCAGAAACCCGATGCAAATACCGGTAATGTGCGGCATGGTCCGGCGCAAACCGAAGTTCATGCCGGAGGCCGTTACCATTAATACATTAGGCCCCGGTGTTATCGTCGTGCTGAAGGTGTAAACCACAATCGGAAGTAAAAACCCGAGGGTTAAAGCGTCCATTTAGTCAGGCCTCTCAGGCTGCAACGGCAGCCCCGGTTTAAGAAGGGTCAGTCGACCAGTTCAATATTGATCCGTTTGTTTTGCTTGCCTTTGCTTTTGATACTGGGAATTCGCACCTGCCCGATCTCAGCAATATCATTCACATGAGTGCCACCGCAGGGCTGATAATCCAGCCCTTCAACCCGCACCATCCGAATGGCGCCGTGACCGCGCGGTGGTTGCACGCTCATGGTCCGCACCAGCTCAGGTTGTTCATCCAGAATCGATTCGGGTAACCACTCGGTCGATACCGCCGCACCCTCTGCAATGGTTGCATTCAACCGCGCTTCCAGCTCGGCTTTGTCGAGTGGTTCCGACAGATCAAACTCAGCCCGGCTTAAATCGGTACCCACGTTACCACCGGTTACCGGGTCTTTGATCAGGTGACACAGCAAATGCAGGCAGCTGTGCATGCGCATATGACGATGGCGGCGTGCCCAATTCAAAGTAATTGTTACCGCATCGCCTTCACTTAGACCAAGCCCCTCGCAAGCAGCTTCATCCAAATAATGCTCAATGACCGACCGGTCCTGACTGTAGCGTGTATCCACAATGGCAATGCGCTGATCAGCAACGATCAAGTCACCGCTGTCACCCGGCTGACCACCGCCATGCGGATAAAAAATCGTATCAGCCAGCACCAGTCGGTTGCCTTCGAGGCGAACCACATGCGTATCAAGTTCGGTTTGATAGGCATCCTGATAAAAACGATAAGGGTTCATAAACCTTCCTTTGTATCGATACAATTTTCAAAGCTCAAGTTTCGGAGTTCGCTAGCAAAGGATTAGCACCGGATGCCAGGTAGGGCTATCGAGGGTGGTCTGCAGCAAGGATGCTGCGGTCCAGGCCCCATGGATGGGTTGAGTGGGCGGCACTCCGCCCGACCCTCGATAGCCCTACCTGGTGGCCGGTGCGAGCGACTGGCAACAAAGCCGACCGCGAACTCCGAAACTTGCAACAATGAATCCGAATTTGTGTTCGACAAAAGCAAACAATTGCAGTGTAATACGACGACAATTCACTGCAAGCAGTTCTTTGTCACCATGACAATCCTAACGCTGACCGGTCAAACCGGCCCCAAATACAAGGCATTGGCCAACAGCATCGAGCGCGCCGTTCACGATGGTGAACTCAAGCCCGGCGACCGCCTGCCTACGCACCGGCAATTGGCCGAGCAACTGGGCGTAACTGTTGGCACCGTCACTCGTGCCTATGCCGAGGCCGAGCGTCGCCGGCTGATCGAAGCCCGGGTCGGCAGTGGCACTTTTATTCGCGGCCTGAACCCCGGCACCGCCAGCTTCAAAGTGACCGACTCGACAGTCGATACCGGCATCGACCTGGGCTTCAGCATTGCTTTGGAGATGGATCAGTCTGAACAGTTAACCCGAACCCTGGCAACGTTGCAGCACTCCGATGTATTGCCTCACCTGTTGCGCTACCAGTCTGAATTTGGCCTTGCGCACCACCGTGAAGCGGGCCGTCGCTGGCTGCTGAAAACCGGTCTCGGCGACTTCAACAGTGACGACCTGCTGGTAACCCTGGGTGGTCAGCACGGGTTTTACGTTGCACTTAATGCTCTGTTGCAACCGGGCGATGGGCTGGCCTGCGAAGGGCTGACCTACCCGGGGCTGGTCGCTGCAGCGACCCAGCAGAATTTGAGACTGATGCCGCTGGCGATTGACGATCAGGGCCTGACCCCAGAGGCACTGGAAAGCCAGTGCCTGCGCCAACCACCAAGAGTGGTGTACCTGATGACTAGAATGCAGAACCCAACCGGCGGTTCGATGTCGCAACGGCGTATTGATGAGCTGGCACTCCTTTGCCGACAGTACCAAATCACCGTTATTGAAGACGATGTGCAGGGCTGTCTGGGCGACCCGGCACAGCCCTCCTTCAGCCTGCGTCACCCGGACATCACCGTCACCATCGCCAGCCTGTCCAAGGCGTTATGCGGTGGTTTGCACGTCGGCTTTATGCGAGCACCGGAAGAATGGGTTAATGCCATTGGTGCGGCCTTCCGCGCCACCTGTTGGATGGCCATTCCGCTGACCACTGAAGTTGCCTGCGACTGGCTAAACAACGGCTATGCCGATCAACTGCTGGCACGTCAGCAAGCCGAAATAAACTGGCGCCAGAATGCGGTATGCGAACGGTTGAAACAGGCCGGGCTGTCGCCGCGCGGTGGCGGCTTCAACGTCTGGCTGGATTTACCCGCGCCCTGGCGCGCGGTCAATCTGGTTGCGCGCGCGGCCGAGCATCGCATTCAACTGAAACCGGCCGAAGTGTTTGCGGCCGGGCAATTCGCAGCCCCCCAGGCGGTGCGCATCTGCATCGGTGGCCGGCTGAAACGCGATACGCTGCTGCTTGCCATCGACACCCTAATTGAACTGATCCAGAGCCCGGGCAACGCCCAGGATTCACTGACCAACATTTGAGGCGACTATGATATCTGCAACACGCAGCGGCGCTTTTTACGCACTGATCGCCTACATTCTGTGGTCGGTGGCACCCATCTATTTCAAGGTTATGGATGACGTTGCGGCAGCGGAGTTGTTATCGCACCGCATCATCTGGTCGTTTCTGTTAACCCTGGGTTTGATTTTCCTGTTTCGCAAACGGGCAGCTCTGATGGCCGCCCTGCGCTCGTCCCGGACCCGCTGGAATCTGCTCGCCTCAACAATACTGATCGGGTTTAACTGGGGGTTGTTTATTTGGGCGGTGCAGAGCAACTACATGCTCAGTGCCAGTCTCGGCTATTACATCAACCCGCTGATGAACATTTTACTGGGCATGATCTTCTTCCGGGACCGGCTCGACCGGGTACGAACCATCGCCGCGCTACTGTGTGTCGCCGCCGTTGCGTTCGAGCTGATCCAGTTCGGTCGCCTGCCCTGGGTTGCCCTGCTGCTGGCCACCAGCTTTGCGCTGTATGGCCTGGTGCGTAAAAAAATCGGCGTCGACAGCTTCACCGGCATGGCACTGGAAACCGGTTTACTGCTGCCCGTTGCCGCCGGTTATTTATTGTTTACCACCAGCCCGACCAGCAATCTGATCGACAATTCCTGGTCGATAAACCTGCTGCTGTTTGCCGCTGGCCCGGTCACCATGGTGCCGTTAATGTGTTTCGCCGCAGCGGCCAATCGAATCAGCCTGACCGCGCTCGGCTTCTTTCAATACATCGCCCCGAGCGGCATGTTCTTGCTGGCGGTCTTTGTTTACGGCGAAACCCTGAGCCCTGGCAAACTGGTAACCTTCGGTCTGATCTGGACGGCCCTGTTGCTACTGACGCTCGACTCGCTGCACACCCTGGGGCGAAACCAGTCTGCCAAGCGAGCCCTCAAAGCATCCAACGCTGCCACCAGTCCCAAATAAACAGCAGCGACAAGGCAACAAAAATCACCCCGGCGCCCCGGTCAATCCAGTGGCGCCGGTTTAAAAACCGGCGTTGCAAAACCGGTTGTGACAACACCCACCCAACCAGACCAAACCACAGACTGGTGACCACAAACACATAGCCAACCAGTGCAGACTGCATCCACCCGTTCAGGCCTTCTACCAACTGCAGCAAAATGGCCGAGAAAAACAGCAACGCCTTCGGGTTCAGCACATTGGTCAAAAACCCCTGCCAGAAATCCCCTCGATCGCTAACTCTGGCTGAACTGTCTAGTGGTTGCCCCGGCGGCGTCGGTTGCGCACTCAAGCCACCCCAACCTAGATACAGCAGATACCCGATGCCCAGCCAGGGCAGTGTCATAGCCAGCCATCGGCTCGACTGCACTAGCGCCGAAACACCCAGCACAGCAACCAAAGTATGGAGAGTAACCCCCAAACCAATGCCCAGAGCATTCAACGTGCTGGCACGCTTACCCCGGGTAAGCGCCGACTTAACCACCAGCGCAAAATCCGGCCCCGGGCTGATTACAGCGGCGGTATACACCAATACAAAAGGCCACCAGGCGGGCATAACAATCTCCAACACAACGGGTAAACAATGTTCGAAGACTACCAGAAGCCGGAACAGAATGGCGAGCCCGGCTGGGTATTCGCCAAGTTTGGGACTTGTCCCTTATACTGCCGCGACGACCCAACAGAGACACGCGCCATGCATACCCGCCCGATTCAGGAGCGCATCGACTGGCTGCTCGACCTGAGCCGCACCCACTCGGAGCGCTTTTGCGACCCGGAACATCATCTGGCGCGCCAGCGCTACCAGGCCGAACACAGCACCGAAATCGTCGCTCTGAAATGCATGGACGGACGCCTCCATTTGCCCTATGCCACCCAGACACCGCTCGGGATCATTCGTCCATTTCGTAACTTGGGGGGTATTTTTGATTTGGGCTGGCCCTATCTTGGCGATTTACTGGCAGCTGTTGTCGGTGAATCGGTACGCGCAGGTCGACGGGTCCTGGTGATCATCACCTATCATTTATCCAAAGGTGATGCAGCACGGGGCTGTGGCGGGTTCAACTGCGACCACGAAGCGGCACTGTCGCATGCGCTGGCACATCACCGAAGCGGGTCGCCGCATGCTGGCAAGAATAGGGTAAGACCACTCCACCAGTGGTGAGTTTCGGAGTTCGGCTGATCTCAAAGGCGTTGACCCGCACCGGATACCGGGTACCCAGTACTAGTCTTCCGAGCGAACTCCAAAACTTGAGTTGTAACAGTGGGCCTGCTCATCACCCAGCGACTAACGAGGTCGCTCATCAACAAAGTCGCGGCGTGCTGCTGATAACCGCTATATGGTTCGGCTCAGTAGACTGAGCGCATCGCCTGGGTACTGTGCCAGGTAGAAGCCCTTTCAAACTGGAGACCTGAATGAAGATCGACACGTTTTACGAAAACCTGTGGCAGGACTATATCAACATGACGCCCCAGGCCGAGGCCATTGCCAATGCGCTAATCGCCCGGGGTGAAGTGGTACAGAATGACCACGTCGCCTTTCGCACCTTCAATATTGGCCCAATCCAGTTGAAACACCTCGAACCCTTTATTCTGGACATGGGGTACAGCCGCTACGAACCCTATCAGTTTCCGTCGAAAAAGCTGGATGCCTACGGCTACATTCCACCCAACCCGGACCTGCCTCGCATTTTCCTTAGCGAATTGCGCGTTGAAGAACTGACCGACACCGCCCAGGCCATCATTCACCGCCTGGTCGATCAAATTGACCCGAAAGACGTCGCCGACGCCTCCATCTTCTGGCGTGGTCCGCTGTGGGAAGTCCCTTCCTATGAAGACTACGAGCAACTGGCCAGCGAATCCGAATACGCGGCCTGGTTGAGCGTAATCGGCTTGCGCTGCAACCACTTCACCATCAACGTGAATGCTCTGAACGGCATTAACGACATCGAGCAGATGAACCAGTTGATTGAAGAGCTGGGTTTCAGCATCAACGAAGCCGGGGGCCGGGTTAAGGGGTCGCCAGCCGTGTTGTTGGAGCAGGGCTCAACCAAAGCCAGTGTGCAGCCGTTTACCTTTGCCGATGGCAAGCAACACGAGGTAACCACCTGCTACTACGAGTTTGCCAAGCGGTATCACGATGACGAGGGCAATTTGTACCAGGGCTTTGTCGCCGCCAGTGCCGACAAGATATTCGAGTCGACCGACATGCGCAAAAACTGATAGACCGCCTAATCCCTAAAACATGAGTGCTCTGGTCCGGCTGCAAGGCTCAGGCCAGAGGCGCTCATTCACTTTCAGGCACTGAGTGTTGGTGCTAGACTATCTGGGCTGTTGTAAATCACCTCAGAATCGCCAACAGGTCAGGTACAAGGATGAAAGGGTCAACATTATTTACGCTTACCATGGTCACCCTCGCCATAACCGCATTATACGTGGCACTCGGGCAACCTGAAGTAAACCCAAGCTATTTATTAAGGGACCCGATCAGGGCCGATGACGGGAACTCGGACCCGCTCACCTGGATCGACCAGATTCAGCAAACGCTGGCCTCCTGGCTGTAAACGCCCTTCGTTACTCATATGGTTGTTCATCGGTGGTCCTATTGCCAGCCCGTCTTTTGCCAGTGACCGGAGTTTATGCCTGACTCCTCTCTGATGCGCTCCAACCCCCTCGTCTGGCTGGATATTCCGGTCCTGGATCTTGATCGCGCCATTGCGTTTTATCAGGCTGTATTGGACTGGACACTGGACGATCAGCGCCCCCATGCCCAGATGGCCGTCTTTCGCCACAGCAAGGGAGCGGTCGCCGC
>DASSWT010000142.1:0-4780 GCA_035704555.1 Saccharospirillum sp. | reverse complement strand
TTCCTGTGCCGGTTGCCAGGGTGAGTGAAAGGGGTCGAGCACCAGGTCGTCGATCGGTTCGGCTTCATTGCCCCAGCGGTAAACACTGCGCTCAATGGCGTTTTTGAGTTCGCGGACGTTGCCGTAGAACGGGTGGCTGGTCAGTTGCTTTCGTGCCTGGTCGGTAAACCAGGGGAATACCTCACAACCCAGTTCACTGCTCATTTGAATGCCGAACTGATCGGCGAGCAGGGTGATGTCGTCGTGGCGGTGGCGCAGTGGGGGCAGGGTGAGTACGTCGAACGCCAGGCGGTCGAGCAGGTCGGCGCGGAAGCGGCCTTCTGCGGCCAGCCCCGGCAGGTGCTCGTTGGTGGCAGCGATGATGCGTACATCGACCGTCAGGGTTTGCTGGCCGCCGAGGCGTTCGAATTCGCCGTATTCGATCAGACGCAGCAGTTTTTCCTGCAACGCCTGAGACATGTTGCCCACTTCATCCAGAAACAGGGTGCCCTCGTGAGCCCGCTCGAAACGGCCCTTGTGCAGCCGTGTGGCGCCGGTAAAGGCACCGGGTTCGTAGCCGAACAGGTCGGCATCGAGCAGGGATTCGCTGATGGCGCCGCAGTTGATCTTCAGAAACGGCTGTTGCCAGCGTTGCGATAGGAAATGCAGCCGTTCGGCGATCAGCTCCTTGCCGGTGCCGCGTTCGCCGATGACCAGTACCGGCCGGTTCAGCGGGGCGACCTGGGAGACCCGGTCGAGCAGGTCAGACAGGGCCGGGCTTTCGCCAAGAATTCGCTGCGGGCTGCGCTCGGTCATGTCTTTGCTCTTTGCATTGGTTTATATGGCTAAATAAATTAGCCCTGAACGCTAATAAAGTCTAGTGCAGGTTGAGGTGAAATACCTAAAGTTCATATAAATCAATGAGTTACCGAATTGGCACGGTATCTGTAATAGACAAGGCGTAACGCAATTAATCACTGACGATATGCTGTAGCCAGGGATTATCAGGACGGCAGAGGGACAGGATATGTTTATGTTGAACCCGCGCGCACCGCTGTATATGGGCATGATTACATTAAGTACCGCCCTGGCCGCCGTGACGCACCTGGGCATTGGATTATTGACCTTCGTCTGGATGACGCTGCTCTACGAGAGCATCACGCATCTGTTCGGGCGGTCGTCAAACGAACGGTGAAATTTAATTTAGACTAGCTGGCAAACAGGAGCACATGTTATGGGTATTTTTTCGAGACTGACCGACATCATCAATTCCAATCTGACCGCCTTGCTTGATCGCGCCGAAGACCCACAGAAGATGATTCGGCTGATCATTCAGGAAATGGAAGAAACGCTGGTGGAAGTGCGCAGCAGTTCAGCGCGCATCATCGCCGATAAGAAAGACGCCCAGCGCCGGCTCGACCGCTTGCATGCGGAAGTGGGTGAATGGGAAGCCAAGGCCACCCTGGCGCTGGAGAAAAACCGTGAAGATCTGGCCCGCGCAGCCCTGGCGGAAAAACAGGTGCTGCAGGAGGAAGAGGCTATCATTGAGCAGGAATTCAAGGCGCTGGATGAGCATCTGAAACAGCTGTCCGGTGAGATTGGGCAACTACAGCAAAAGCTGACCGACGCCAAGGCGAAGCAGAAATCGATGGTTATGCGGCACCAGACGGTGTCGAGCCGTCGTCGGGCCAAGGAGCAGTTGTCGCGTGAATCGCTGCAGGATGCGTTCGACAAGTTCGAACGCTACGAGCGCCGTATGGATTCGATGGAAAGCGAAATCGAAGCGATGGATCTGGGTAAGAGCGAACGCACCGATCTGGCCGGCGAGATCGATGGCCTGGTCCGGGACGACAGCATCAATCTTGAGCTGGAACGCCTGAAAGCCAAAATGAAAAACCGCCCGGAACAAAACTGAGCCCCGGGCTGACCGCAGGGTTGGCCCGCAAGGAGTAAGGCATGCATTTTTTTGAATTTCTGTTTGTCCCGACCATCCTGTTTTTGGTGGTGGTGATGCCGATCTGGCTGGTGCTGGACTACCGCCACAAGGGGCGCACACGACAGGGTCTGTCGGAAGATGATCAGGTGAAATTGGATGACCTGCTGCGCACCCTCGATAAGGTGGTCGACCGGGTCGATGCGCTGGAAGGCATTTTGGATGAACGCAGCCCTCGCTGGAAGCGGGACCGCTAACGTGTCGGAGAGACTCTCATGACTAAGAAAGAATTCTGGCAGCGCCGTCGCGAAGGCTTCGGTATGAACCTGTACCGGAACAAGAAAGACGGTTGGCTGGGTGGCGTCTGTGCCGGGCTTGCCGACCATTTTAACATCGAACACTGGATTGCCCGGCTGATCGTGGTGGCAGGGTTTATGTTCTTCGGGTTCCTGACCGTTTTGGCTTACGTAGGCGCTTGCGTCGCCATGGCGCCGCGCCCAAAGGGCCCGGTGCAACAGGAATACCAGTACGACGAGAACAACCATCAGGACCGTCCGCGTAATTTGTTTCGCTACGGAGAGAGCCCTGGTGAGCGCCTCAATACGGCCAGGGAACGACTAAACCGCACCCTGAGCCGTGTGGAGCGGATGGAGCAGTACGTGACTTCCAAGCGCTATGAACTGGACCGGGAGTTCTCCAAGATTCAGGATTGACGCACACGGCCGTCCGACTGGCCCGCACCGGTGCATTGCGGTAAAGTGCGGCCAGTTTATTTATTTCAGCTCACAAAAGAGAACCCGCCGTGTCGCATCGCCCGGATGATCCGTCAGCCGACCGTACCCCGGTAACCGGCTGGCGTGACGCCATACGCCGCCCCACCTTCTGGATCGTCATCGTATTACTGGTCGGCTTTGTCTATCTGCAATGGCCCACCCGCCTGCAACCTGTCGATCAACCCGACTACGTGGCCACGACTGTAAACGACGCCATTACCATTGAATGGGAAGCCGCTCCCAGTGTGCAGCCCGGCTCAGATGGCAGTGCCTGGTTTTTGCGCCGCCGGGGTATGGATTTTCTGGTGCAATCCGGTGACCTGACCGACCCGTTGCCCGAGGTGGCCGAACGCATGCTGGAAACCGACCGGGAACAGGTCGCGGGTGATGTGTACGAGCCGTTGCAAAGCAGTGAGTCGACCGCCCGCTATGCGCTCTACGATGCCGAAAACCGGATTCAACGCCACCGGCTCTATGCGGTAGGGTCGGACTGGGTAAAAATTTCAGTGTTGTACAAAGGCCAGAATGAAGAACGCGAAGCCCGGGCGCAGCGGTTTATGAACCGGGTCACCCGAACGCAGTGATCGGCTGCACTTGGCCCAGGCTACCTAATTCAAGTTTCGGAGTTCGGGGCGGTTGGGTGGCATTGGTCCGCGCCGGCTACCGGGGATGCCCCTGTGGGGTCGGCGTTGATCCGTCCATGGAGCCTAGACCGCAGGATATGAATCCCTTCCATGGGATTCACCCTTCGGGCTCGCTGCGCTCATGCTAAAACGCTCCTGGCGTTTTAGTCCCTGCTGCGGACTTCCCCACAGGGGCATCCCCGCCAGCCGCCGCTTGTCACCTAAGCGAACTCCGAAACTTGAGTACCCAACAACAAGAACGGTCCGCAGTGACCACAGGAGAGTCTTTTATGAGCAGTTCTGCTTCATCGTCATCCTACCGCTGGGCCGTTATCGGCACCGGCGGCATGGCCGATCAGTTTGTGGCCGATGCCCAGCACGGAAGCGGCGGCGAATTTGTCGCGGTGTGCTCGCGCTCTCAGGCCAGTGCGCAGGCCTTTGCCGACCGCCATGGTATTGCGCTGGCCTTCGACGATCTCGATACCATGCTGGCGCGAGATGACATCGATGTGGTTTACATTGCCAGCCCGCATACCCAGCACCGGAAACAGGCGATGGCGGCCATGGAAGCGGGCAAGGCGGTGTTGGTCGAAAAGCCAGCAACCCTGAATGCCGCCCAAACCAAAACCTTGTACGACACCGCCGAGCGTTGCCAGGTGTTGTGTGTTGAGGCCTTGTGGACTCGCTTCAGCCCGGTTTATCGCTCGGTGCTGGCGGATCTGCGGTCGGGCCGTATCGGTCGGCTGCGCCACTGCCAGGCCAGCTTTGGCTTTGCTGCGCCAGCCGACCCGGAGCATCGTTTGAATGCGCCTGAACTGGCCGGTGGCGCACTGCTTGATATCGGCATCTACCCTTTGCTGTTGCCGCTGGACCTGTTCGGCGCTCCCACCGACATCGAAGGTGACGTTGCCCTGGGCGTCCGTGGTGTGGATCGTTATGCCGATCTCGTATTGGCGTATTCAAACGGGGTCCACGCTTCGCTGTCGTACAGCCTGGATTTTCCGTTGCCGACGCAGGCGACCATCAGCGGCGAAAACGGATGGGTGGAAATCAAAGCGCCCTGGTTTGCCAGTCAGGCCGCACGCTGGCAGGTGGGTAAGGCGCCGGTCAGCCAGCAGCAGTACCCCCTGCTGGGCCGCGGCTATCACTATGAATTCAGCGCCGTTAACCGCAGTCTGACAGCTGGCTTGCTGCAATGCGAGGAACACAGCTGGGCCGATTCGCTGGCGCTGGCTGAAGTCATGGACCGCATTCGCAAGCGTTGGGGGCCGGATTATGGCGCCGAACTGGAAGGCATCTGACGCGGATAGATAATTGTCAGGTAGTCATCTATAAAGCGGGCGTATTCGTTATCCCGCTGCAGCTCCGCCAGGGCTCGGTTCACCCGGGCGATCAGGGCGTCTGAACCGCTCTGATTGCGCGGTGCGATAAAATGCATCGACAGGGTTTCTACCGGAAAGGGCAATGCACGG
>DASSWT010000140.1:0-3109 GCA_035704555.1 Saccharospirillum sp. | reverse complement strand
TGATCGGCCAGCCGTAATACCTCGTCCTGGCTGTGGCTGACGTAAACAACGGGAATCGCCAGGCTTTGATGCAGTCGTTCCAGATAAGGCAGTATGTCCGCCTTACTGGTGCTGTCGAGCGAGGCCAGGGGCTCATCCATTAACAGCAGATCCGGGCTTGCCAGTAGCGCGCGGCCCACTGCAACACGTTGGCGTTGCCCCCCGGAGAGTTGATCGGGGTAGTGACTCAGCAATGGCGCCAGCCCGAGCAGTTCGATGGTTGGCTGCCACTCCACCCGCCTGCGCTCGCGCGCCACGCGTCGCCAGCCATAGCGCAGGTTTTGCTCCACGGTTAAATGTGCGAACAAGCTGGCTTCCTGAAAAACATAGCCCAGGGCACGCTGGTGAGTGGGCAACGACTGGGCGTCCGCCTGCCAGACTTTCCCGGCGATCTGCAACTGGCCATGAGCTTCAGGTTCCAGCCCGGCCATACACCGCAACAGGCTGGTCTTGCCACAGCCGGAGCGACCGAAGATGGCGGTGACTCCCTGGTCGGGCAAATCAAAGGCCGCATTCAGCCTGAAATCGCCCCGCTGGAGTTGAAAGGTCACCTTCATTGCGCCATCCCGACCAGACGAAAACGACGGTTCAGGGTGTATACCGCCAACAGCATCGAAAAGGCCAGTGCCAGCAACACCAGTGAGAGACCATGAGCGGCGCCATAGTCCAGCGCCTGTACATGATTGTAGATGGCAATCGACGCCACCTGGGTTTCGCCCGGAATACTGCCACCAATCATCAGCAACACCCCGAACTCACCCAGCGTATGGGCGAACGACAACACAAAGGCGGTGAGAAAGCCGCGTCGCGTCAGCGGCAACACCACCGTCAGAAACCGGTCCAGAAGTCCGGCGCGCAAGGTTGCCGCCGCTTCCAATGGCCGGACACCCAGGCTTTGAAACGCATTTTGCAGTGGCTGCACGACAAAAGGCAGCGAATAAACCATGGAACCGATGACCAGGCCGGTAAAGCTGAACGCCAGATGGTTGAGACCGACCGATTCCAGAGCCCCACCCACGGCGCCCCTGGGGCCAAGCAATATCAGCAGATAAAACCCGATCACCGTCGGAGGCAGTACCAGTGGCAGTGCTACCAGTGCTTCCACCATCACCTTAATGCGGCGTGGTGTAAACGCCAGCCACCAGGCCAGAGGCACACACAACACCAACAGCAACAGGGTACTGATCAGCGCGAGCCTGAGCGTTAACAACAACGCTATCCAGTCCGCTTCGGCTATGCCTGGCATCTCAATCACACCACCTTAGGGAGAAGTTGCGGGCAGATCGTACCCATAAGCCCGGAAGATTTTGCTCGCTTCGGGGCCGCGAATGTAGCGGGCAAAATGCCAGGCGACGTCATTCTGCGCAGCACGGCGGGTAACAACAAGGCCCTGTTCCAGTGGCTGGTGAAGCTGATCGTCGATCAGATGATAACCCCCTTGCGCCAGGATCTCAGGGTTCAACACCAGCGCCAGCGCCACAATGCCCACTTCGGCCGCTCCACTTTGCACCAGCTGCAAGGTGCCGGAAATATTTTCGCCATACACCAAACGAGGTTCCACAGCCTCCCACACGCCAACGGACATCAACGCTTCCCGCGCCCGGGCACCATAAGGGGCATGCCGGGGGTTGGCGATGGCGACACGCCGAAACCGCGGGTCAGTTAAATCGGTTAAGGTTAACGATTCCGCGTCAACGGTGTTGCTCCAGAGCGCAAGGCGACCCACCGCATAGGGGAGCACCCTGGTGGCGGCAAAGCCCGCCTCAGCCACCGCAGCGGGGTATTCCATATCGGCCGACAAATACACATCGAAGGGCGCACCGTTGATGATTTGCGCATGAAAGCGACCGGAGGATCCGTACTGCACATCAATCCGGTTATCGGGAAACTGCTCCCGGTACTGCTGGGCGATGTCGTCCATCACGAACCTCAGTTGCGAGGCGGCCGCTATGCGTGTGACCGCCTGCGCTGGCGTTGCCGCCGACGGCATCAGCAAAGCCAGCAAAATTCCCGCCGCCAGGCAACGCTTCAAGCGCCCGGTGTTCAGCATGAAGACCCTTCTCCGGTTAAGGACGATACACCGTAATATATAGTCATATATAGCGAGTGACAACGTTCACCCGGGTGACGGGTGTCTAATAAAACGTGGCATGTTATTAACATAGGTTAAGAGGCATTAAAGCGTACTCAGGTATGCTGATTACCCTCTCGTTCCTGGTTGACGACCTAATGCCAAACGTCTTCACGCGTCTGAAAAACCGGATCATCGGCCTGGCCGACCGCCCTTATTACCCTGGCATCGTGGCCCTGGTAGCCGCGTCCGACTATTTCATTCCGGGCTCGCCAACCAATGCCATCTTCATCAGCTCGATTTTGCCCAGGCCCGCTCAATGGCTGAAGCTAAGCCTGTACTTCTCCTTTGGATGTGCATCGGGCGCCTTCGTGCTAGCCACTCTGATGGGCATTTACGGAGAGGCGTTCGTCGCCTGGGTCGTGCAATCGGAAGCTGGGGATTTGTGGCAACGATTTGATGAGATGATCGCTCGCTATGGAGTTCTTGTTCTGGCCGCTCTGGCCGTTTCTTCGGCGCCGGTCCGCACCGTTGTGGCGATACTGGCACTGGCCGGAACCCTGCCAATTGTTATAGCGGGCATCGTTCTGGCCGGTCGCCTGGTAGCGTACCCCGGGCTCGCATGGCTGGTATCACGATGCCCGGGCTTTGTCGTCAGAATCCCCTTTATCGGCCCTCGACTCAGCAGAGCCAAATGAGCCGTTACCAACGCACTTGAACCGTTCCTGTGGTCCCCAATGTTTACCCGCTTCAGCGCTCGTCAATACGCTCGAAGTGTTGCGCCAACGCCTGGCTTAGCGCCTTCACCGCAGGTAACTGCCCTCTGCGAGATGGCATGAGCAAGCTGATCTGTGGCCGGCCGACATGCCATTCGGGCAACAAACGGTGCAACGCTCCCGACGCTACACTGTCACTGCAAACGTAAGTCGGCAACGCGACCACCCCCAGCCCCTGCAGTGCCGCATGTTTCAGATTGGCCATGCTGCTGGTCATGTACCG
>DASSWT010000101.1:0-15115 GCA_035704555.1 Saccharospirillum sp. | reverse complement strand
TTCGTTGTCATCTTTGCCTTCCAGCGCCATCAGCGCAGAACCGATGATGATCGGTGTGTCGTCGCCCGGGAAGTCGTACATGGACAGCAGGTCACGCACTTCCATCTCAACCAGTTCCAGCAACTCTTCGTCGTCGACCATATCGGCCTTGTTCAGGAACACAACGATGAAGGGTACGCCAACCTGACGGGACAGCAGGATGTGCTCACGCGTTTGCGGCATCGGGCCGTCAGCAGCGGAGCAAACCAGGATCGCGCCGTCCATCTGAGCGGCACCGGTGATCATGTTTTTCACATAGTCAGCGTGGCCCGGGCAGTCAACGTGCGCGTAGTGGCGAGCGGGTGAATCGTATTCAACGTGAGAGGTGGCAATGGTGATACCACGCTCACGCTCTTCCGGTGCGTTGTCGATGCCGTCAAATGCGACAGAGGCGCCTGTGCCCCACACTTCGTGGCAAACACGCGTCAGCGCCGCGGTCAAAGTAGTTTTACCGTGGTCAACGTGACCGATGGTGCCGACGTTTACGTGCGGCTTGGTACGTTCAAAAGTAGCTTTAGACATAGTCCCAGCCTCTCACCTGGATTCACATAAGCAAAAGGCAGCCACTGTTAAGTGCCTGCCTTCCGATTCACTCAGCCAGCCAAAACGCCGGCCACAAATATGGTGCTCACGATGAGATTTGAACTCATGACCTCTCCATTACCAATGGAGTGCTCTACCACTGAGCTACGCGAGCAAATCAGACAGAATCGAAAGCACAACCTTTGGATTGACCTTCAACAACACTATCTGGAGCGGGTAGCGGGAATCGAACCCGCATCATCAGCTTGGAAGGCTGAGGTTCTACCGTTGAACTATACCCGCACTGCCCCCCGAAGGAGGAAATGGTGGAGGGGGACGGATTCGAACCATCGAAGCATAAAGCGGCAGATTTACAGTCTGCTCCCTTTGGCCACTCGGGAACCCCTCCAAACCGGGCGGAAGTTTGCATGAAGCCTGTCAGGGTGTCAACTCTGATCGATAAATTTTTCTCAATCAGAACAAGCACTTAGACCACATGAAACCGGGTAAAACCCACCTTGCCTTACAAGGAGGCGCGCATATTATTGATTATGGGATTGAAATGCAACCGTTCGGCAAGGGTTTTGCACCACCGTTTGAGGCCAATAGACCGGGGCTTCAACAACGAAAGCGCTGAAACGAAGCGCCTTCAAACCCGGAGACGATAGACTCCAGTGCCTGATTGGAGATCAGCCGCGCCGACTCGGCCGCTATGGTCAGCACCCACACCTCACGAGTCCGGTCGACCCGCTCGACGCGCGCGTCGATACCCTGCTCAGCCAACTCAGCGACCCGTGTCCGGGCATTGCTATCCGATGAGAACAGCCCCAGCGAAATACCACCGGCCAACCGCCCCTGGTTGATCAGGAAACTCTCGATGTCGTCTGCCTGAAGCTGCGACAAGCGGTCGCGGCCTTGCTGATCAGTCTCGAAGGGGCCAAGGACCACCCAGTAATCTGACCGCAAAATCTCTTCTTGCGTGGTTTTCGAGGAGGTAACCTCCAGCGCCCGCAACCGCGACTGAATAATGTCGGCCTGATCTTCAGCGGCAATACCGGTGATGCGCACACATTGCAGTGGCTCAACCAAGGGCTCGGCAACCTCGGTTCGCTCCAGCTCTGCCAGCCGGGTTCGGGTCTCCTCGCTGATGGCCAGATTATTCATTTGCGCGGCCGATGGCTCGGCTGGCTGAACATCGGGCTGAGTCGTCTGCCAATACTGATACCCACCCAGCGCCATATTCAGCACCAGCAAGGTTAGGATAATCCACTTCATTCGAGAGATTCCATGTAAGCCGCGTCCTTATACAGTTGTTGCATGCCAGCGATGACCAGATCCGGCATCTGCTCTCCGGCAGGCTGAACATGAGCTGCCAGAACCGGCGCATCACCACCGGTCCAGACCAGCCGGCTGGGTGACAGGGCGTATTCCGCGCAAGCCGCGGTGACCGCTGCGCTGAGTGTCAGCACCGCGCCGTTGGCAATGGCATCGGCCGTGTTGTGTCCGGGCGCCCTGCTCTGGCTCGCGGCCACCGCCGGTAACGCGAATGTATCATTTACCAGAGCACGGCGCATCAGCGCCAGGCCGGGCACAATGTAGCCGCCCCGATGTTGTCCGGCGGCGTCCAGTGCATCAATGGTCAGCGCTGTGCCGGCATCGACAATCACCACATTCTGCTGCCAGCTGCGCACGGCAATCAGTGTCAGCCAGCGGTCGATGCCGTAACGGGCCGGATCCGGATAGGCGATGTGCACGCCATGCCAGCCGTTACGCACTGCCAGTAGGCTAACATCCAGGCGCCCCCTACTCTCCAGCGCAGCCTGCAGCTGCGCACCAAAGGCCGATACGGTCGCGATCAGAACCCGGCCTGGCTGCCATTGATCGATATCCGCCAGCGCTGTTTCGAGGTCCAGCCAGAATCCGGACTGGTCGCCCAGCCGGTACTTGCACCGGCTATTGCCACAGTCTAGAAACAGGACGTCCGCCTCGGGTACTGCTGCCTGAGCCCCGGTCATGATGATCGCCCCGTGGTACCAGCAGTAAAACTTACCTGTATCATAAAACTCACCATAGTACCGACACCTCACCGCCGTTGACGGTCCGGCGCTGGCCGCGCTCGTCGTCAATCAACAGTTGCCCCTGGGCATCAATGCCACGAGCAACCACGGCCTCGTGCTGACTGCCCTGCACCAGCGTGACCGACCGGTTCAGCAGACAGTCGTAATCGGACCATTCTCGCAACAAATCTGCCAGACCGCCGGGCCGGGTTAAAGTAGCGAGCACGCTTTGCAGCTCGTTGAGCAACGCCGCCAGCAAGTCATTGCGGTCAACAAACTGACCGGCCAGATCACGCAAGCAGGCGATGTCCCGGTCCAGCCCCGGAGGCGCCGCGTTCACGTTCAGCCCGATGCCGACGACCAATACCGGCTGATCGAGCGGGTTACCCTGTAATTCGCAGAGCACGCCGCCGAGTTTGCGACCTTCATAATAAATATCGTTGGGCCATTTCAAGGCGACGGACAAGGCCGTGACCTGCCGAATGGCTCGCACTACGGCCACACCAACCACCAGGCTGGCCGCATAGAGTGCATCGCCGGTCAGCGATTCGCGCACCGCCGCCGAGACCATGACACTGCTGGCCGGCGGGCTTTGCCAGGCCCGGCCTCTGCGCCCCCGGCCCTGGTGCTGGTAATCAGCTGTACAAACCGACCAGCGCCCCGGTGCGGGTGGCTGCGCCAGCACCCAGGCGTTGGTGGAATCGACATCGGTGCGGATATCCAGCACCGACAAGCGGCGGGTCACCTCGCCCGACAGCAACGCCAGTATCCGCTCACGGTCGAGCAAACTCACCGGTTCGGCCAGCCGGTAACCCCGCCCCTTCACTGAATACACATCCACGCCCTGAGCCACCAACTCGGCCACCCAGTTGGACACCGTCGGCCGCGTCACCTGAAGCTCGTCAGCCAGCGCCTGACCCGAGGTAAACTGCTGGTGGGACAATAAAGGCAATAATCGATACAGACTTTTCATGCAGTCGGGGCAACCTTGCGATAACAGGACGGGTAACGGGCAGGCCTTGCCCGGTCTGTGCACATCATAGGGAAATTTGAGGCCACGGCCCAGAGCGAACCGTAACAACCCAAGTTTCGGAGTTCAGTTTTGCTTTGTCGCCAGGAATCCGTGTCAGGCACCGGGTAACCTTATCTGGGTGGTGCGACACATCGCTCGGCGTGAACCCATCCATGGGGCCTAGACTGAAGCATCCCTGCTTCAGACATCCCCAGATAGGGTTACCCGGCACCTGACACTCAGTTGGTTGCAAACTCCGATACTTGAAGCCACAAGGGCAGCTGTCTTAACCCTGTGCAGCCATGCGAGCCGCAGCGCGGTTGTGCTGGTCGATCTTGCGGAACAGCATCCAGCTGGAGAAGGCTACGATCGATACGACACCGATGATGATGGTCGCCAGCGCATTGATCTTGGGCGTCACGCCCAGCTTGACCTGGCTGAACACTTCAATCGGCAGCGTAGTGGCCCCGGGCCCGGTTACGAAACTGGCGATCACCACGTCATCCAGCGACAGGGTGAACGACAGCAGCCAGGCGGAAATGATCGCTGGTGAAATCACCGGCAGGGTGACCAGGAAGAAAGCCTTGATCGGTGTCGCCCCAAGATCGAGCGCCGCCTCTTCGAGGCTCTGGTCCATCTCACGTAGCCGGGAGCTGATCACCACGGTGGAATAAGCCACGCAAAAGGTGGTATGCGCGATCCAGATCGTCAGCATGCCGCGCTGGGCTGGCCAGCCGAGCGACTGCGCCATGGCGACGAACAGCAGCAACATGGAAATACCGATGATCACATCGGGCATGACCAGCGGCGCGGTAATCATGCCGCTGAACAGGGTGCGACCGCGAAAGCGGGTGAAACGAATCATCACAATGGAAGCCAGCATACCGATCACCACGGCCGTACTGGCCGAGTAAAAGGCGATTTGCAGGGAGCGCCCTACCGCGCTCATCAATTGCTGATCCTGAAACAACTCACCGTACCAGCGCGTCGACCAGCCGGCCCAGACCTGCACCATGCGCGAGGCGTTGAACGAATAAATAATCAACATCAGCATCGGGCCATACAGGAAAAAGATACCAAGCCAGAAAATGATGACGCTGAAACTGAAACGACCCGATTTCATAGCCCCGACTCCTTGTTCTGGTAGCGGTGGAACAGCATGATCGGAATAATCAGCAACATGATCATCAGTACCGCCAGCGCCGAGGCGACCGGCCAGTCGCGGTTATTAAAAAACTCCTGCCACAGGACCTTGCCAATCATCAGCGTCTCGGCACCGCCCAGCAATTCAGGAATGACGTACTCACCCACCACCGGGATAAATACCAGCATCGAACCTGCGATCATGCCATTGATCGACAGCGGCAGCGTGATGTGGAAAAAAGAAGTCATTTTGCGTGCACCCAAATCGCTGGCGGCCTCCAGTAACGCGTTGTCGTGCTTCACTAAGTTGGCATAGAGCGGCAGCACCATAAACGGCAGATATGAGTACACCACACCAATGTAAACCGCAAAGTTGGTATTGAGCATCTGAATGGGGGAGTCGATCAATCCGATCCAGACCATGAAATTGTTAAACACACCGTTGTTGCCCAATAAACCCATCCAGGCATATACCCGAATTAAAAAGGAGGTCCAGCTGGGTAACAACACCAGCAACAGCCAGGTTGTTTGCAGATGAGCGGGCGCCTTGGCAATCGCATAGGCCATAGGGTAGCCCAACAACAAGGCAAAGATGGTCGAATTGAAAGCAATCTTGATCGAATTCCAGTAGGCCTGGATATAAAGATCATCACTCAACAGCCAGGCGTAATTACTGAACGTCACGCGGATATTAAGCGTCTGGTCCAGCCATTCAAACATGGCCGTGTAAGGCGGAATACCCAGAAAGGTTTCTGACAGTGATATTTTGGCCACAATAACGAAAGGCAGCAAAAAAAAGATCAGCAACCAGAAGTAAGGCCCGGCGATTACCCAGCGGCGACCGCCTGGCAGACTACGAGCCAGGTCAACTTTTTTCATGAGCGCAACACCACGCCGCTGTCGCTGGCCCAGTGCACATAGACCGGATCATCCCAGGTCGGACGGTCGGCCCGGCGCTCAACATTGGCCAGAAAACACTGAACGATTTTGCCTTGCGGCAGCCGTACGTAATACACCGTATGGCCGCCGAGATAGGCAATGTCATGCACAACACCCGAAGACCAGTTGAAATCCCCTTCCGGTTTTTCGCGCGTCATCAGGGTTTTTTCCGGGCGCAGCGCAAACAGCATGTTGCGCTCATCGACACCGGAGGTTACCCCATGCCCGATGTAGATATCGGCATCCAGTTCGGGGGTATGCAGTGTCATATGATCTTCCTGATCGTCAATGATCCGGCCGTCAAACAGATTCACCGACCCAATAAATTCCGCAACCATCCGACTGTTTGGGCTTTCGTAAATATCGACCGGTGAGCCAACCTGCTGAATGAAACCCTGATCCATAATCGCTATGCGATCAGCCATGGTCATGGCTTCTTCCTGATCGTGCGTCACCATCACGCAGGTTACACCCACGTTTTCAAGAATATCCACTACTTCCAATTGCATTTCAGTACGTAGCTTTTTATCGAGTGCACCCATGGGTTCGTCGAGTAACAACAACTTGGGTTGCTTCGCCAGGCTGCGTGCAAGGGCGACCCGCTGACGCTGCCCGCCGGACAACTGATGCGGCTTTCGACGTGCATACTTTTCCATATGGACCAGTTTCAGCATGCGCTGTACCCGATCAATGATGACGTCTTTCGCCAGCTTCTCCTGTTTCAGACCAAACGCCAGATTCTGTTCCACCGTCATGTGAGGGAAAAGCGCATAAGACTGAAACATCATATTGATTTGACGCTGATAGGGCGGCTGATGGGTAATGTCTTCACCATCCAGAACAATGCGCCCTTCAGTCGGGTTTTCAAAACCCGCCATTATCCTCAGCAAAGTCGATTTGCCAGAGCCGGAAGCCCCCAGCAACGCGAATATTTCACCCTGACGGACCTCAAGCGTTACGTTGTCGACCGCCAGATCTTCATCAAAATACTTGGTTACCTTTTCAATACTGAGCAGTGTTTTCTTGGTTTCAGTACTGGTTTCATGCTGTTGTCGGCGCGCGCCGGCCGCTAATGCCATCTGGGTGTCTCCCCTTTCACGCTGGCTAGAACTACCGAAGGTTGTATTTCAACACGTTAAGAAACGAGTGCATTTAACTCATGTAGGCTTGCGATGGCCTGACATCCCTGCCCCAAATACTCTGGTTCGCAATACCGGTTTGACAAAAAAGTGCTTGGGGCAGAAATGTCGGGGCCGGATTAACCGGCCCCGAACCACAGGTTACCCTCAGCTGCCCGATTTGAACCGGGTCCAGTTACGGGTAATCTGACGCATGATGCTGTTAGGCAGAACCTCGTTGGTAAACAGTTCGGCGCCTTCCGGTGGGTAGATACCCGGATTATTCAGAATCTCAGGATCAATGAACGGTTTGGCGGCTTCTACCGGGCTGCCATACCAGACATAGTTGGTGATTCCCGCAGCCACTTCTGGCTGCAGCACGAAATTGATGAATTCGTGCGCTTCATCGACATTACGGGCGTCTTTGGGGATCGCCATCATGTCAGACCAGAGTACGGTACCTTCCTCCGGGATGTAGTAATCTACCTCAACACCGGCACCTGCTTCTTCAGCACGGGCCATTGCCTGGAAGACATCACCAGACCAACCAATGGAAACACAGACGTTGCCGTTGGCCAGATCGGAAATGTACCGTGAGCTGTGGAAGTACTGGATATAAGGACGCACTTTCATCAGTTCATCCAGCGCTGCACTGTAGTCGGCTGCGCTGCGGCTGTAGGGGTTACGGCCCATGTACTGAAGTATCAGCGGGAAAATTTCGTTACCGGAATCCAGAAAGGTAATGCCGCACTCAGCCAGCTTCGAGGCATACTGCGGATCAAACACCAGATCCCAGCTGCCTATTGGGGCGTCTTCGCCCAGTATTTCCTGAATCTTGCCCACGTTGTAACCAATACCGTTGGTGCCCCACTGATAGGGAACGGCGTATTCATTGCCCGGGTCGAAGTTTTCCAGGCGCTCCATCAGCTCCATGTCCAGGTTGTCGTAATTAGTCAGTTTCGACTTGTCGAGTTTCTGGTAGGCACCAGCCTGAATCTGACGAGCCAGATAGTTGGTGGTCGGCACCACCACATCATAGCCAGTCTGACCGGACAGCACTTTGGCTTCCAGCACATCGTTGGAATCGAAAACGTCATATACCACGTCGATGCCGGTTTCAGCGGTAAAATCCACCAGTGTGTCCGGGCCAATGTAGTCAGACCAGTTATAGATATAAACAACGCGATCCTCAGCGATCGTCGTTCCCGCAACGGCCGCCGCCAGTGCGGCGATGGCGATGGTCTTCTTATGTTTACTCATCGAAAGATACTCCCCTGCATCATTTTTTTATTTGGCTCTTTGGCTGATCAGGCCAGCCCCCGAACCACCTGCCTACAGTAAAATGAGATGATCAAAACACCAAAAGAATTTATTCACCAGCCGCATTTTCTTTCAGCAACTGAGCCAGCGTCTGGTCCAGTGCCCGACGCGTTCTGGCAACCAACTCATCAATTTCATCCGGCCTGATCACCAGCGGTGGTGACATCAGCATGGTGTCACCAGTGGCGCGCAACACCAGCCCCCCTGCCAGAGCGTAGTCCCGGCACAGGGTGCCTACCCGGCCTTCTTCAGGGTAGCGGCTGCGGCTGACTTTATCCTGAACCAGCTCCACCGCACCCAACATACCCACGCCCCGAACCTCACCCACCAGGGGGTGGTCCGCCAGCGTCTGCAGCTGTGCCTGCAAGTAGGGTGCCGTTTCCTCGCGGACCCGGTCAACAATGCCCTCCTCACGCAGTATTCGCACGTTCTCCAGAGCAACGGCGGCACAGACCGGGTGACCCGAGTAAGTAAAGCCGTGATTGAACTCACCGCCACTGGCTTTGAACACCTCTGCGACGCGGTCGGCAACCATAACTCCACCAATGGGCAGGTACCCGGACGAGAGCCCCTTGGCGATGGGCATCAGGTCGGGTGTTAACCCATAATAGTCGGACCCGAACCATTCACCGGTGCGGCCGAAACCACAAATCACCTCATCAACCACTAACAATAGATCATAGCGTTTGACGATGCGTTCGATTTCAGGCCAGTAAGTGTCAGGCGGAATAATCACGCCACCGGCGCCCTGGATTGGTTCGGCAATAAAAGCACCCACCGTTTCAGGGCCCAGTTCCAGAATTTTCTCTTCAAGGGCTCGTGCTGCCACCAGACCAAACTCGTCCGGCGACAAGCCGCCTCCCTCACCAAACCAATAAGGCTGACGAATGTGGGCGATACCGGGAATCGGCAAGTCCCCCTGGGCATGCATATGGCTCATGCCGCCCAGACTGGCACCCGCCACCGTTGAACCGTGATAGCCATTATGACGACCGATAATGGTTTTCTTCTCAGGCTTGCCTTTCAAATCCCAGTAGCGGCGTACCATGCGAAACACGGTGTCGTTGGCTTCACTGCCGGAGTTAGTAAAGAAGGTGTGGTTGATGTGCTTCGGCGCAATCTCGGACAAGGCCATGGCCAGTTCGACCGCCGGTGGCGTTGCCGATTTAAAAAACAGATTGTAGTACGGCAGCTCACTCATCTGCTTGCTGGCGGCATCGACCAGTTCCTGCCGGCCATACCCCAAATTCACACACCAGAGCCCGGCAAAGGCATCCAGATATTCATTGCCTTCACTGTCCCAGAGCGTCACACCCTGGGCCCGGGTAATGATGCGTGCACCCTCACGGCCAATGGCACCGCTGTCACCAAAAGGGTGCAGCATGTGGTCGGCACCCTGATGTTGCCAGTGTTCGGTTTGAGTCAATGACGGTGCAGCGGTCATGACAGTCCCCCTTTTCAATTGAAATACAGGGCTCGGGGTTAGTTGAGTGGCAAGGTCCGCGGCGACTACCGGTGGTGCCTCTGCGGGGCCGGCGTGAATCCGTCCATGGAGCCTAGACCGCAGGATATGAATCCCTTCCATGGGATTCACCCTCCGGGCTCGCTCCGCTCATGCTAAAACGTTCCTGACGTTTTAGTCCCTGCTGCGGACTTCCCCGCAGAGGCACCACCGGCACCCGCCGCTCACAATTTTCGCCACGAGCCTTTAATTATTAAACCGTGCTCAACAGGAACTCGCGCTCCCACGAACTGATCACCCGTTTGAAGCCTTCATATTCAGCCCAGCGCGTGGCAATAAAGCCATCGACAAAAGTTGGCCCTAACAGTTCCCGCATTTCCTGGCACTCGGACATGATTTCCAGAGCGGCTTCCAGGTTGAACGGTACATCCGGGTCGGCTTCGGCACCGGCGCGTCCGGTGACCGGTTTGCGTGGTTTGAGATCCTTCACCATGCCCAGGTAGCCACAGGCGAGGTTCGCCGCCATGGCCAGATAGGGGTTGGTGTCGGCGCCGGGCAGACGGTTCTCGACCCGACGGGATTCAGGCGATGCCTGGGGTACCCGCAAGCCAACGGTACGGTTCTCTTCACCCCACTCGATGTTGACCGGCGCGTTGCCGTCAGCACCCGGCAAATAGCGCCGGTAGCTGTTCATATTGGGGGCAAACATGGGCATCAGTTGGGGGATGTAGGCCTGCAAACCACCGATGTAATTGAGGAACTGTTTAGAGGCCGAGCCATCCGGGTTGGAAAACAGATTCTTGCCAGTTTTGGCGTCGACCAGCGACTGGTGAATGTGCATCGAACTGCCGGGCTCGCCGGTGATCGGCTTGGCCATAAACGTTGCACCAATATTGTGCTTCAAAGCCGCTTCACGCACCGTCCGTTTAAAAACAAACACCTGGTCGGCCAATTTCAGCGCATCGCCGTGGCGGAAGTTGAATTCCATCTGGGCAGTGCCTTCCTCGTGGATCAGCGTATCGATGTCCAGTCCCTGGGCTTCACACCAGTCGTAAACGTCTTCAATGATCGGGTCGTATTCGTTGGCCGCATCGATACTGAACGACTGGCGACCACTTTCCTTGCGGCCAGAACGGCCAATCGGCGGCTCCAGCGGCAAGTCCGGGTCGGTGCAGCGCTGGGTCAGGTAGAACTCCACTTCCGGAGCGACAATAGGCTTCCAGCCTCTTGCCTCATACAAACCCAATACTTTTTTCAGTACCGCACGTGGCGACAGTTCAATCAGGTTGCCGACACTGTCGTAGCAGTCGTGAATGACGTGAGCCGTTGGCTCCAGCGTCCAGGGCACCAGAAAAGCGGCGTTTGGATCCGGGCGCAGAATCATGTCGATGTCGGCCGGGTCCAGAATGCTGTAATAGGATTCATCGTCCGGGTAATCGCCAGTGGCGGTCTGCAACAGTACACTCTCGGGCAAGCGAATGCCACGCTCGGCAATGAATTTACTGGTCGGCATGATCTTACCGCGCGCGATGCCGGTCTGGTCCGGCGTGATGCACTCCACTTCGGTTACGCGGTTGTCTTTAAGCCACTTAATTAAATCGTCCATACAGGGTTCGTTCGGTTGTCACGCTCTGCACGCATCACCGAACGCCTCAAACAGTTGTCGTTGTTGGGAGTTGTTCATAACCTGCCATTCCGGGTGCCACTGCACGGCCAGTGCAAATCGCATGGCGGCGATTCGCACTGCTTCGATCAAACCGTCCGGTGCAGTGGCTTCAACCTCTAAGCCGCCCCCAAGCGTTGCCACACCTTGAACATGCAAGGAGTTTACCTCCAGGGTGTCAGTCGTAAGAATCTGCTGCAGTAACCCACCCCGGGTCAGTGCAACAGGGTGCGCCGGTGCGTACTGCTGCGCCAGCGACTCGTCTTTGTTTTCGCGATGTTCCTGCAAACCCGGCACTTCGTGCAATGCCTGATGCAGAGTGCCACCCAGTGCTACATTAACTTCCTGAAAGCCGCGACAGGCGGCAAACAATGGCAGATCCCGAGCCATGGCTGCGTCTATCAATTTCAGGCTCAACGCATCACGTCGCTCATCATAGGCCTGATCCGGCAACGGCGCCGCCCCATAATGGCGCGGATGCACCATGGAGTAACCTCCGGTCAGAAAGAGACCGTCGAGACGGCTTACAAAGGAAGAGGGATCGAGCAGATCGGTCAGAGCGGGTATCAGCACAGGGGTCACACCAGCGGCTTCGGCCAGTGCGGTCAGGTACTTGTCGCCCGCCATGTGGTAGGCGTGCGGCGGTACCGTTTTAACATCGCAGACGACGCCGACCAGTGGCCGGACACGTTCGGGCTGCATGCAAACCCCCTGTGGTATAACGCTTTATTATGCCCTTGAATGCTCTGTACCCAGCACTCACTAACATGCTTAATACAGATGGCCATTCAGGTGTTTATTTTTTACCACGTTACCATAAAAAATAATCAACACAAGGCGCCGAAAAGGCCGAATGTTAATTATATAAAACATTATTGACCGTTTTTGGGGCCTGAACTGGGTCAAAGTGTCAATTATTTTAACCACGCCTCTTGAGCTTCGCCTCAAATTGAGGTTAGCTTGCTGCATTCGATCATTCACCTCCGGGACTCGACAGCAGCCGCTACACTGGGTGGTTCATGGCGAGGTTACGTCGCCTGTTAGCGATACATCCCAAAAGGAGCGTTTTCATGACAGATTCCATGATTCACAGCCTCAGTTTCATTGATGGCGACTGGGCAACGGCTCAGTCCGGCCGCACCTTCGACGTCACCAACCCGGCCAACGGCGAATGCCTGGCCGTGGTGACCGACTGCGGGCCCGAAGACACCGAGCTAGCCATCGAAGCCGCCCATCGTGCCTTTGCCTCCTGGAAAAATGAAACGGCCAAGAGCCGCGCCACCATTCTGCGCCGCTGGTTCGAGCTGATCATGAACCACCAGGACCAACTGGCCGAACTGATGACGCTGGAGTGCGGCAAGCCCCTGGCCGAGTCCAAAGGCGAGGTGGCTTACGGCGCTTCCTTTATAGAATGGTTCGCCGAAGAGGCCAAACGCGCCAGCGGCGACGTTATCCCCACCCCCAACAACGACCGCCGCATCCTGGCAATCAAACAGCCGGTTGGCGTCTGTACCGCCATCACACCCTGGAACTTTCCACTGGCGATGATTACCCGCAAGGTTGCCCCGGCGCTGGCCGCCGGTTGCACCATTGTCGTCAAGCCCGCAGAAGCGACGCCGCTGACCGCCCTGGCGCTGGCGGATCTGGGCCGGCAGGCCGGCTTGCCGAAGGGCGTGCTGAACATTATCACCGCCAGTAACGGCAAAGCGGTCGGTGAAGTGCTCAGTACCCACCCGCTGGTGCGCAAGGTGAGTTTTACCGGCTCGACGCCAGTTGGCAAATCCTTGATCCGTCAGGCGGCCGACAGCGTGAAGCGGGTGTCGATGGAGCTCGGTGGTAATGCCCCTTTTATTGTTTTTGATGACGCCGATATCGACGCCGCCGTCAAAGGCGCCATGGCCTCGAAATACCGCAATACCGGCCAGACCTGTGTCTGCGTGAACCGGTTTCTGGTGCAGGAAGGCGTTTACGACCGTTTCGCCAAAGCCATGGCCGAAGCCAGCGAGAAGCTTAAAGTGGGCAACGGCATGGACGATGGCGTGACCATTGGGCCGCTGATCAATGAAGCAGGTCTGGAGAAAGTCGAATCCCTGCTCAACGAGGCGACCGATAAGGGAGCCAAGGTGTTGCTGGGCGGCAAACGTCATAGCCTGGGCCACACCTTCTTTGAGCCGACAGTACTGACCGAGGTTGCACCGACCATGCGCGTCAGCCAGGAGGAAATCTTTGGCCCGATCACCGCTCTGACCCGGTTCAAAACCGAGGAAGAAGCCGTGCAACTGGCGAACGATACCCCCTTCGGCCTGGCCGCCTACTTCTACAGCGACAACCTTTCGCGCATTTGGCGCGTGGCTGAAGCTCTGGAATACGGGATGGTTGGCATTAATGAGGGTATTATCTCAACTGAAGTCGCGCCCTTTGGTGGCGTGAAAGAGTCAGGTCTCGGCCGTGAAGGCAGCCAATACGGTATCGACGAGTACCTGGAACTGAAATATTTATGCATGGGCGGCCTCGACCGCTGATCCTTCTGGCGGCAAGGCCGCCCAACTGTTAAGTCGCTGTGTCAGGCCCGGTAAGCCCGGGCCGTCCTCGCCAACGATGAGAAAGCATCATGTCACACCCTGAAGTAACCGCCTTTCTGGAACAACACCCGGACGTCACCACCATCGAACTGCTGGTCACCGACCTCAACGGCGTGCTGCGCGGCAAGCGCATTGAGCGCGAGCTGCTGGAAAAGGTGTATGAAGAAGGCTTTAACCTGCCCGGCTCCGTGATGGCGCTGGATGCTACCGGTACTACCGTTGAAGAGACCGGCCTGGGTGCTGAAGACGGCGACCGCGACCGGCTCTGCCTGCCGGTTCCCAACACCCTGGCGATGGTACCCTGGCATGCCGATGGCGACCGCGCCCAGGCGCTGTTCACCATGTATGAAACCGATGGCGAAACGCCCTTTCTGATGGACCCGCGTCAGGTACTGGTGCAGGCGGTAAAGCGCTTTAATGAACTGGGCTACACCCCCGGCATTGCCGTGGAGCTGGAGTTCTACCTGATCGATACCGAGCGCGACGCCGATGGTCAGCTGCAGCCGCCGGTATCACCGGTCAGTGGCCGGCGCATGAGCTCCAAACAGGTCTATTCGATGGATGACCTGGATGACTACGATTTCTTCATCCGCGACGTACTCGACACCGCCCATGAACAGAACATTCCGGCCGACACCGTCATAACCGAATACGCCCCTGGCCAGTTTGAGGTAAACCTCAACTACGGCAACGACCCGATGCGCGCCGCGGACGAGGCGGTGATGCTCAAGCGCGTCATTGCGCAGGTGGCCCGCAAATGGGAAATGGAAGCCACCTTCATGGCCAAGCCCTACATCGAGGAAGCGGGCAGCGGTATGCACATTCACCTGAGCCTGATGGACGACGAGGGCAACAATATCTTTGCCAGCGAAGACCCGGAAAACGTGCCGGAGATGCGCTGGGCCATGGGCGGCCTGATCGATATGGCCGACCATGTTCAGGCATTGCTGTGCCCGAACATCAACAGCTACCGCCGCCTCAATCCGGATGCCTTCGCCCCCACCGCCAAAACCTGGGGCTACGACAACCGCACCTCGGCGCTGCGCATTCCGTCCGGCAGTATCGAAGCCACCCGCATCGAACACCGCCTGAGCGGCGCCGACACCAACCCCTACCTGGCAGTAGCGGTGGTACTGGCAGGCGTCACCGAAGGCTTGCAAAACCATATAGAACCGCCGGAACCGGTCGAAGGCAACGTCTACGATCAGGACCACCCGGAACTCGCCGACAACGCCCGCGACGCGCTGCGTTCCATGAT
>DASSWT010000038.1:0-2782 GCA_035704555.1 Saccharospirillum sp. | reverse complement strand
ACCCCGACTGAGCAACCCCATATGAACCTCATCGTTATTGCTGCATCTGTTATCATTTTTATTAAAGGCTATCGCGGAGCCTAATGAATTGACCCGAGTTAATAACTCATACTTTAGTGGACTTTTCAGGGTATCGGCCGGTGGCATCATTTCTGAATGGCAAAAACCACAACACCGGCCGCTCCGCCTTCAGGAGCGACCGGTGTTGTGGTTTTAAATAGCGCCTTTCGGCGCGGATCCGCTATACCCCGAGGGGATCAGGCGCCGACAACACCACCATCATCACGGGTGACGATGACCGTGGCATCCCTGGGGTGGTCCCCTTCGGTACCCAATGGCCAGTTGGCAGCCGGATGCTGTATGTTCACAAACATGGTTTTAACGTCCGGGGTGGTCACCACACCAGTGACTTCACAACCCTGTGGCCCGACGAAAAACCGTTTTATTTCACGGGTGGCGGGATTCGCCGCCAGCATCATGTTGTTCTGATATGGCGCTGCATCGGAACCATCCGTCTGAATCCAGAGGCGGCCATTGTAGTCAAACCACAAGCCATCCGGGCTGCTGAAGATATTATCGTCGGTCAGTGATACCACCGTCTCGCCGTCAACAACCGTTTCCGTGCCCTGCTCACCAGCGAATACGAAAATGTCCCAGCTGAACGCCGTCGACGCATAGTCATTGCCTTCTTCTGACCAGCGGATGATATGCCCTGTCCGGTTAATGTCATTCGGGTTCGCCGCGTTTACGTCGTCAAAGCCATCGCGCCCGCGGTTGCTGTTGTTGGTCAGGGTAAAATAGACCTCACCGGTATTCGGGTCTACGGCCCCCCATTCCGGGCGATCCATCGTAGTGGCACCGGCTATATCGGCAGCAAGACGAGTGTTCAGCAAAACGTCGGCCTGATTTTCAAAGCCGTCAAACTGAACCTCACCAACCTGGGTACCCTCGGCAGCCTGCACTTTCGACAGAAAATCCGCATCGTCCAGTGACAATGGCAGCCAATCGCCGGTGCCGTCGGCGTTGAAGCGCGCGACGTACAGCGTTCCCTCATCCAGCAGGTAGCCACCCGCCGTCGCGGCGTAATAAGGCTTGGACGAGACGAACTTGTAGATATACTCGAACCGCGAATCGTCGCCAGAGTAACAGACCACCGGCTCACCCTCGGTCACGGGCGCAAAAATAACACCTTCGTGCCCGAACCGGCCCAGCGCCGTGCGCTTCTGGGGCTTGCTTTCCGGAGTGAACGGATCAATTTCGACCATGTAGCCGTAGGTGTTGGCTTCGTTACGATAGTCCTCGGTGGCGGAACCCGCACCCGGCGTCACATCAAAGCGGATGTAGCTATCAGCGGCGCCATCGGCCAGCTCCCAGTCGTACCGGCTGGAACTACCCACACCGTGGCGAACCTGCTCTCTCGGCTGGATTGCGGCGCTGTTGGCAAAGTAACCATGCCAGTTCTCTTCGGCGGCGAGATAGGTACCCCACGGAGTCGGCCCCATGGCGCAGTTGTTCAGGGTGCCGCGAGTTTCGGTGGCATCCGGGCTGTAACGGGTGATCAGTTTGCCGTACCCACGAACCGGCCCGCGAATGTCCATCTCGGTGTTGCCGGTGATGCGTCGGTTAAATGGGCTCCCGAAAACAATGTCCCAGGTACCTTCGCTGTCACGTTTGATGTGAACGACGGAAACACCGTGTGCGGCAACTTCTTTACGGACTTCATCAGCGGGACGAACGCCGCCATTGTCGGCCGCGGCTGTCGGGCCATTGGTGTGCAGAGCTGACGGGTTGATGTACTCATGGTTCATCACCAGCAACCCTTCTTCCGAGCTGTTGCCGCCAGCCTTCAGATCGACAGGGAAGAAATGCAGCCCGTCATGGTGCATACCAACCTGCTGCTCCTGATCGGCACCGGAATTGGAAGCATCCGCCTGAAATGCCGGATACGAGCCGGTGATTGGCGTGCCCCAGGGCAGAAATGCCTGTGACGAATAGCCCTCGGGGATCATCACCTGATTGGCAGAAGACACCGGCACCGCCTTGAAGCCCAGGCTGGTACTGGCAACGTTCCCCGTGGTGGGGGCACTGTCGTCGTCACTGCCACAGCCAGCCAGGCCAATACCCATGATACTGGCGAGGGCGGCACCCACGCTGCCTTTCATCACAGTCCGGCGCTGCATGCGGGCAGCCAGAACCTGGTGAAAGGGAGTGTTGTCGGAATGGTTTACTACCGGCTCATAGTTCGGGTCCAGGTAGTTTGGATCAAGATCGTGCTTGGCCATGATTTGCCTCTCTCAGGTAACAGCGGGTCTGCTTTATTGAGAGGTCAGTGTCGGCGGGAAATGTGACAGTCGGGGAACAATCTGAAGTCAGAACGGTTAACGTTTTTTGACAAAGAAAACCCGGCAGGTGAATCACCATACCGGGCCGTAATATCAGGCCTTACTGTTGAGTGGCGTTCTCATAGCCATCTTCAACCGCATCCGCCGCATCGTTCGCGGCTTCGCCCATTTCTTCACCGGCTTCGGCGGCGGCATCCTTGGTTTCTTCCCAGGCACTATTGGCCTGGCCGGTGGCCTCTTCGACGGCATTTTCCATGGAATCGCCTGCCTCATCCATCATTTCGCCGGCATTTTCCGCAGCCTCTTCCATGTTCGCGCCTTCGTTGTCTTCCGAACTGCAGGCCGCCAGGCCCAGCGCGGTTACGATGGCCAGTGCACTCAGTGTGAGCTTTTTCATAACATGTCCCTCTGTTGGTCATTTACAACGGGGAACAGGTTAC
>DASSWT010000025.1:0-20595 GCA_035704555.1 Saccharospirillum sp. | reverse complement strand
CAACACGCGCAACCCGAATGTCGACAAATACGGGACCTACACCACCATTGGTACCGGCTCGCAAATATTGCGGGAGCTGGGCGTGGGCAAGATGCGTCTGCTTAGTTCACCGATCAAGTTCGGCGGCATTTCCGGGTTCGATCTGGAAGTGGTCGAGTACATTCCGGCCGCGGGCGATGAAGCCTGAGGGCTGTTTACCCAACGATTATTGATTAACCGACGGCGAGCCGGACCGGCTCGCCGTTAAGACAGGATCAGACAATGACTGCACTGACTTCAAACATCACCACCCTGGAAGGCGATTTTTCCGCCAACGACGCCAAGTACGCCATCGTAGTCGGCCGCTGGAACAGCTTCGTGGTTGAAAGCCTGCTGGACGGCGCACTCGATGCGCTCAAACGCCACGGCATCAAAGATGAGCAACTGACGGTGATTCGCGCGCCAGGCGCCTATGAACTGCCCATCGTCTGCCAGAAGCTCGCAGAAACCGAACGCTACAACGCCATCATCGCTCTGGGTGCGGTGATTCGCGGCGGTACGCCCCATTTCGATTTTGTAGCCGGTGAAGCTGCTGGTGGCCTCAATTCAGTGGCCCTGACGGCCAGCATGCCCGTCGTCTTCGGTGTGCTGACGGTTGATTCAATCGAACAGGCTATCGAGCGAGCCGGTACCAAGGCAGGCAACAAAGGGGCCGAGGCGGCGCTGGTGGCCCTGGAAATGGTCAATCTGTTCAAGCAGATCGAGGGTTAAAGCATGACCCAGCAGCGTCCCAATATGGCAGCCCGCCGCAAGGCCCGTCGTCTGGCCATGCAGGCTTTGTATCAGTGGCATTTGTCGTCGTCTCCGGTCAATCAGATTGAAGCGGAGTTCATCGCTGATCACGATATGGCCAAGGTGGATCAGGAATACTTCAGTGAAGTGCTGCGCGGCGTGCCAAGCACGCTGTCGGAACTCGACAGCTACATTGAATCGGTTACCGATCGCTCGGTTCGCGAAATGACACCGGTTGAGCTGTCTATTCTGCGCATGGGCGCCTATGAACTGGTGCACCGCATCGACGTCCCCTTCAAGGTAATCATCAACGAAGGCGTGGAGCTGTCGAAACTCTTTGGTGCCAGCGAAGGCCACCGCTACGTCAATGGCGTGCTGGACAAGCTATCACAGCGGCTGCGGGCGACCGAAGTGACCGCTTCCCGGGCTCCTCGGGATTAAGTGCCTTTGGTTCGTGTTGGCTACCGGGTAGTCCTATCCGGGGTCGGCGTGAACCCGTCCATGGGGCCTAGGCTTCGGCATCCATGCCTCAGACTTCCCCGGATAGAACTACCCGGCAGCCAACACTTGGTGAGGTGGTTTATTTATCCAGTAACTCACCGGCTAGCCGAAACTTTTAAATGATTTAAGTATTGGAGTTCGCAGAGTTAACTAGCGGCGGCTGCCGGGTATGCCCCTGTGGGGTAGTCCGCAGCAGGGATGCTGCGGCCTAGGCTCCACGGACGGATTCACGCCGACCCCACAGGGGCATACCCGGTTGCCGCTGCGGACCAATGCCCCTAGCCAACCTAAACTACCAAGCATAAAAAAAACCGCCAGCCGGCGGTTTTTTACTAGCTATCTTTGCTCAGGACTGGGCGTCGGATAGATCCATCTGTACTTCGATGCGGATCTGGCCGCTTTCCGAGCCGCTGTAGCCGCGCACGTCCAGGGTGTAGGTACCGGCTGGCAGGAACTCTTCCAGGCGTGAATTGGTGCCGTCGCCGCCGTCGTCGTTCTCCAGCGACAGGCCAGGGCCGACCAGGGTGATCACGGTATCAACCGCCGATGACACCGTCTCAATGCTTACCGTGCGTGCGGCGTCGAGGCTGATGGTGTAGGTCAGGCTGCTGCCGGTCTGGAGGTCGCCATAGACTACGTCGCCCGCTCTCAGTTCGCCGCTGTTCATCATCTCGCCCAGAACCTCGCTGCTGTTAACCGTCAGGTTGTACAGGCCGTTGCCGGAATAGCTGCCGACGGTGAGCGTGTAGGTGCCCGGTTGCAGGATGGTGGTAATCAGCGAGTTGGTATCGCCACCGCCATCATCGTCGCTCAGGTCCAAACCATTGCCCGACAGGGCCAGGGTGGTATCAAAACTGGCAGAGTTCAGTGCAATGCTGACTTCAGAGGCTTCATCGATGGTCAGGGTGTAGCGGTTGTCGTTATCGGTGCGCATACCGATCAGGCTGCTGCCCGGGGCAATCTCACCGCTGTTGCGCAGGTCGCCTTCAAAGGGGGTTACCTGGGTTTGCAGCGTGTAGATGCCATCTACCGGGTAGCTCTCATAGCTGAGCGCGGTCACGGTATATTCGCCTGGCATCAGAATGGACGACAGCTGGGAATCGGTGCCGTCGCCAAAGTCATCGTTATCGAGCTGAACATCCTCACCAGTGATCGACAGCATGGTGTCAAAATCGGTGGAAGCGAGGCTGACCACCACTTCTGACGGATGATCGAGTTCAAGCAGGTAGCGGTTACCCTCGGTAGACAGCATCAGACCGGTCAGGGTTTCATCGTCTGCCAGGATGCCGCCGTTGCGAATGCCTTCAGGCAGTATCGTGCTGGCGGTATCCAGCTGATAGAAACGGCCTTCGTCAACCAGGGCATCGGTGCACAGGGGCGTTTCGACTTCGTAGTAGTCGTATTCATCGACAGCCGCGCTCGGCCGCCGACCTGGCTGCAGGATCAGTTCGTAATCGCCGGGCTCGAGGTAGGCATCGAGTGTCAGTGTACTGTCGCCACAGGCAACGGCTTCCGCGTTGACCGCAGGGCCGCTCAGGTGCATGCCCAGAGAGCGGCTGGCGTCGTTCAGTGTGAAACTGATCTGAGTGGGCGAGTCGATGCTCAGCGGGTAGCGGGTCGGGCTGTTGTCTGTCTCCAGAGAACCGACCAGCGACTGGTCCGCACTCAGTGTATCGGCCTGGCCGGCAATGCTCTGGTCGATCAGGCGGTAGGGGCCATAGGCTTCGTCATCGTTGCCGTTGACCACCAGCAGAGAGCACTCGCCAGCGTCGGGTCCCATCAGAATGCTGACGGCGTCGCTGCTGGCCGGATCTACGCTGGCTTGGTCGATCAGCCAGCCCTGTTCGTTAAATAACGTCAGTTCGGCGGCAAAAGGTGCCTGAAACCGGTAGAAGGCCCGGGGTTCGGCTTCGGTGGCGCAGAACCAGTGTGCCGAGAAGCGGGCGCCGTTGTTCAGGTTCGCGGGGCTGGAGGTATTCAGTTCCGATTGCAGTGCTTCGCCGCTGACCAGAGCCGGTGCGTCCACAAAGCGGTCGGAACCGGTGGTCGCGCAGCCACTGGCCAGTGCCAGTGCGGTCAGGGCGGGCAGCCAACGGGCGCTGCCGGAGGAAAGTCGAGGTGCAGAATGAGTCACAATTACGTCTCCATACGTTACTTGAAAACCTGCCTGTCAGTCGGTACTCCGGTCAAGCCAGTCGCCGGGTAAGGGGTGCGTCTGACTTCCTGGTCACACGCTCAAACCGGACGACCCAATGCGGTTCGGAGTGCCGCCGGGCAAGAATCGGCACTATAGGGCGGTTTTAAAGTCGGGTCCAGTCACCCTGGCCCGGTTCGATCAGTGGTTCTCATTTTTTGGAATTCAAATTAGTGGTTAAGGCCCGCAGCGGTTACCGGTGGTGCCTCTGTGGGGTCGGCGTGAATCTGTCCATGGCGGTCCGACGTTTCGGGCCTAGACCGCATGATATGAATCCCTTCCATGGGATTCACCCTTCGGACTCGCTTCGCTCATGCTAAAACGCTCCTGGCGTTATAGTCCCTGCTGCGGACTCACCCACAGAGGCACCACCGGCACCCGACGCTCGAATTGTGCGAACCCCTATCCTGGCGTTTCTTATTCCTGCAGCAGCGCCCATTGCTCGCGCAAGGCGAGCAAGTGGTCGCTCCAGAAACGCTGGCTGTCGAACCAGGAGAAGGCGCGCGGGAAGGCCGGGTCATCCCAGCGCTGGGCGATCCAGAGGGTGTGGCGGATCATGTGGACGGTGCGCAGGGGTTCGAGCAGCGACAGTTCCTTGCGCGGGAAGGGCCTGAATTGTTCATAGCCCTCTTCCAGTTCATTGATCTGGCGTGCCTGCTCCTGTTTATCACCCGAAAGCAGTTTCCAGATGTCCTGGGCGGCGGGGCCCATGACTGTATCGTCGAGGTCGACGATTAGTAGCTGGTCATCGCGGCTGAGGATGTTGCCAGCGTGAAAGTCGCCGTGAATGCGTATTGAGGCGGCCTGACGGAACAGCGGCTCGAAGCGGCGCTGAATCAGCTCGGCAATCGGCGCCAGCGTTGCCAGGTAGTTGGCCCGCAGGTCGTCGGGCAAGAGAGGGCTGTCGGCGAAAAAGCGTTGCGCCTGAACGATGGGCTCGGTCAGCGAGAGGTTGGGCCGGTGCTTGAATACGGCGGTTTCGCCGACATTGTGCAGCCGGGCCAGGTGCTGGCCGATGCGGTACATCTGGTCCGGGTTGTCCAGCTCGAAGGCGTGGCCGGCGCGCATTTCGAAACAGGCAAACCAGAAACCGTCGCGCAGGTGGACGATGTCGTCGCCGAGTTTCATCGCCGGTACTACCGGGATTTCAGCCTCGAACAATTGCTCGGTAAAGGTCAGCTCTTCGCGAATTTGCGCCTCGCTCCAGCGCCCTGGCCGGTAAGCTTTCAGTACCACCGGCTTGGCATCCTCAATGCCCACCCGGTAGACCCGGTTTTCATAACTGTTAAGGGGGTAGATGCGGTAGTCGGACAGGGTTCCGAGCGATTCCAGCCAGTCGATGATGCGATCCTGACTGAGGCTGTCGAACGGGTGTGCAGAGGTAGACATGGGAAACCCTGAGAAAAAAGAGCGCCCATTGTAGATCATTTGCAGCGCCTGTCATTGTTCGTCGGCGGTCTGTTAATGATTTCCGAGCGGTGTCCGGGCGAGTGACCAGAGCTCAACCTGCGTTACGCCGGCCTGTTTCAGGGTTCGGGTCATCTCGGCGGCGGTGGCCCCGGTAGTTAATACATCGTCAACGATGGCTACCCGTTTTGGGGGCGGGTGCATAACGCGGAAGACACCGTTAAGCGTTTTACGGCGTTGCACCCGGTTCAGGCCCTCCAGTGGCGGCGTTGGGTGTTGTTTGATGATGCCGGTCCAGACCGGCAACCTGGCCTGGCGGGCCCAGTAATCTGCGAGCCATTCAGCCTGGTTGAAGCCTCGCTTGCGGGCCCTGGATCGATGCAGCGGCACCGGGACCAGGGCATCTACCTCTGGCTGCACCAGCCCCTGGTGATACCACCATTGCCGGGCCAGAGCCCGGGCGCTGGCGAGGTCCCGATGGTATTTGATGCGGTGAATCAGAAAGCGGGTGGCGCCTTCAAGCACCCAGCCGACCGTTGCCGATTGCCAGGGAGGCGGTCGTTGCTGGCAGCGGCCACAAAGGGTGCTGAGCGTATTGGGCGCTGCGCAGCTCGGGCAGGGGTCTGGCAGAGGTTGTAGCCAGCTGGCGCACACCTCACACAGTTGGCTATCGGCCGACGGTTGCTCGCACAGCGGGCACAGGCTGTCCATCACCTGATCGAGCAAGCGACTGGTGACTGCCTTCAAAGACAGGCGCCCTGTTAAGTGAATCCCTGACATTCCGGGGTGCTCCCTGACCTCCGGCCAATATGATTACGCCTGGCGAATTGAGGCGAGGCGTCGATGGTATCGGCATTATAGAGCCCATTGTGAGCGGTTTTTACAAAATGTTACAGCTTGGTGGCTGGGGTTGGTTAAAATGTAACCATGTTAATCGATTAAATTACCGTTCGTGTTTCTTTTATACAGGTACATCGAATAAGTGGGTGCATCGAACGAGTGGTAGTCCGCCGCAGTCAGGGCGGGTGTTTGGAGGTTGAATGATCAGCTCAGTCATGAACGCAGGGGTTGCCGGCATTCAGGGAGGCTTGTACTCGCTGAACCGCAGTGGCCAGCAGATTGCCCAGGCCAATGTGCCGCCTGCTGAAGGTGGTCCGGAGTCGATTGTCGAGCCTCTGATGAATCAGATTCAGGCGAAGAACCAGGTGCAGGCCAGCGCGCGCGTCGTCGAAGCGGGCGCTGAAACCCTGGGTACACTGATCGATATTCGGGTCTAGTTGTTTCGGGCAGGAGTGTTCGGGTGCAGAAACCTGAAGGCTCTTAACCCGACCTAACGGCACCCGGTCCAACAACGGAGCGAGCGATGTCAACAGTCACCGGTCTTTATCCCAATGCCATTACCCCGACGGTCAGTCCGTTCGGGGATATGGCGCAGCGCGCGCAGCAGCGCCGGGATAACGACGCGGCGGTGTTTGCTCCGGTTGAAGAGTCCGAAGCCTCTGCCCCGGGCCAGAACCGGCCAGACCGGCGCGACAGTCAGACCGGGCAGGCACCCGCTACACCTCCTCAGCCCCCCGTTTCGAACAATGCGACACCGCCGCGCACCCAGGCGGAGCCCGCTTCGGTCGACGAAGCCCCGGCACCGGATGAAGCCAGCGCCTTCGAGCGCCAGCGCGACCAGGCCCAGGTTGCCAGAGAACAAGCCGAGCAACGTCAGTTTGAACAGGATCTGGAAACGATTCGGGAGCTGGCTGCGCGTGACCGTGAAGTGCGGGCGCACGAACAGGCCCACCAGGCCGTAGGTGGCCCGTATGCCGGCGGTATGGCCCTTACCTTTGAGCGTGGTCCGGATGGCAAACGCTATGCGGTAGCCGGCGAAGTTCCAATCGACATCAGCCCCGTACCCGGAAACCCGGCGGCTACCCTGGCCAAGGCCGAGCAAGTACGTCGGGCTGCATTGGCACCAGCCGAACCTTCAGCCCAGGATCGCTCGGTCGCAGCAGCAGCCATGCAATTGAAGATGGAAGCCCAGGTTGAATTGCGCCAGGAGCTTCGTGAAGATCTGTCACCGCAAGAGGCTGAGGGTGAAACTGAAGAGGATTCTGTGCCAGAAAGCAGTGATAGCACGTCGGCTATCTCAGGTGCTGAGCGGTCCGGTTCGGATGAGCGTAACGAAGAAGACGCTTCTGAGCGTGAACCGGTAAGCGAACAAACAGGCTCAGATCTGGCAGCCGTAACCCGCAGTCTGCTTGATGCCCAGTATCAGGCACAGGCGCGAGCCGACACCCTGGGGCGCGAACTCGACTTTATGGTTTAGTCAGAATTTCTTCAGATTGGGCCCGCGCCGCATCTCGGCAAAAATACTCAATTCCCAGGGCCGCATGGCCAACACCATCCCGGTACCGAAGGTCTCTTCCAGCGGCAGTTTGCCGTCTTCCTTACTCAATTCATCAAATTCGCGTGCCAGCCGTCGAATGCTGTTCTGCAGGTGCAGGTTCGATTGGCGGGTCAGCATGCCAGCGACAAAGACCAGCAGCTCCCCGGCTTTGGGGTCGAATTTGCAATTGAAGAAGTCGCGAGCCACGTTTTGTTCGAAGAAACGGTAGACCGGGCCGTTGTGTATCCAGCGAAAATCCCGCGACAGTTTGGTTTTCACCCGGTTGCCCGGCAACAGTTCGATAATGCCGAGCCGGTCCAGCCGGGCCAGCAGGCGGGTCGCCTCGAATTCGTCAATCACATAGGTTGATATAATGTCTTCGTATTCCCAGCGGTTGACCAGCAACTGGGCAACCAGCAGTAACTTGGGGTCGGACACCAGCTCGCGCTCATCCTCTTCGCTGAGCTCATCCAGCACCATGGTGCCCTCATGCATCCGTGCCATCAGGTAACCCAGATCGGCACCGGCCATGTCGCATATCTCTTCCAGGCGGTTCAGCGTAAAGTGGCGTTTGGAAAACATCCGCTTGACGTTGGCTTCACTGAGATTGAGTTTCTCGGCAACTTCGGCGTAGGTGATTTTTCGCTCACGCAGCAGTTTTTTCAGGGTGTCGACAAGTTGTACAGTCTGAGACATGACGTCCTTGGTGAAGGTAGCGCAATATGCTACTAATGGTCGCACATATCTCAACTTCATGTACAGTGCTTGTGGTTACCTCCGTGGCGCCTACTATGGCGATCAGCACCGTCACAGTGGCTTCTGCTAAAGGCAAGGGTCTATTCAAAAGGCGGTGCAGCCGGATAATGCCGGATATGTGCGACCGACAGGTCTCAGGGAGTAACCCATGCTGAAACTCAAGATGATGTCAGGGCTCGGACGGCTGATTAGCCGTGCCTTGCTGGGCCCGGTTCATGTGCATGGCAGCGACCCCCGCACCACCGACGTCGATGTCATCCTGATGCCGCGCAGTGTGAGCCCGGCCGATGGCTGGTTGTTCTGGTCGCGGCTGAAACGACCACCCCTGTTTGTTGAAGATGGACAAACCTCCAACGGCTGGGGCAACTGGTGGCGCGCAACCGGGCATGGTACGCGGACCGGTGGCGGCGTTTTTGAGGAGCGGCTGGCAGCGTTTCTTAACTCAGGGCGGTGTCTGGTCATGTCGATAAATGGCGAATCGCCGGAAGAGATCGACCGCATACAACGGCTGCTACGTGGTCTGCACAATCACCACCGCCATCTGCGCGTTCAGGTACTGACCTTTAACTACGATTTTCGCCACACCCTGGGCAGCCCGATACACTGGATCTGGCGCCCCGACGTCATCGATATGGTGGCTGAACCGCTGCATATTCTAAAAGAGCTGCAGCGCCTGCAGAAGCTGGCCTGGTCGATCAAGGGGTACCAGACATTACCGCAATGGCCGCTGATCTCCCAGTCCGGTCGGGTGCCTTCCAGTCTGTTGTTATCCTGGCATGAGGTTCGGGCGCAGCGGCGCTGGCGCTGGCCGAAACCTTCGGCCTGGCTATGGTTGCCGCCCGCACTGATCTCGGCGCTGTTTAACGCCATCCCCCTGCTGGTGGCCTATGGCGTCAGCCACAGCGCCCAGCAATGGCGCATAGAACGGCAGATAGCCTGGCTGGGCCCTCTCTATCTGATCAACCATGGCCTGATCTGGTTGGTGATGGGCCTGCTGTTGGGTTCCTGGGCGTGGTTTTACGGGGTTATTGTGGCCATGGGTCTGCAACCCCTGGGGCGATTGGCCGATGCCATCCTGCAACAGGATGAACTCGGTGGATCACGCTCGGTACGGGAACGCATGGTGAACTACTTCGATTAGTCGGTTGTTTGTTCCCGCCGCCATCGATTCATCCTAACTCAAGTTTCGGAGTTCGGTTCACCTCAAAGGCGTTGGCCCGCACCGGATACCGGGTATGCCTCTGTGGGGTCGGCGTGAACCCATCCATGGGGCCTAGACCGCAGCATCCTTGCTGCGGACTTCCCCACAGAGGCATACCCGGCACCCGATGCTAGTCTCCTGGTGCGAACTACGAAATTTGAGATCCTAAGTCCGGCAGGCTCCTGGATTGCCGCCCGGGCGGTCAATTGCCTGGACACTGCCCCTGCATGTTCGGTAAAATCCCCGAAATTTGGGCGCGGCACCCAGATGGTTTTACACACGGCGTTTGCGAACACCGGTCGTTTATTGAATTAGCACAGCGGTTAACCAATCCGGAAAGCGACAGCGCAGAAGTGAATGACGGGCGAGATGGGGGTTTCTTCATCTCGCTTTTTTGCGAAAGGGGTTGGTGGAACTGTCTGACTGGTCAGTTTTAGCGGTCCGTGTCCGTATCGTCCATGTCGCGCCTTGCCAATGACTTTCGGGTCATTGCCCACTCGCACTGCAAGATAGAGGAACGGATCTTTGAGTACGCCAGCCATACTCGCACTAGCTGACGGCAGTCTGTTTCGGGGGGTCAGCATTGGCGCCCCGGGAGAATCGATCGGTGAGGTGGTGTTCAATACCGCCATGACCGGTTACCAGGAAATTCTGACAGACCCCTCCTATGCCCGCCAAATCGTTACCCTCACTTACCCGCATATCGGGAATACCGGCACCAATTCCGAAGATGAAGAATCGGATCATGTCTGGGCCGCCGGTCTGGTTATTCGCGACCTGCCACTGTTGCACAGTAATTTCCGCAGCGAGCAGTCACTGCAGGAATACCTGCATGACAACAATGTGGTCGCCATTGCCGATATCGACACCCGCCGCCTGACGCGTCTGCTGCGGGAAAAAGGTGCGCAAAGTGGCTGCATCATGGCAGGCGAAAACCTCGATGAAGCCCGAGCGCTGGAACTGGCGCGCGGTTTTGCCGGCCTCAAGGGCATGGATCTGGCCAAAGAAGTCACCACCGACACCACCTATCAGTGGCGTGAAACCAGTTGGTCGCTGACCGATGGCCACCAGGGGCGCGGCGACGATGAACTGCCGATGCACGTAGTCGCCTACGATTACGGTGTGAAGCGCAATATTCTGCGCATGCTGGTCGACCGCGGTTGCCGGCTGACTGTCGTGCCGGCACAAACCTCAGCGGCCGATGTGCTGGCGCTCAAGCCCGACGGCGTGTTCCTGTCGAACGGCCCGGGCGACCCGGAACCCTGTGACTACGCAATTACGGCCATTCGCGAGTTGCTGGAAACCGATATTCCGGTGTTTGGTATTTGCCTCGGCCACCAGTTGCTGGGCCTGGCCAGTGGCGCCAAAACACTGAAAATGAAATTTGGCCACCACGGTGCCAACCACCCGGTGGAAGTGATGGCAGACAAGACGGTCATGATCACCAGCCAGAACCATGGTTTCGCGATTGACGGCGACACCCTGCCAGACAATCTGGTGGCCACCCACCGCTCTCTGTTTGACGGTTCACTGCAGGGCGTGCACCGCACCGACAAGGCCGCCTTCAGTTTCCAGGGGCACCCGGAGGCGAGTCCGGGTCCGCGCGATTGCGCCCCTTTGTTTGATCACTTCATCGAACTGATGCAAGCGGGTCGCCGATGAACGGATCACGCCAGACGCCTGCAAACGTCTCCCGTATTCCGTCCAGCCATCTGCTATGAGCGAAGCGAATCATGCCAAAACGTACTGACATCAAAAGCATTCTGATCCTCGGCGCTGGCCCTATTGTTATCGGCCAGGCCTGCGAATTCGACTACTCCGGCGCCCAGGCCTGCAAGGCCCTGCGTGAGGAGGGCTACCGCGTTATTCTGGTGAACTCCAATCCGGCTACCATCATGACCGACCCGGCCATGGCCGACGCCACCTATATTGAGCCGGTGGTGTGGAGCGAAGTCGCCAAGATCATCGAACAAGAACGCCCCGATGCGTTGTTGCCGACCATGGGCGGCCAGACTGCACTGAACTGCGCACTGGATCTGGAGCGCGAAGGCGTGCTGGAGAAATTCGGGGTCACCATGATCGGCGCCAACGCCGACACCATCGACAAGGCCGAAGACCGCGAGCGCTTCGACGATGCGATGATCGCCATTGGCCTGGAAACCCCGCGTCACGGCATTGCCCGTTCCATTGAGCAAGCCTGGGAAATTTTCGAAGACATCGGCCTGCCGTGCATCATTCGCCCCAGCTTCACCATGGGTGGCTCCGGCGGCGGCATTGCCTACAACCGCGAAGAGTTCGTTGAGATCTGTGAGCGTGGTCTGGACCTGTCGCCGACCCGAGAACTGCTGATCGACGAAAGCCTGATCGGCTGGAAAGAATACGAGATGGAAGTGGTGCGCGACAAAGCGGACAACTGCATCATCGTCTGCGCCATCGAAAACTTCGATGCCATGGGCGTGCACACTGGCGACTCCATAACCGTCGCCCCGGCCCAGACCCTGACGGATAAAGAATACCAGATCATGCGTGACGCCTCCCTGGCGGTGCTGCGTGAGATCGGTGTGGAAACCGGCGGTTCCAACGTTCAGTTCGGTATTAACCCGGAAACCGGCCGCATGGTGGTGATCGAAATGAACCCGCGGGTCAGCCGGTCATCGGCACTGGCGTCCAAGGCGACCGGTTTCCCGATCGCCAAAATCGCCGCCAAACTGGCGGTGGGTTACACCCTTGATGAACTGCAGAACGACATCACCGGCGGTGTTACTCCGGCCTCGTTCGAGCCGAGCATCGACTATGTGGTCACCAAAATTCCGCGCTTTGCGTTCGAGAAATTCCCGCAAGCCAACGACCGTCTGACTACGCAAATGAAGTCGGTCGGCGAAGTTATGGCGATTGGCCGTAACTTTCAGGAATCAATGCAGAAAGCCTTGCGCGGTCTGGAAGTCAGCGCCGCCGGTTTCGACAGCAAGGTCGACCTGAACACCGACGAAGCCAACGACATCATCGTGCGTGAACTGAAAGAGCCGGGTGCCGAACGTATCTGGTACATCGGCGATGCGTTTCGGGCCGATTTCAGCGTCGAAGAAGTCCATCGCCTGACCGGGGTCGACCCTTGGTACCTGGTGCAGATCGAAGATCTCATCAACGAAGAAAAAGCCCTGCAGGAATCCGGCATGAAAGATCTGGATGCCGATGCGATGCGTCGCCTCAAGCGCAAGGGTTTCTCCGACGAGCGGCTGGCCCACCTGATGGGCGTCAGCGAAAAAGAACTGCGCAAGAAACGCTGGGCTCAGGGCGTGCGCCCGGTGTACAAGCGGGTGGATACCTGCGCCGCCGAGTTTGCATCCAGCACTGCCTACATGTATTCCAGTTACGATGAGGAATGCGAAGCGGCACCAAGTGACCGCGATAAGATCATGGTGATCGGCGGTGGCCCGAACCGGATCGGCCAGGGCATCGAGTTCGACTATTGCTGTGTGCATGCCGCTCTGGCAGCTCGGGAAGACGGGTTTGAGACCATCATGGTCAACTGCAACCCGGAAACTGTGTCGACCGATTACGATACGTCGGACCGCTTGTATTTCGAGCCGGTCACACTTGAAGACGTGCTGGAAATCATCGATCTGGAAAAACCGAAAGGCGTGATCGTGCAGTTCGGTGGTCAGACCCCACTGAAACTGGCGCGTGAGCTCGAAGCCGCAGGCGCGCCGATCATTGGCACCTCGCCGGATGCGATCGACCGGGCCGAAGACCGCGAACGTTTCCAGGTGATGATCGAAAAACTGAATCTGCTGCAGCCTGAAAACGGCACCGCGCGCAGTCTGGAACAGGCGCTGACCATTGCCCGTCGCATTGGTTATCCGCTGGTGGTGCGTCCGTCTTATGTACTGGGCGGCCGGGCGATGGAAATCGTCTACGAGGAAGCCGAGCTTGAGCGCTACATGCGCGATGCGGTGAAGGTTTCCAATGACTCGCCGGTACTGCTCGATCACTTCCTCGATTCCGCGATCGAGATCGACATCGACGCGGTCAGCGATGGCCAGCAGGTGGTGATTGGCGGCATTATGCAGCACATCGAACAGGCCGGGGTTCACTCCGGTGACTCGGCCTGTTCGCTACCACCCTACAGCCTGCCGAAAAAGGCGCTGGATCTGATTCATCAGCAGATCACCGACATGGCCCTGGAATTGAACGTCATCGGTTTGATGAACGTGCAGATGGCATGGCAGGATGAGCAGCTGTACATCATTGAAGTGAACCCGCGCGCCTCGCGTACGGTACCGTTTGTGTCCAAGGCCATTGGCGTTTCCCTGGCCAAGGTGGCTGCCCAGGTGATGACCGGCAAGACGCTGGCGGAAATCGGCTTCACCACCGAGATCATCCCGCACTACTATTCGGTCAAGGAAGCGGTGTTGCCGTTCAACAAGTTCCCTGGGGTCGACCCGATCCTCAGCCCGGAAATGAAGTCGACCGGCGAAGTGATGGGCACCGGGGATACCTTTGCCGAAGCCTTTGCCAAGGCTGTTTTGGGCGCGGGTATTACCCTGCCGCAGAAGGGTACTGTGATCATCTCGGTCAAAGACCGGGACAAGAAAGCCATTCTCGGCGTGGCCCGCTCACTGGACGAACTCGGCTTCGATGTTCGCGCAACGGAGGGGACGGCAAAATACCTGACCGAGCACGGCGTCAGTGTCTCGGTTGTGAACAAGGTCAAGGAAGGTCGGCCGCACCTGGTGGATATGATCAAAAACCACGAAGTGGTGTTTATGATCAACACCACCGAAGGGCGTCAGTCGATCATCGACAGTTCCGAAATTCGTCGTAGTGCATTGCAGCACAAGGTTTATTACACTACGACGCTGGCAGGGGCAGAAGCATCCGTCATGGCCATGCGCCTTGCCGGGAATACACCGGTACGTCGGCTGCAGGATTTGCACGCCACCCAGACGTCAACCGCCTGACCGGCGAGCTGGCGGTTAAGAAGGGTGCTGAGGAGTCTCTGAACAATTCACGCGAGGCTCTGCGGGAGCCAAAACGTTCTGGCACAAGGCGCACTTCGCAGCGCAATGGCCGTAGCCCTTGTCAAGAAGTGCAACGCTGGGGCAGGACGTTTTGGCCCCGCCCTTCGGGGCTTTCCGAGGAACCTTGCCACTTCGTTGGACTCATTTGAAAGGTCCAGACCTTCCGGCATGAGTCCGCCTCGCGGCAAGGTCCCTCGGATAAGCCAGAGCCCCGCGTGAATTATTCAGAGACTCCTTAACAGCGCCCTTTTTTTATTCAGTTTTACATCGTATTCAGCATTGAGCTCCAGGCGGCCCTCTCTCTACAGGCCGTCTGTACAGATTCATTTCCCCGGCCAGGGTGGCCGGTTCATCAGGCAGGGTAACTGTATGCAACGCTATCCAATGACACTCGAAGGCGAACTGGCTCTGCAAAATGAGCTTCGCGATCTGAAGACCCATCAGCGGCCGCGTGTGATCAAGGCCATTGCCGAAGCGCGCGAGCACGGTGACCTGAAAGAAAACGCCGAATACCATGCAGCACGTGAGCAGCAGGGCTTTATCGAAGGGCGCATTCAGGAAATCGAGATGAAGCTGAGCAATGCTCAGGTGATCAACATTCACGACATACCGCACAGCGGCAAGGTCATCTTCGGCACCACCGTGACCCTGCTGAACCTCGATACCGACAAGGGCGTCACCTACAAAATCGTCGGTGAAGACGAGGCCAACGTCAAAGTGAACAAGATTTCGGTGACGTCACCCATTGCCCGTGCCCTGATTGGCAAGGAGGAAGGCGATGTCGTCGTGGTGAAAACCCCGGGTGGCGATGTGGAATACGAGATCGAGCAGGTCCAGCACAGCTGAACCAGGCTTTGCTGACCACTCAGGCCAGAAGGGATGTTTTGGCACAATAGTATTCTTAAAATCACTATTTATTAAGTCTTCAGGATCGATGGTATAGTAAGGCTATCCATAACGGGTTTTGTCCAGTGACAAAGGAGTACGCCAGGGATGCGAAGCGCCTACATCACCGGGACCGGCGCCTGCCTGCCCGGCCCCGCCATCAGCAATGCGGCCATGGAAGACTTTATCGGCACCCTCAGTCCGGCGCACAGCCGCCTGGGCCGGTCGACCCTGCGCCACAATGGCATCCGCCAGCGGCACTATGCCCGCACCCCAACCGGTGAAACGACACACAGCAACGCACGGATGGCCAGCGAGGCGATTCGCGCGGCCCTGTTGTCGGCCCGGTGCCGGGATGAGCGGCTTGATCTGCTCTGTACCGGTACCACCCAGGGCGACCTGCTGGTACCGGGCTTTGCCAGTGCGGTCCAGGCGGAGCTTGGCATCGCCCGGCTGGAAATAGCCTCTTTCCAGTCGGTCTGTGCCAGCAGCCTGATGGCCCTTAAAACCGCCATGATGTCGGTGCAGACCGGTCAGTCTGAGGCGGCGGCGGTCAGCGGCAGCGAATATTCCAGTCGCTGGTTTCAGCCCTCCTTTTATGCCGATGCCTACCGGGATAACCCGGACCCGGGCATCGAGTTTCTGCGCTATACCCTGTCCGACGGCGGTGCGGCCGTGATCGTTGAGCCCGAGCCGGTCGCCGGGCGCCCCAACCTTCGTATCGACTGGATTGAACAACGCTCCTTCGCCGACCGTTTTCCCAACTGCATGTACGCCGGGGCAGCCACCAACAGCACAACCGCCACCCCCTGGAGCCTTTATGCCTCGCCGGGCCAGGCGCATCAGGCTGGTGCGATCGCCCTGAAACAGGACTTCAAGCTACTTTATGAGCTGTTTCCGGTGTGGGTCGGTTACTATCTGGAATTGCTGGACAGGCGAGCTTTCAACCCGGCAGATATCGATGTGTTCCTGCCGCACTATTCGGCGGAATCCCTGGGGCAGGAAATGCAGCGGCTGCTGCAGGCGACCGGAGCCATGATCCCGGAAGAGCGCTGGTTCAATACCCTGAGCGAGCGCGGCAATACCGGGTCGGCGTCGTTGTTTGTGATGCTGAATGACTGGCTGGACCGGGCCGATCCACAACCCGGGCAACGCCTGTTGTGCTTCGTGCCGGAAAGCGGCCGGGCGCTGGCGGCCTTTATGCACCTGACGGTAGTTTAGTGGTCCATGCGCTCTTTGGCACCCGAACTTCACGCATGGACCACTAATGGTCCCTGCGCTCTTTGGTACCCGAACCTCACCTATGAACCACTATAAGGAGATATCGGTATGGACAGTAGTAATAGCAGCAACCCGGATGTGCAGCAGGTTATGCGGCGGCTGACCCGCATCTGGAGCGAGTTCGAGAGCCGGTTGCGCTCTGTCCCCATCATTGCCGATGCCCATGCCGGCCGGATTCGGCTGGCCGATTATCGCACCCTGCTCAAAGACCACTACGCTCAGGTGATTGAGGGCAGTGGCTGGATAAGCCGGGCTGCCTCCTCAGTCAGCCGGCCCTATCTGGAGCAGCGTTCATTGTTCTTGCGACACGCGGTCACCGAACACCGGGATTATGAAATGCTGGCCCGCGATTTCGCCGCCTGCGATGGCGACCCGAACGAACTCACCGATGCCCGCAAGAACCTGGGTTCGATGGCGCTCTCAGCCTGGATGTACCACCGCGCCAGTCAGCCCAACCCCTTCGACCTGCTCGGTGCCATGTTCATCATCGAAGGGCTGGGTCAGTGGTTCGCCCGCTCCTTTGCCGACGCGGTGACCCAAAGCCTGTCGCTGAGCGATGCCCAGACCGGCTTCTATCGCTACCATGCAGACCACGACCCGGATCATCTGGCTGAGCTGGAAGCGGTGCTGGGCAGCGGCGTGCTCGATATTCCAGGCATGGCCGACACCCTGGTCGAAACCGCGGCGGTGACCGCCCGACTGTATTTGCTGCAACTGGAAGAAGTGGGGCACTACGGATGAACTGGGACCTGGATTTCGAACACCAGCGCGTCGACCCGCATGACCCGAATCCCTGGCTGGCGCTGTATCTGGACCAAAGCCTCGATCTGCATCCTCCCGCAAAGAAAGCCTTGCTGCGCGGCTATAATTCCAAATCCCGCCGGTACTTGTTGCCGCTGGTCCGCCCCTTCGCCAGGCTCAGCATCATTCTGGTCAAACTGGTGCGCATGGTGTTGCCCAAGCACTGGGCCTGGCCGCGTGCGCTGCACCGCACTATCTACTGGGGTCTGAAGCACTTTGTGCGGCGCGACAGCAACTATCTGATCCTGCGCCATTTTCACATCGGTACGGAAATACTGCGATTTATTGCCGACAACGCCGGGGTCACCATCACCACGACCGATCCGCTGCGCCCGCGCACCCTGGCCGATCTGAAAGAAGACGCCTTTCTGGTCCACGATCTGAACATCTACAATTTCCTGCTGGAACTGAACACCACACTGAAAGCTGAAGGTCGGAAGCTGGAACCCCCCGAGCGGCTGAATTTCGACGCCATTACCGACGGCGAGTTCGAAATGGACCCGGGCAAGCAGGGACGCTTTAACGTGATCGACCTGCAAACGGCCATAGAATCCTACGTGCCCATGTATTCACTGATGCTGACCGATCACGATTTCTGGCGCGCCGCCAATTCGTTGCAGCTCGATGAAACCATCGCCATCTACCTGAGCCGCCTGCTGAACGATCCACTGCCAGTTGGCCTGGTCAACAATCGCCACCCCATGGTGCCGGTGATCACCCTGCACTCGGGCTTCCGGTTAATGCTGCATGGCCTGGATGCCGAACTGATGCACGCCTATCTGCGCCAGATGAAGCGGGCGCAGGTTGCGGCAGAATGACTTTCTAGATCATGGCGCTAGCCAGCCGGCTCATCGGCCTGTAGCAACTCAAAGTGGCTCAGACAAGCGCGCACCAGCACCAGGGTGTCGTTGGCCTGCTTTGGCTTAAGGCCCGAGACCCAGTCATTCAGTTGCCACAAATTGTCGCGTTGCTGGCACCGGTAATCGTAAAGCCTGGAATTGATGGACATGGTGGTCGGGTCGATGTTCAGCGCCGATACCATGCCGTACATGCTTTGCAGGCCAATGGCGGTGTTGTGTCGGGGCGATTCGTACAGCCGGTAACTGGCTTCGCTGATGCCGATTAGGCCGGCTGCTTCCGATTGCGAAAGACCAATAGCCAGTCGAAAGGGTTTGAGGTTCTCGGCGACCAGACGATAGTAATTTGGGGCGTCGGGAAAGAGTGCCAGTGGCCGTTCATCGGGTGCCGAAAGGTTTGCCGGGAAGTCGGGGTTCAGGTGGCGGATCATGGTGGTCAGACTGTGCAGTTGATCCGGGTTGGCCAGGCTGATGTAGCTGACCAGTGGCTGCCATTTCAAGGCGTGTATCGGTGGTAATTCCGGCAACTGGCGCGGGTTGAGCAGGAGCCACTCGGTAGGCACGCCACAGCTCAGTGACCAGCGAATAGCCGTGTGCAGCTTGGGCAGAGAGTGCCCGGTCTCATAGCGCCGGAAAGCCGTCAGCGACAGCGACATGCAACGTGCCGTGGCCGATTGTGACAAGCCCAGTGCAGTACGACGACTGCGCAGGTTTTCACTGAAGACCTGGCCCAGCTGTTGGCTGTCGAGGGGCGGAAAGGCTTTGATAAATGCCTCGGGGGCTTCGCCCAGAACGTCACGCGTCTTGCTGCGTATTTCCTTCAGCCGACTGGCATCCATGGTTGCGGACTCCTTACGTACACCGTCCCTGACTGGATGTGAGCGATCATAGTTTGGAGTCTAGGACCTGATACCCTGGCCGTCCAACGCTGGTTGAAACTGCTTAACTGCGGATCAATAAGTCGTCAGCGCAGCAGTGCTCCTGTGATGCACCGATCAGTCTGATCGTCTCGCGCCAATTGGGCATGACCCCAGCCGGAACGATGGGGTAGACTGGCATCCGACCAGGCCCGGCCCGGGGTCTGTAATCATAAGGAGAACACCATGAGTGCCGCCCTCGTCTGGATTATTGCCGGCATTGTACTGATACTGACGGAGTTGGTTGCCACCAGCATAGTGGCTGTATTTATCGGCATCGGCGCGATCGTAACCGGGTTGCTGCTGCAGCTGGGGCTGATCTCATCGGTTCCGGTGCAATTGCTGACGTTCAGTCTGGTAACGGTGCTGAGTCTGGTGCTGGCTCGCAAGCAACTGAAACAATGGTTTCACGGCTCGACCGCCGACCGCGGCTCGCCGCAAAACAGTTTCCAGCAGGAGTTGGGTGAACGGGTAACGGTTGAACATGATTTCGACCAGGGAGCAGGCCGGGTTATTCTCAATGGTGTAGCCTGGGATGCCCTGTCGGAGGATGATCTGCGCGCCGGTGAGGTGGCCTGGGTGATCGCCAACGAAGGCATCCGCCTGACCGTCTCGCGCAACAAGTCTCACCGCTGAAATAAACTGACTCAACGCTAACGTATTTAACACTCAATAAGGAAAGTAAGATGGATCTTTTTGCAGATTTTGGAACCTGGTTCGCGGGCGGTATTGCACTGGCCGTGATCATTGTTATTTTCAAGACGGCCCGGGTTGTGCCACAAAAAAGCAACTTCGTGGTAGAGCGTCTGGGTAAGTATTCGCGCACACTGGACTCGGGCTTTCACCTGCTGATTCCGTTCATCGACAAGGTGGCCTACACCCACACATTGAAAGAAGAAGTGATCGATGTAGCGCAGCAGGCCTGTATCACAAAAGACAACATCCAGGTGGGCATCGACGGCGTTATGTACATCCAAGTCATTGATGCACACAAAGCCAGTTACGGTGTCGATAATTACCGCAATGCGGCGAGCCAGCTGGCACAAACCACCATGCGTTCGGTGATCGGTCAGACCGATCTCGACAAGACTTTTGAAGAACGTGCCAAAATAAACGAAGAAGTCGTTCGCGCACTGGATGAAGCGGCAACGCCCTGGGGCATCAAGGTACTGCGCTACGAAGTATCTGACATTGAGCTGCCCAACAGCATTAAAGACGCACTGGAACAGCAAATGCGCGCCGAGCGTGAACGCCGTGCCGCCATTGCCAAGTCTGAAGGTGAACGTCAGTCGATGATCAACGTCTCCGAAGGCCAGAAACAGGAAGTCATCAATCTGTCGGAAGGTGAAAAGCTCAAGCAGATCAACGAAGCCGAGGGTCGTGCCGAAGAAATTCAGCTGATCGCCACCGCCACCGCCGAAGGCCTGCGCAAAATCGCAGAAGCCATTCAGACACCAGGCGGCAAAGACGCCGTCAGCCTGCGCATCGCCGAACAATACGTCAAAGAATTCGGCAACCTGGCCAAAACCAATAACACCCTGATCCTACCCGCCGAACTGTCCAACGTCGGCGGCGCCGTAGCCGGCCTGGCCGAAGTTCTCAAACACGGCAAAAGTTAAGTTTGTG
>DASSWT010000320.1:0-8397 GCA_035704555.1 Saccharospirillum sp. | reverse complement strand
GGCCGAAACAACACCCGCATTTTCATCGCCGACCTGCAATTCCAGCCGCTGAAGACCCTGGCTCGGGCGAAGGTAAAACCAGTGCCGGGGGTCAGCCAGTATTTTTCAACACTAAACGAGGCATTGCAGGCGGTTCGGTCGGAACGACCTTCCATTGCCTCGTAACTCTAGTATCGGAGTTCGCACATTGTGAGCGTCGGCTGCCTGTGGCACTTCTGCGGGGTAGTCCGCAGCATGGATGCTGCGGCCTAGGCTCCATGGACGGATTCACGCCGACCCCGCAGAGGTGCCACAGGTGGCCGTCGCGGACCATAGTCACCGGTAGGACCCGAACTGCAAAACTTGACTACCCCCACCGCTGACATTTTTTGACAGACGGTTACACTGTGCTCCCCTACTCGACGGAGCCTGCTCGTGGCTGATCTATCCTGGTTGCAACTGACTGGTATTTTCCTGACCTTTGTCTGGAGCGGTTTTGTGCGTTCCGGCCTGGGGTTTGGCGGAGCAGCATTGGCATTGCCGTTTCTGTTGCTGATCAGCGACCGGCCGGTGGTGTTTCTGCCGATCATTGCCATACACCTGCTGGTGTTTTCGTCGATCACGGTTTGGCAAAGCCATCGTAATCGGCCAAGGGCTCAGGGGGCTGAGGCCACTGAAGGCAGTATCAACTGGCGTTATCTGCGCACGGTTATTCTGATTCTGCTGATTCCAAAGCTGATTGGCGTCTTCGGTCTGCTGACGCTGCCAGATGCGGTGATGAGCAGCATTATTTTCGTCATCGTCGGGCTTTATTCCGTCACTTACATTTTGCAGATGCCATTTCGCAGCAACAGTAAATGGCTTGATGGCGTCTTTCTCGCTCTGGGCGGTTACATCAGTGGCACCTCACTGGTGGGCGCGCCGCTGATCATCGCTGTGGTATCGCAGAAGATTCCCCGCTTTCAGTTACGCGATACGCTGTTTGTGCTCTGGTTTATTCTGGTGTGCATCAAGCTGACGGCCTTTATTGCCTTCGATGTTGACCTGCAGCTGATTCATCAATTGTGGTTATTGCCAGCCGCGGCGATTGGCCACGTGATGGGGCTGCGTTTCCATACCCGCCTGCTGAAAACCGAGGCCACACGCTTTTATCAGGGCCTCGGCTGGGTGCTGTTGATCACCAGTGGGATTGGGGTTATCCAGCTCTGGCTCTGAGCCGGACACCCCGGTTCAGGTATCGATCAGCCCTTTTCGCTGTCAAACAACTCGGTATCGATCTCGGCCAGTGTGGCCTTGCCGTAGCGGGGGCCGCTGACGGTATCGAGATTGATGGCCCGATCGAGTTCGTCGAGTACGTCGTCGCTCAGTTCAATGTCGGCAGCAGCCAGGTTGTCCCGGGCGTGGTTAAGCTGGGTGGTGCCGGGAATGGCGACCATGGTCGGGGTCTGGTTCAGAACCCAGGCGAGCGTTAGCTGAGCCGGGGTGATACCCAGGTCTGCGGCGATCGCCTTGACCGGTTCCAGCAAGGCCAGGTTTTTCGGGTAGTGTTCGTCTGAGAAACGCGGCATCTTGCGGCGAATGTCGGTTTCCGGAAGCTGGTTCGGGTCGGTCAGCTCGCCACTCAGGTAGCCCCGGGCCAGTGGGCTGAAGGCGACAAAGGTGATGTCGAGTTCTTCACAGGCGCGCAACACCGCGATTTCCGGGTTGCGGCTCCACAGGGAGTATTCGGTTTGCAGGGCGGTGATCGGGTGTTCGCGGTGCGCTTTGTGCAGCGTATCGGCGGAGACTTCCGACAGACCCAGGTGCCGTACCTTGCCTTGCTGAACCAGGTCGGCCATGGCGCCGACGCTTTCTTCGATCGGGATGCGCTTGTCCCAGCGGTGCAGGTAGTAGAGGTCGATAACCTCGGTGTTCAGACGGCGCAGGGCGTCTTCACAGGTTTGTCTGATGACGTCGGGGTGGCCGTCAATCGAACGCTGACCGGTTTCATCTTTGAACATGCCGCACTTGCTGGCCAGGTAAAACTCGTCGCGACGGTGCATGACCGCCTTGCCGAGCAGTGACTCGTTGTTGCCAAAGCCATAAAGAGCGGCTGTATCAAGGTGATCGTAGCCCAGATCGAGTGCTTCATTCAGGAACGTGATGGCGTCTGCCTCTGAGGGCCGTGGGCCATAGGCGTGCGACAGGTTCATGCAGCCAAGGCCGATGCGACGGGTGTCTTTCAGATTCTTCATGGGGCTCTCCGCTGATTACAGTGGGATGCAGTGTACGATTTGTGGCGTTTCAGGGTTAGTACGCTCTGTTGCAGCCGCTGCTGGGCTGCCGAGCACTGGTGCGGGGTGGTGCTTAAGACTATGACTGCTTGGTGCAGAAGTAGATCAGCGCCGGGGGCAGGTTGATCAGCACCCGCTTGCACTCGTAGCGACCATAAACCGACAGAAAGTAAGGTTGCAACAGGCGGGTGTACTGGAAGGCGATGAATACCCCGCCCGGGCGCAGGGCCGCGTGAATGTCCGAAACCAGGGCCGTGCGTTGGGCGTCGTCGAAATTGGCGAAGGGCAGGCCCGAGACAATGCAATCGACGCCGTCCAAAGACTGTTTGGCCAGCATGTCGCGCAGCATAAAGGCATCGTGGTGGGTGTGAATGTCGGGGAACCGCGCTTTCAGCTCATGGCGCATGTCGTCGTCACGCTCAAAGCTGATAAAAGTAGAGCCGGGTTGGCGCTGGGCGTCGATGGCCGCAGTGATCACACCGGTACCGGCACCGAGCTCGATAATGCTATGGGTCAGTTGCCAGTCAATGCTTTCCAGCATCTTAGTCACCAGAAACCGGCTACTGGGCACTATGCTGCCAATCGCCGCCGGAGACCGCGCAAAGCGCTTCATAAAGGTCCAAGTACTCAACTTCTACACCTGCCTGGTCGCACCGTAGCGAAGGTTTGTTATTGTGGATAGTCGATGCGCTGGTCGTCAACGGGGGGGTTGAGGATCAGGGCAATTCGCCGCGCGACGGTGCCAATGTACCAGCCTGAAGGCGGAACTGGCACTATCTTTTCACCCTGCTAACAGTATACGCAGCCGCAAGCGGGCATAGACGCTCCCGGGTGGAAGCTCCATACTGACTGCCTTTCACAGGGATAAGGGTCCGGGAGTGCGCAAATCGACCAAACGCACCATGTACTACATCAACATCGGTGTCATTGCCGTGTTGGTGGCGTACCAGCTGTATCTCAATTTTTCCGAGCCTGAGGTCAGCTCTTTGCATGCAGGCCAGATTGAGCGTATTCAAACGCGTCTTGAGGGCCGCGATACGTTCGAATTCTCCGTGGTTGGCAACGTCAATAACTCGGTCAACATTTTTCAGGACCAGATCATCCCGGTGATCAATGCCAGCGATACCGCCTTCACCGTCTCGGCCGGCAATGCGGTCAGTGGCGGTGCCGCTGAACATTATCGGTCGGTGTACGCCATTTTTTCCAATCTGAACCACCCCTGGCTGCTGACCTATGGTCACAACGAAAATGACGAACTGGGCCGTCTGAGGTTCTATGAGCAATACGGTCCTCATTTTTATTCGTTCACGGCCGCCAATGCGAAGTTCCTGTTTCTCGACAGTACCGATAATACGGCTTACAACTGGCAGCTCGATTGGCTTGAGCATGAGCTGTCGACGTCTGAGGCAGACCATCACTTTGTGTTCATTGGCTCACCGGTACATGAACCGGTGCACAACACACCGGTTTTTCAACAAGACCGCTATTTCGACAATGATGCCGTCGCCGCTCAAATGAAATCCCTGTTTGAAGCGTACCAGGTCGACATCGTGTTCTCGTCCCAGATATCGGTTTATTACGACCAGGCCATCAACGGGGTGCGTTACATCACCACCGGCGGTGCCGGCGGCCTGATCATCGATGATGAAAACAGCTTTCATCATTACATTCGCGTGCGGGTTGAAGGCCAGGAGGTTATCGCCAACGTTCGCCAGACGGAGATATTTGAATCGTCCTGGACCAAAACCATCGACAGCATCTGGTCTGCTGTTTACACCTTTTTCTACGTCAGTTTTGGACGCTTTCTGATTATTCTCAGCCTGTTGGTGCTGATCGGGCTCAAGCTGCGCGAGACCCTGTTCGACGATAAAGACTTTTATTCCCAGTACGCCATTGACGATACCCCCTGGCGGGCACAGCCCAAGCGGGTGTTGTTTTTTACCAACAATTTCTTCCCCTTTATTTCCGGTGTCACCATCTCGATCGAACGATTGTTGCGCGGGCTGAAAGCCCGGGGGCACGAAGTAAAAGTGGTTGCTCCGCACTATGATCAGAACGGCGAACCCCGGGAGGATACGTTTCGGGTAAAGACACTGGTCGCCTTTGGTCGTCATCGGGAATTCCGGCTAGCCAATGTGTTTCAGCCGCGCATCTTCAAACTGTTCAATCAGTACAAGCCGGATATTGTGCACCTGCATCATCCGTTCTGGTTGGGCTCCATTGGCTTGTGGCTGGCCAGGCGGCACAAGGTGCCTTCGGTGTACACCTACCACACGCGCCTTGAAATGTACGCGCACTATGTTCCCTTGCCGGGTCGTATTTTCAGAAATGTTATTTCGCACGAGCTGATCCGGCGTTTCTGTAACCGCTGTGATGGTGTGGTGGTGCCAACGTTCTCGACCGAAGAATACTTGCGGTTGATTGGTGTGAAATCGCCGGTCTGCGTACAACCGACCGGCATCGATTTCGATCGGTTTAACCAAAGGAATGAGGCCGCCATAGCGGAACTCAGAAGTCGATTCAACATCGGGGATGAAGACCGCGTGCTGGTCAGTGTGTCGCGGCTGGGCAAGGAAAAAAATATTGCCTTCATGGTCGACGCCATGCAACAACTGCGACAGAAAACCGAGTGCCGGTTTCGCTTGCTGCTGGTAGGCGAAGGGGATGAACGCCAGATGCTGGAAGAGAAAATAAAGGCGCTGGGGTTGCAGGATGTGATCACACTGGTCGGGGCCGTTGGTCCCGAGGTCATTCCGGCCTACTATCAACTGGCTGATGTGTTTGTGTTTGCCTCTCAGTCTGAAACACAGGGCATGGTGATTCTAGAGGCCATGGCGGCGGGCTTGCCGGTTGTTGCGGTGCGCTCAAGTGGCACCGATGATGTGGTTCAGGAAGGCCAGACCGGGTATAAAACCTTTGATCGCGTCGATCTGTGGATGGAGCGGGTTCGCTATCTGATCGAAAACGACGGCGTCCGGGCCGAGTTTTCAACGCGGGCGGTGGCCTTTGCCAGCGGTCATGATACCGATGCCTTCGCGGAGAACATCGACCGCTTCTACAGCGAACTACTGGCCCGGCGCGCGAAAGAACTTAGCTAGGGGGGGCTCTGCGGATGCGTCGCAGCAGGACCATAGCCGTTGCAAACACGATGGCTACGGCCACAAAGATGGCGATGGCCAGCAAAAACTCCTCACGGTTTTCGGCCTGAAGAATTCGACTGGCCTGCCCACCTAACACAGTGACAAACGTCAGGCCGGGAACGATGCCGATCGTCGAGCCCAGCATGTAACGACCAAAGTGCATGTTGAAAGCGCCAGCCATCAGGTTGGTGAAGGTAAAAGGTGCTAGCGGCAGCAGGTTGATCAGAACCATGGTACGAATGCCACGTTCGCCCATGTAAGCGGACATGGCATTCAAATGCCGGCCACCGTGGCGTTCAAGCGCTTCCCGCCCGATAAAGTGCCCGACCCAAAAGGTCACCACCGATGAACTCAGGGTGCCCACCGCTGCGTACATCAACCCCCACCAGGGGCCAAACAGTATACCGGTCAGCACCACCAGCACCGTCAGGGGGAAGGCCAGTAACAAGCTGACCACATAGACGACGGCGATGCCCGGTATCATCCAGGGCGACGTTTGCACTGTATCCAGGCGACTTACCCAGCTTTCCAGGCGGTCTACAGTCAGTACGCCGGTGCCGACCAGATAACGCCAGAGTATCGCCAGTACGATAAGCACGGCGATCAGGGCGAAAAGGCGAATAAGGGTACGCGGCATGAAATTTCCTGAGTGCGGGGTCATGGTTCAAGGGTAGGTGGCTATCCTCCGGTATGGCGGCATGAAGTTCAAGCCTGGTCCGCGTCAAGTATCAGTAACGGCAGGCATAAAAAAAGCCCGCCAGAGGCGGGCTGGAAAGCACAACACAAGGAAGGCGGCAGGCCGGATGTCAGATCAGGCCTTTAAGCGTGGGAATACGGTGCGGGCGTTGTCTTCGAACACCATCTTCTTCTCGGCGGCGTTGAGTTTGGTGTTGCCGTCGATGTAGCGTTTGGTATCGTCGAAGTAGTGACCGGTGCGTGGGTCGATGCCGCGTACTGCGCCAATCATCTCTGAAGCAAACAGAATGTTTTTGGTCGGAATGACATCAAGCAACAGATCGATGCCTTCCTGATGATAGACACAGGTATCGAAGAAGATGTTGTTCAGCACTTTTTCTTCCAGATCGAACCCCTGATCCTGAGCAATGCCCCGGAAGCGGCCCCAGTGGTAAGGCACCGCGCCGCCGCCATGTGGAATGATGAACTTCAGATCGGGGAAATCCTTGAACAGATCCGACATCATCAGATGCACAAAGGCCGTGGTGTCGGCACTGAGGTAGTAGGAGCTGGTGGTGTGGAAGCACTCGTGGCAAGAACCGGAAACGTGAATCATCGCCGGAATGTTCAGCTCACTCATCTTCTCGTAAATCGGGTACCAGAACTTGTCGTGCAGCGGCTTGTCTTTCCAGTAGCCGCCGGAAGGGTCCGGGTTCAGGTTGCAGCCGATAAAGCCCATCTCGTTGACAGTACGCTCCAGTTCACGCACCACAGCGACCGGTTTGACGTTGGCGCTCTGGGGCAACTGAGCCACGGGCGCAAAGTTGTCCGGAAACAGATCGCAGACACGGCGAATCAGGTCGTTGCAGTGCTCGGTCCAGGCGACGCTGGTGCTTTCGTTGCCAACATGATGGCCCATCCAGCTGGCGCGCGGCGAGAAAATAGTCAGGTCAGTACCACGCTCCTGCTGCAGTTTGAGCTGGTTGTTCTTGATGCTGTCGCGTATCTGATCGTCACTGATGTTCAGTATACCCTTGGTAGTCTGAAACATCGGGTCGTTTTTCAGCTCCGCTTTTTGCTGGTCACGGTAATCGCCCAGCTCCGACGGTGCGGTGGTGTAGTGTCCATGGCAATCGATGATCATGGCCGTCTCCAGTGTTGTAATCCCGTTTTGTCCGGGAAGCATCATTGTTTAGTGTATTAGGTGTCTGGAATACTGCGTTTCGGCGCTCTGTTGACTGCTCCCTCTCCCGTCCCACGGGAGAGGGCTGGGGAGAGGGTTCGCTTCTGGTTCTTCCGCACGCCAATCGAAACCACAGCACTAACGGCTACGCCGTCCCCCTCTCTCTAGCTCTCTCCCCCAGGGGTGGAGAGAGGACTGTGATGTGCAGTGGTACGAACCAGCCCTTGCCAATTATGTCTGACTGCCATCTTCCAGCACGATCAGGCCCGCACCGGTATTAGACGCGGGCACATGATAGAACTTGTAGGTTTCTGTAGCGTCGTCACCCATGGCGCCGCGCATGATCAGCCACATCACCAGTTCGATACCCTCAGAGCCGGCTTCGCGCATGTATTCGACGTGCTGAATTTTGGTCAGGCCAACCGGGTCTGTGGTCAGACGGTCGAGGAACGACTGGTCAAACTCGGCGTTAACCAGGCCGGCGCGCTCACCCTGTAACTGGTGCGACATGCCGCCGGTGCCGAAAATGGCGACCTTGAGGTCTTTGTCGTAAGCCTCAACGGCTTTGCGAATGGCCTTGCCCAGATCGTAGCAGCGCTTGCCCGTCGGCGGTGGATATTGAATCACGTTGACGCACAGCGGAATAATTTTGCAGGGCCATTCTTTGGGCTTGTCGAACATGATCGACAGCGGCACGGTGCAGCCGTGGTCGATGGTCATTTCGTTGGCAATGGTCATGTCGAATTCATCGAGAATCAATGACTCGGCCAGGTGCCAGGCCAGGTCCGGATCACCCACGGCCGTTGGAACCTTGCGTGGGCCATAGCCTTCATCAGCGGGTTCGAACTCGTCGGCCACGCCCAGTGTGAAGGTCGGGATCAGATTCAGGCCGAACGCCGAGGCGTGGTCGTTGTAGACAACAATCGCCACATCCGGCATGTTCTCTTTAATCCAGTCACGCCCTGGCTGGTAGCCATCGAACAAGGGCTTCCAGTAGGGGTCCTGTTCTTTGTTGTTGTCGATCACGGCGCCAATGGACGGCACGTGTGAGGTGCCAATCCCGGTTACAATTTTAGCCATTCGACTGCTCCTGTTCTTTTTTGCTGCGGTTGCCGTCAACCGGGCGGCCGCCGGAAATCATCATCTG
>DASSWT010000237.1:0-7973 GCA_035704555.1 Saccharospirillum sp. | reverse complement strand
GCTCTCTTCTGGTTTCTATCAAAAATACCGGGTTTGCCGCCGTGTAATGGCCTGCAACCCGCTGGCACCCAGCTCGACACCCCAGCCGGATTCTCCCATGCCGCCAAAGGGCACATCGATGCGACTGCGCATCGGCTTGTTGATCGCCACATTGCGCGTAGTCAGCCTGCGCGCGATGTCGGTCGCTTCATCGACTGAGCCGCTCCAGACCGCCCCGCCCAGCCCATACCGGCTTCGGTTTGCCCACTGAACCGCCTGATCCACCGTTGAATAGGCCGCCAGTTGCAATACCGGGCCAAATATTTCATCTGGCCAGACCGGGCTGGTCATGGGGTCATCGGTTACTGCCCAAGCCGGGCTGACGTATAGCCCGTCTACGTTAGGGTCTTCACTGTGCCGGGTCGCGGTTACTTTTAGGTTGTGCCACTGCTGCAGCAGGCGGTCGCGAATGTCGGGCCTGGCCAGTGGGCCGAGCGTGCAGCCTTCTGCTTCCGGTTCTGCCGGTGTGAAATCCGCGAGGCGTTCCTGCACCCGGGCCAATACGGCATCCAGCCGGGTTTCCGGCACCAGCCAGCGCTTCGCACAGAGGCAGCTTTGGCCCGAGTTATTGAGGCGGGACGCCAGGGCGTTGTCGACAAAGGCGTTCAGATCGCCGCTTTCGGTCAGCAGCCAGACATCACTGCCGCCCAGTTCCAGCGTGCTGGGAATCAGCCGTTGCGCGCAGGCCATGGCGATCGCGCGGCCGGCGTTACTGCTGCCAGTAAAGTGAACCTGTCGTAAATGAGGGTGATCGTATACGGCGGGCAGCACATCAAGATCGATCTGCAACAGCGTTACTGCATCGGCAGGAAACCCGGCCTGATGCATCAGATCCACCAGCATGCGGGAGCTGAGCAAGACATTCGGGGCAGGTTTGATGGCGACGGTGTTGCCGGCCAGCAAGGCGGGCAAGGCAAAGCGGCAGACCTGCCAGACCGGGTAGTTCCAGGGCATGATGCCGAGAATACCGCCCCAGGGCTCGAAACTCAGTACCGCATCTGGCTGAATATCTGTTTGCGCCAGGGCCGTTGGCCCCTGCCCGACCAGGTAGCCGATCAGATCAATGGTCTTATTCAGCTCGGCCAGCGACTGGGCCTGGGGTTTGCCCATTTCCCGGCTGATCTGCCTGGCCAGCGCTGCCTTGTGTTTCGCCAACAGTGTTGAGAGTGAATTGAGCCAGTGAATGCGCCGGGCCAGTGGCAATGTTGCCAGCGCTGGCCATACTGTCTGCTGACGGTCCAGAACCTCGATTGTATCAGTCTGTGACCAGCCATCGGCCTCGAACAGGCATTCCTGGCTGGCTGGATTCACAGATCTGAATACACTCATGGTTCATCCTATTTGAGGCAAAATGTTGTAAAGTTACATTTCGGGCAGGCGTTGGCGGTCCCTTTGCCGACTCCGTCCGTATAAAAACAGGGTGTGTTTACACGATTACGTCTTTAAAGCACCCTGTCATTAGCTCGGCACACATAATTATGAAAGAAAAGCACAGCGACACGTGCCTACAAAACAGAGAGCACTTATTCGGTGCACCGGTGCAGGGAGCGCATTCTAAAGCATCGGTTGCCAAAGTTAACCTTTTCCCGGGAGAGATCGACACATGACTGTAATTCCTGACACCTTGCGTGAAAATGTACGCCTGCTGGGCGAACTGCTGGGCGATACCCTGTTGGAAACCAGGGGCCCGGAGCTGTTTCGCAAGGTTGAAGAGATTCGTCGTCTAGGTAAAGCCGTCAATACCGGTGAAAGCAGCGACCCCCAACCGTTAATTGATGTTCTGTCGAGCCTTGAAGATGAAGACGTACTGCCTATTGTTCGTGCCTTCAGCCAGTTTCTGAACCTGGCCAATATTGCCGATCAGCAATTTTTTGCAAGCGCCGAGGCCAACCAGCGCGAGGCGGTGGAAGACACGCTGGAGCAACTGGTCGATACGCTGGGCAAAGACAGCGTTGCCGATGCCCTGCGCAACCTGAACATCGAACTGGTGCTGACCGCGCACCCTACCGAGGTGACACGCCGCACCCTGATCCGAAAACACGAACGCATTGCCGAAGACCTTGCCGAACTGAAACGCAACGATCTGCTTCGCTATGAGCGCACCGAGCTGAAATCGAACCTGCGCCGCACGGTCAATGAAATCTGGCACACCAATGAGATTCGGGATGAACGGCCGACGGCGGTCGACGAGGCCAAATGGGGCTTCGCGGTCATTGAGAATTCACTCTGGCAGGCTGTGCCCCAATTCTTGCGTGAACTCGACCGCACCGCACGCTCCCGCCTCGGCCAGGGCCTGAGTGTCGATGCCTCGCCGTTCCATTTTTATTCCTGGATGGGCGGTGACCGGGATGGCAACCCAAACGTTACCCACAGCGTCACCCAGGAAGTGATTCTACTCGGTCGCTGGATGGCGGCAGACCTGTACCTGAGAGACATCAACGATCTGGCCGGTGATTTGAGCATGAGTGATGCCAGTGCCGATCTGCTGGCTGAGGTGGGGGAAACACAGACGCCGTACCGCGCTAAGCTGCACGGCCTGCGCACCCGGGTGGAGCATACGCTGGCCTGGGCGGAACGCCGGGTTCAGGGCGAATCGGTACCCGCACCTGCCGATGTGATCATCACCCGCCAGGACATTCTCGACCCGTTGATGGCCTGCTACGACTCCCTGCTCGAATGCGGCATGAGCCGTATCGCCAATGGTGCCCTGCTCGACTGCATACGGCGCGTACACTGCTTCGGCATCAATCTGGTGCCGCTCGATATCCGCCAGGACAGTGAACGTCATATTCTGGCGATCGACGAAGTCACCCGGTACCTCGGGCTGGGCGACTACAAAGACTGGGACGAAGACCAGCGCGAAGCCTTTTTGCTGGAACAACTGGGCAGCCGCCGCCCGCTGATCCCACGGCACTGGGAACCGGGCGCCGATACACAGGAAGTGCTCGATACGGCGCGCATTCTGGCGGAGGAACCGGCCGAGGTGCTGTCGAGCTACATTATCTCGATGGCCAAGCACCCATCGGACGTGCTGGCTGTTGCCTTGCTGTTGAAAGAAAGCGGCCTCGACTGGAACGTGCCCATCGTGCCGTTATTCGAAACCCTCGATGACCTCGACCGCTCGGTGTCGGTGATGGAGAAACTCTGGTCACTGCCCTGGTACCGTGAATACTGCGGTGGCAAGCAGACGGTGATGATCGGCTATTCGGATTCCGCCAAAGACGCGGGCAAATTGACCGCCACCTGGGCGCAATACAAAGCCCAGGAGCGACTGGTGAAGCTGGCCAGCGAAAATGACATTCACCTGATGCTGTTCCATGGCCGCGGCGGCACCGTCGGCCGTGGCGGCGGCCCGGTTGAGAAAGCCATGGCTTCCCAACCGCCGGGTTCGGTGCGTGGAGCGATTCGGGTGACCGAACAGGGTGAGATGATTCGCTACAAGTTTGGCATGCCGCGGGTAGCGGTGCGCAGTCTCAGCATCTATGTGGCAGCGACCCTGCGCGCGACCCTGGAGCCGAGTGCCGCGCCCAAGGCCGAGTGGCGCGACTTAATGGAGGCGATGTCCAAGGCCAGCCTGGAACGCTACCGCTCGGTGGTGCGACACGATGAACGTTTTGTGCCCTATTTCCGGAGCCTGACCCCCGAACAGGAGCTCGGGATGCTGGCGCTTGGCAGCCGGCCGGCCAAACGCAAGGCGACCGGCGGCGTCGAAAGCCTGCGCGCCATTCCCTGGGTGTTCGCCTGGATGCAGGTGCGGCTGAACATGCCCTCCTGGCTCGGCGCGCGCCAGGCGCTGGAACATGGGCTGGAAACAAACCCCGAACTGCTGCAGGACATGGTCGAGAACTGGACCTTCTTCAGCAGCTTTCTAGACTTGCTGGAAATGGTGCTCGGCAAGGCCGACGGCTCGATCACGGCTTATTACGAGCAGCAACTGGTGCCGCCTGAGCTGCATGAGCTGGGCGAAGATTTGCGAGCCGACCTGAAGGCCAGTGAAGTGTTGCTCAACCAGATCAAGCAGCAGAAGGTGTTGCTGGAAAGCGACCCCTTGCTGGCGCAATCGATTCTGGTGCGCAACCCCTATACCGATCCGCTGAACTACTTGCAGGCCGAGTTGCTGAAGCGGGCACGCAAAACGGGGAACCTGGACCCGCAACTGGAGCGGGCTCTGAAAGTGACCATGGCCGGCATTTCAGCCGGTATGCGCAACACCGGTTAACAGGGCCGGAGTTTACTCTTTTGTAGGAAGCCAGTCCTCTGGGTGACAGGAAGAATAATCAGCCGGTGATGCTGGCCTTTTGGGCGGTGGTTATATTCACCGGCCTGGATGCTCCCCGTCGCCCATGGGACTGGCTCCCTACCGATACAGTTGGCTGGCACACTCCGTCTATCGACGGAAGTCTAACCGCCAATGGTTGAGCTTAACCGCCTTGGCGGGTATCTTAGCGTCTGGCTGATGCAGGCCTACAAGCTCGACACTGCGTCAAGATCACCAAAAATAACAGGAATTAACAGAATTTCCCGGTAGTTGCCGCCAATTAGAGCGGCATACTGACGCTCAGACCGGAGCCGCACTCCTGGCTTATACAGGGGGTATCTGGCTCACGACCCCTGATTAGGACACTGAATTCAACAGCCTGGCTCATTGAATTCCAAAAAAACGGGTGGATCGCTCAGTCGGTTCAGACTTTTTTAACCAAGTTTTTCAAGATTAAACATTAACGAGGAGCTCGCCATCTATGCGAATTATTCTGCTGGGTGCACCTGGTGCCGGTAAAGGGACTCAAGCCCAATACATCACCGAAAAATTTCAGATCCCACAAATTTCCACCGGCGACATGCTGCGTGCCGCTGTTAAAGCGGGCAGCCCGCTGGGCGTGAAGGTTAAAGAAGTCATGGCGTCTGGTGGTCTGGTTTCCGACGAAACCATCATTGAGCTGATCAAAGAGCGCCTGACGCAGCCGGATTGCGCCAATGGCTGCCTGTTCGATGGCTTCCCGCGTACCATTCCCCAGGCTGAAGCCCTGAAAAACGAAGGCATCCGCATTGATTACGTGATCGATATCGACGTGCCCGATGAAGAAATCATCAAGCGCCTGAGCGGCCGCCGTGTACACGAAGCCTCGGGCCGTGTGTACCACGTCGATAACAACCCGCCCAAAGAAGACGGCAAAGACGACGTGACCGGTGACCCGCTGGTGCAGCGCGAAGACGACAAGAAAGAAACCGTCGCCAAGCGCCTGGAGGTCTACCACGCCCAGACCGAGCCGCTGATTGGCTTTTATAAGGACCTGGCCAAGAAAGAGCCGGAGGTAGCGCCGAAATACATTCATGTGCCTGGTATTGGTAGTTTTGAAGATATTCGGGATAAGATTTTTGAGAAGCTTTGAGTTGGGAGCTACGAGCTGTTAGCTGCGAGTTTTGAGTTTTGGAGCCCGCCTTGTGCGGGCTTTTTTGTGGGTGAGACAACTGGACGGTTAGCTGAAGTCCTGAGGGATTGCCTCGCACGCGTCCTGCGTGCGACCCCTTCGGGGCGCTGGCGCGGGCCTGAACGCTCCCGGCGTTCGGTGGCTCGATCACTTCCGTGTGATCGATCCGGCTGCGCCGGACGCTGGCGCGGCCCAACTTGCTCCCGGCAAGTTGTCGACAAAAGTGCCGGGAGCACTTTTGCATGAGCGAAGCGAGCCCGAAGGGCAGCCGCCAGGGATGGTGGCTGTAACCCGCGGGGGCCTCGAACGAAGTCCTGCGCTTTGCGCAGGTTGAACAAAAAAGGGGTCCCCTTGGGGACCCCTTTTTTGTTCAATTTGGCGGAGAGTGAGGGATTCGAACCCCCGGTAGGCTTTCGCCTACGTCTGATTTCAAGTCAGGTGCATTCAACCGGACTCTGCCAACTCTCCTTAACAACGGGGCGTATGTTAACGAACCTGTGTTGGGTGTCAACCAAAAAGTTGCTAAGCTGCTGAAATTAAACAAGAAAGCCCGCCTGCCTGTGGAGACCTGCCTATGTACTTACTGGTTGTTTATGTTCCGGAAACACACACTACCGAACTGATTGAGGCGCTGTCTGATGCGGGGGCCGGTTGTATTGGTGATTATGACCGCTGTGCCTGGTCGGTACTGGGCCAGGGGCAGTTTCGGCCGCTGGCTGGGGCTAACCCTACTCTGGGTCGTGCCGGAGAGCTTGAACGGGTTGCTGAGCACCGGGTTGAGATGGTGGTTGAGAAGCCGGCTATCAAAGCTGTATTGCAGGCCCTGGTAGACGCTCACCCCTACGAAGAACCCGCTCACCATGTGATCGAGGTAATGGATCGGCGAGACTTTTGATAAAGACGCCGGCCACCGCGAGGCACTGTACTGCCCTGATCGTTACCCATAAAAAAACCCGGCGCACTGAGTGCGCCGGGCTGAATCTTACTGCAAGAGAGTCAAAACGGTGCGTATCTTACGGTACGAGACCGGGATGTAAACAGCAGCGCCTTTTCTGGTCACTGCTATTACACCCGACCAAGCGTACATAAAATACTACAACGCCAGTCGTCTACTGCACTTATTCCTCGTCATTAGGGCGCAGACCACCGTCCAACCGCCCTTCGAACAAGTCATCGACTGTTGGCGGTAGATAGCGGTTGTCGACGTTATCCAGTGTTTGAATACGAACATCCCAGATGCCATTCATACGACGCGCTCGCAGGTCTTCATCGCCATCGGAGATGATGGTCGGCCGAATAATAACCATCAGATTGGTTTTCTGCCGTTCGGTTGAGGTGCTCTTGAACAGATGGCCCAGAATTGGAATACGACCCAGCACCGGCACCCGGCTTTCACGCTCTATCAGGGTGTCATCGATGAGGCCGCCCAGTACGATGGTGCGGCCGTTGCCGATCAGCACTTCGGTTTTGACCTGGCGCTTGTCGGTGATGATATCGACGGCGCCGAAGGTGTTGTTACCGGAAATGGATTCAACCACCTGGTCGACTTCCAGACGGACCGATCCATCTTGCTGAACATGCGGAATCACTGTAAGGGTGGTGCCCACGTCCTGACGTTCGATCACAAAGGGGTTTTCATCGGTTCCATTACCGCCGGTTTTAAACGGTACCGAACTGCCAACAGTGATAAAGGCTTCGCTGTTATCGAGCGTCATGACGCTGGGGGTCGACAAGAGATTGGTGTTCGATTGGGACTCAATCGCCTGGATGATGGCGGCGAAGTTCGGGGTATCGCTGATCGGGTCAACCAGACCGAGAAATGCGCCATTGGGCAAAGCATTGACGTTCTGTGCGGCCGCGCCGGCAACGACACTGGGCAGTGATGAAATGGCACCGTCGATCCCCAGGCTGGTGCTGCCAAAGGGCACCCCATCTTCAATTCGTTCAGGATTGGTCGCCCATTGCACGCCGAGGGCATCACTTACGTTGCCGTTCACTTCAACAATGGCCGCTTCAATCAACACCTGCTTACGGCGTATATCCAACTGACGGATAATGCTTTCAATCTCGGTCATCACAGAGGGTTCGGCACGAACCACCAGTGCGTTGAGTTCTTCGTCGGCGAGGATACTAACCGGGCCGGCAGGCGGTTCATTCTGGCCATTCGCGCCACCTTGCGTTACCGCTGTGGTGAGACCCTTGAGCAGTTCAGCCATACGCGCAGCGTCGGCGTTGTTTAGAAAAATAACCTTGGAGGCGCTGTTTTCCTGGGCGGGAATGTCCAGTTCGCGGATCAGCGCGATGATTTGTGCACGGGCATCAGCTTCGCCCTTGATGATAATGCGGTTGCTACGCTCGTCACCGACCAGGTGTACGCTGCGCGAGCCGCCCCTCGGGTCTCCCGCCTGTGCACCGGAGGTTACCGATGTCGGTGCCACGCGCTCAAGCAGGCTGATCACGTTGCCAACCCAGGCGTGCTCTAGCTCTATCACTTCAATTTCTTCA
>DASSWT010000217.1:0-13637 GCA_035704555.1 Saccharospirillum sp. | reverse complement strand
AAGCAGGTCAGCATCACCTTGTCGTTCGGGGTTACCGATGCCACCAAAGGCGACGCCTCACCCGATGCCGCGTTGCAGCGCGCGGACAAGGCGCTCTATAAAGCCAAACAGGCAGGGCGTAACTGCGTCAGGGCGGGTTAGGTCATGAGCCAGAAATTCGCTACTGTTTAGCCACTGAATTATCCAAGGACCACCGGGTGCGCCTACTGATGGCCGTTAGACCGCATGGATGCGGTCTCCGAGCCCCCAGGGAAGGGTTTACGGCGTGCCTTCAGTAGGCGTGCGCGGTGGTCCGAACGGCACCAAAGTAAGCATTGGTGATCAGACACCTTATTCTGCGAATTTCTGGCTCATGACACGATACTCCACGCGCCTTTATTTCTTGGAAGGATAGGGCACATACCCATCATCGCCGGGTACCGGATCGAACTGATGGTTTTGCCAGCGCCGTCGGGCGTCGTCGATCAGGGCAGGGTCCGTTGCTACGAAATTCCAGTCCATCCGTCGCGTGCCCAGGGGGTCGCCGCCGAACACCACAAAGTGAGTGCCCGCTTCCCAGTCAAGCGCCAGGGTATCGCCGGTTACTAGCAGATGGTGTTTTTCCAGCGGTTGCTGCTGGGCGTTGAGCCCTCCCTTCAGTAAATACAGGCCCCATTGCCAGGTATCCGACGGTTTTTTCAGTTCGATTTGCCCCGCTTGCTGGCTGCGGCCGTCGAGCAGTACCAGAGGCGAGTCGACCTTGGCCGGGGCACGGTGTTCCTGCCATTCACCGGCGACCAGAGTCCAGTCGGCACCGGCTTCGTGCCAGTGGGGCAGGTCTTTGCCCGCGACATGCTCGAAGCGGGGCGCTCCGGTTTCGGTGGCTTCGGGCTGAGCGACCCAGAACTGCAATCCCTCGATAGGGCTGTCGGCCTGGCGTTCAGACTCCGGGCTGCGTTCGGAGTGGGCGATGCCGCGGCCTGCCGTCATCCAGTTCAGATCGCCCGGTGCAATCACCTGATCGTTACCCAGCGAGTCCTTGTGCACCATCTTGCCGGAAAACAGCCAGGTTACCGTAGCCAGACCAATGTGAGGGTGGGGCGGCACATCGACACCCTGGCCCTTGGGCAGAATGTGCGGACCCATGTGGTCCAGGAACACGAAGGGGCCACAGTGCCGGGCGGCCGCCTGGGGCAGAACCCGGCGGATGGGCAGGCCCATCAGGTCCTGTTCGCGCGGGCGCAGAATGAGTGGATCAGTGGGGGTTGTCATGGAGCCTCGTCAATACATAAGCCTGCAACGCAATGGCGTCGTTTTCTTCGAGTTTTTGCCACTGCAAACCGATGGTGCTGGTGCCTTTTTCACTGTCGAGCACAAAAGACCGGACAACACCCTGCAAACGCATCACTTTTTCAACCGTTCCCAGGTCGAGCTTGGTGATCAGGGTAATGATTTCGCCCGGATCAATCGCCTGAACCCGCGCCCGCAATCGGCCGCCATCAGTGCTCAGGTCGATGATTTCAGCGTTATTGCGCTCGCCCTGATACACCAGGGTCGCATGGACGCTGACCTTGGCACGCACCGCCTTGCGCACCTCGCCGAGGAACAACTGATTGGGCATTGCCAGATGCAAATGCGGAAAAGGAGCGACCGATACATGAATAACGTGGGTACGAAAGGCGCAGGCACCGTTAATTTTGTTAGCGAACAGCCGGACATTCAGCTGGGTATCGAGTTTGACTGAAATCGGGTGGCCGTGCGCCAGCGGTGTGGTCACAATCACGGATTTGCCAGGCCGATAACCAACCAACACGCTGCGATCACGCTCGGAAGTGTATCCGTCGATCTCCAATTGCAGCGGTTGACCGGGCAACAACTGCAGGGATTCGAAGGTCGCGGTCTTGTTTTCGGGTTTGTCTGCCATGAGGGTTCTGAGTCCATGTGTCTCTGCACAGAATAGACACTATTGGCCCCAACCTCTACACCAGTGCTGCTCAAGAGGCGCATTCGCGCCCCTCTTTATAGGTTCTTGTTCCGGGCTATTTATAAGTCCGGCGAGTCAGGATCACCAACGCCGCCAGGGCAATGGCCAACAGCACGGCACTGCCGTAAGTCAGACCTTCGACCATGGTCAGGCCGAGAATAAAATTCGGCGAATAGCCACACATGGTCCAGACTTCAAACACATTCGGAAACCAGACATCGAGCGGCATCCAGCTCGGGAAACCCGGGTCGAAGCCACACACGCCCTCATAGGTGCCGCGCTCGACCTGCATGGCGCGGTAACTGCGCTCCATCAACCCGGCAATGCTGATCACAACGCCCAGTTGCGCCACCAGGCGTGCCCAGTAAAGGCGATGCAATATCAGGCCGATGCTGCCGGCAATGATGCCAGCCAGGGTCCACACCCGGGCATGAATGCACAGAACGCAGGGCGGCTCGTCCAGCACGTGCTGATAAAACAGCGCGACACCTTCCAGTCCCAGGCCCACCAGCACGATGGCCAGCCAGTACCAGGGGGTCAACAACAGGCGGTGTATTCGGTTCAACATCCGGGATCCTTTTCTGTCGGTAAAAGAAGCAATGAATTTCATTTTACCGGTATTTCAGGCAAAACAGGGAGCCGGGCCGTTCACGGTTTACCGGCCCATGACAGTTCCACCAGCACAGGGTAATGATCGCTGGGGTAAATTCCCTGATAGTCGTCATCAAAACGCTGAATTCGATCAACCGGCGTTAACGCCGTGTTGATCATGATGTGATCGATGGCAGGAATCAGGTTCCAGCCCCGGTTAAAGTGGAAGGTGCTGCCTGCCGGGCGCAACAAATCCAGCCCCTGCTTTTTCAGAAACCCCATGGGCGACCAGAAGGAAGGGGCGTTGAAATCACCGAGCACCACCGTAGGCACACCGGCATCAAGCCAGGGGTCAATACGCTCGGCGACCAGCCTGGCCGACAGCCTGCGATTACGACCACTGCCATAATCGAAATGGTTGTTGACCACAACCAGGCGCTTACCGCTGTCGCGATGCTCCAAATCGACCCAGGTGGTGAAAGCCGGGTAGGAATCGTTAAAGGTGCGGCTGTAGATCTCATCGGGCGTTTCGGAGTAGAAAAACCAGCCCTGGTCGCGCAACACAAAGCGGTCGGTCCGGAAAATAATCGGCTGAGTGATCGGAAACCTAGCCGGGTCACCATAGGCGCCGACGCTGTATTCGGGGTAATGCTGTAGCACCCAGTCGAGCTGAATATTCTCGGTATTGAAATGCCCGCCGACAAAGGTCTCCATTTCCTGAAAGGCAATGATGTCAGCCTGCATCTCACCGATTGCCTGGCGAACGGCGTCACGCCGCTCATCCCAGACAATGTCGTCCTGGTTCGGTGTGGTGTAATGAATGTTAAAGGAAGCCACCCGCACGGTTTCGGCCTGAGCAGCCAGCGCCCACACCAGCAACACCCCCACCCAACTGGCGGGCTTCAATAAAGATGCTAGCCACCGGGCGCCTGTGACCTGGCCGAAGCGGGTCATGAAAGCTCTACCGGTACAGCGTTTTCATGAATTCAGGCACAGCAAGTGCTCCGAGGTGGATATCCGCATTGTAATAGCGGGTATCAAACGGCTTGTCACGAGCAGCCTGCTCGCGGAAATCCGTCACCGTCAGCCCCTTACTGGCCAGCGTGCAGCTCCACCAACCCGACGGGTAAATCGGCTGGGGAAACGGCAGGGTATGGTGCGATTCAAACCCGGCGGCCCGCATTTCACCGATCATTTCCGCGATCAGATTGTCGGTATGGAACAGCGGGCTCTCGCTTTGCTGCACCAGCAGACCATCGTCACCCAAAGCGCGCAGGCAATGACCGAAGAATTCCCGGTTAAACAAACCCGCCGCCGGTCCAACCGGGTCGGTTGAATCAACGATGATCAAATCCAGATCGCCCGGCTGGCAGTTTTTGATCCAGGCAATGCCATCTTCGAACAAAAGACTGGCCCGCGGGTCATCATTGGCTTCGCACAACTGGGGAAAATGAATTTCCGACAGCCGGGTCACCCGTTCATCAATTTCCACCTGCCAGACTTGCTCAAGCCCCGGGTGACGCAAGACTTCACGCAACGTACCGCAATCTCCGCCACCAATAACCAATACCTTTTTCGGATCCGGATGAGTAAACAACGCCGGGTGCGTCATCATCTCGTGATACAGAAAGTTATCCTTGTCGGTCACCATATAACACCCATCAAGCACCATCAGCTTGCCCCAATGACGGGTCTGATAGATCTCAATATGCTGAAAAGCGCTTTGCTCTTCATGCAATTTGGCGGTCACTTCCAATGAGAAGGCCGAGCCTTCCGGTGACCAGACTTCGGTGAACCAGCTTTCTTTTTCGGGCATTACTGACATGAGTGTTCCTGATAACAATGGCCAACCCTGAGGTTGGTGAGAATAGAAGAAACTTCCCGGGTTTGCCGGTGCAAATTGCGTTCGAGTGGGCTACAGCGCATTGAACCCGCGCCGGCTACCAGGGGTGCTCATGAGGGGGCGCCGTGAATACATCCATGTAGGCTTAACTTCGACATCCATGCCTCAGATACCCCCTCATGAGCACCCCTGGCAACCGTCGCTAGCCTATGAAAAACCCTGGATTCAGAGTTGGCGACCAATTAAGTGTCAGGTGCCGGGTATACCTATCCGGGGAAGTCTGAGGCATGGATGCCGAAGCCTAGGCCCCATGGATGGGTCCACGCCGACCCCGGATAGGTGTACCCGGTGCCTGACACGGATTCCTGGCACCAAAGATAACCCAAACTCCGAAACTTGAATAATTAGCTTTGCACTCGCTCGATTCGACCGACCGGCTTGAGGCTGTGCAGGCGACGAATTACCCGGGCCAGATGTTGGCGGCTGGCTACCGATACGGTCAGGTTCAGGCGGCTGATGGTGGCATCGCGCTCCTGCATTTCGATGCTTTCGATGTTGGCATCGGCCTGTGAGACCGCGTTGGCGACACTCGCCAGAACGCCCCGGGCATTGCGCATTTCGACCCGCAGGTCGACCACGAACTCGCCTTCCATCGACTTTTCCCAGCGCAAGTGCACACAACGGTCCGGGTCTTTGCGCATATCGATAATGTTGCGGCAATTGTCGACGTGAATCACCATGCCCTTGCCCTTGCTGATCACTCCGACTATCGGGTCGCCGGGAATCGGCCGGCAACACTTGGCGTAACTGATCAGCAGGCCCTCGGTCCCCTTGACCGTCATCGCCTTATCGTGACTTTCGCTGCCTTCCAGCGGGGCTTCACGGCTCAGCATGCGGCGCGCCACCACATAGGCGACCCGGTTGCCCAGGCCAATGTCTTCGAGCAGGCTGTCCATCTTTTCAAGACCATATTCGTGCAGCAGCGTGGCCTGGGTTTCTTCAGACAGCGCATCCAGCTCGGTATCGAAATTCTTCAGAGAATTGTTCAGTAGCTTGCGACCCAGGGCAATGGAGTCGGCCTGCTTCAGATTCTTCAGGAAATGCCGGATGTTCGACCGGGCCTTGGCGGTGATCACGAAATTGACCCAGGCCGGGTTGGGCCGGGCGCCGGGGGCGGTAATTACCTTGATGGTATCGCCGCTTTCCAGCGGCTGGCTCAGCGGTGCGATCTGGCGGTTGATCAGACAGCCGACGCAGCTGTTGCCAATATCGGTATGCACGGCATAGGCGAAGTCGACGGCGGTGGCACCCTTGGGCATTTCCAGAATCTTGCCCTTGGGGGTAAAGACGTAAATTTCGTCGGGGAACAGATCGATCTTGACGTTCTCGATGAACTCGACCGGGTTGCCGGCCCGTTCCTGCATTTCCAGCAAGCCCTTCACCCAGCGACGGGCGCGGGCATGGGTCGGGCTCGACTCGGAGGAATCGTCATTCTTGTACAGCCAGTGCGCGGCGATCCCGTGGTTGGCCATGTCTTCCATTTCCTGGGTGCGGATCTGGATCTCGATCGGCACGCCGTTCATGCCGATCAGGGTGGTGTGCAGACTCTGGTAACCGTTGGCCTTGGGGATGGCAATGTAGTCCTTGAAGCGGTTCGGCACCGGCTTGTAGAAATTGTGCACGATACCCAGCACCCGGTAACAGGCGTCGACCGAATCGGTAATGATGCGGAAGCCGTAAACATCGAGAATTTCCTGCAGCGTCTTTCTCTGATCACGCATCTTGCTGTAGATCGAAAACAGGTGTTTTTCCCGGCCGACGACCTGCACCGACAGCTTTTCGTGCTCAATCCGCTCCTGCAACGCCTGGCGGATCTGCACCAGCAATTCTTTGCGGTGGCCCCGGCTCTGTTTGATGGCTTTTGCAATGCGCTTGGATCGCAGCGGATAGAGGGATTCAAACGCCAGGTTTTCCAGCTCGATACGCAGGTCGTTTATGCCCAGGCGCAATGCGATGGGTGCGTAAATGTCGAGCGTCTCACGCGCCTTGCGGCGTTTTTTCTCGGGCGGCATGGCACCCAGGGTGCGCATGTTGTGCAGCCGGTCGGCCAGTTTGACCAGAATGACGCGGATGTCCTTCGACATCGCCAGCACCATTTTCTGGAAGTTCTCGGCCTGTTCTTCTTTCTTGGTCTCGAATTCCAGATGCGTCAGCTTGGAAACGCCATCGACCAGCTCGGCCACACCCGGACCAAATTGCTCGCTCAGGGCTTCCTTGGTGACTGCCGTATCCTCAATCACATCGTGCAGCATCGCGGCCATCAGGCTTTGATGGTCCATGTGCATTTCCGACAGGATATTCGCCACCGCCAGCGGGTGGGTTATATACCGCTCACCACTGCGCCGCATCTGCCCCTCATGGGCTTGCTCGGCGTAAAAATAAGCGCGTTTCACCCGGCGCACCTTTTCCGGTGCCAGGTAAGATTCGAGCCGCTTGGTCAGCGCGTCGACGGTGGGCAAGGCAGGATCGTCCAATAACAGTGATAGAGGCGCGGTTTTAGAGGCCCCGGCTAGCTTGAGTGTAATGAAAGCAGAAAACACAGCAATAAAAAAACCGGGTCAGAGCCCGGTTTTTTTGCTATCGACGATTTAGGCCGACTGTATTGAGTGTCTAAATCACTCTTCGAGTTCGTCGAGAATCGACGGGGTAATCTTTTTGCCGGCGATTTCACGCAGCGCGATAACCGTCGGTTTGTCGTTCTCGATCGGTACCAGTGGCTCAGCGCCATCGTTGGCAATCTGGCGGGCACGCTTGCTGGCGACCATGATCAGTTCAAAACGATTTGCCACATTTTCCAGGCAATCTTCAACAGTGACTCGAGCCATCAAGGTCTCCTACGGGTGATATAGCCATTACGGACGCGGGATTGTACGCGGATTGAGCAAAAGCTCAAGGGGGAGTTGCCGGCCGGGCAGATGCAGACTCGGGAACGTTGGCCGCGGTCGTTGACGTTATCCATCGGTTCCTTATAATAAATCTAACTGATAATTACTCTCACTAGTATTTATTGAAAAGGATTCTATCATGCGTCTTCTACCGGGTACCCTCCTTACGGCCCTCTGTGCACTCTCCTCAGTTCAGGCCGAGACGGTCGTCAACCACGCTCAGGGCGAAACCACCCTGAGCGGGCAACCCGAGACTGTGCTGACCTTCGACATCGCCAGCCTCGATACCCTGGACGCACTCGGCGTAGAAGTCGACGGCATGCCAAAAGCCTTCCTGCCACCGCGCCTGAGCCACTACAGCGACGACCGCTACACCAACATTGGCTCACTGTTCGAACCGGATTTTGAAACCGTCGCTTCAATGGACCCGGATCTGATCATCGTCGCCAACCGCTCTTCCACCGCTTATGACGACCTGAACAAATTGGCACCCACCATCGACATGACGGTTTGGGGTGAAGGCTTCCTGGATCAGTTCAAAGCCACCACTCGCACTCTGGCCGCCATTTTCGACAAAACCGACGAAGCGGAGCAACGCCTCGACGCACTGGACGCCCGCGTCGAACAGGCCCGCACCCTGGCAGCAGAGACCGGTGAAGCCCTGGTTGTGATGACCAGCGGCGGCAAACTGACCGCTTATGGCCCGGGCTCGCGCTTTGGCTGGATCCACGATGACCTGGGCCTGGCCACGGCGGTAACCGACCTGGAAGAGGGTACACACGGAGACCCGATCTCATTCGAATACCTGCTGGAAACCGACCCCGAGGTGATCTTCGTGATCGACCGGGACGGCGCCATCGACCCGGCCAACCAGGCCGCCCGCGCCACGCTCGATAACGACCTGGTCAAACGCACCCGGGCTTACCAGAACGACCGCATCGTCTATCTGGACTCGGTGAACTGGTACATTGTTATGTCGGGCCTGCCCGCCGTCGAGCAAATGGTGGAAGAAGTGATCGCTGGTTTGTCGAGCTGACGCCGAAACACCAACATGACCACGGTTTCCCAAGCCTCTCCAGCGCCCCGTTTCGCACCGCCTCTGGCGGTGCTGTTGCTATTGGCGCTGATAGTGGCCAGCCTGCTGGTGGGCGTGGCGGACTTGTCCTGGGCGGCATTGTCGGATCAGGACTGGCTGATTCTGCTGGTAAGTCGCCTGCCGCGCACTCTGGCGCTGGTGTTGTGCGGCACCTCACTGGCAGTGTCGGGCCTGATCATGCAGATGCTGGTGCGCAACCGCTTTGTCGAACCCGGCACCACCGGCACGCTGGAGGCCGCCACCCTGGGCCTGCTGCTGATGGCGCTGTTCGCCCCCGGGCTCGGCATTTTCACCAAGATGCTGGTGGCTGCCCTCTGTGCGCTGGCCGGCAGCCTGCTTTTTATGGCGCTGCTGCGCGCCATTCCGCTGCGGTCGGTGGTGATGGTGCCGTTGGTTGGCATCATGCTCGGCGGCGTTATCGGCTCGGTCACGCTGTTCATAGCCTACCGGCACAATCTGATGCAATCGCTGGCGAACTGGACCAACGGGGACTTTTCCGCCGTGTTGCGCGGGCGCTATGAGTTGCTGTGGCTCGCTGCCGGGCTGACTTTGGTGGCCTACATGACCGCCAACCGCTTCACCCTGATTGGCCTCGGTCGCAACCTGGCAATGAATCTGGGGCTGGGCTATCGCAGTGTTATGTTGCTGGGCCTGATCATCGTCTCACTGATATCAGCCGTCACCGTGGTCACCGCCGGTGTTATTCCGTTTCTCGGGCTGATCGTACCTAACGTCATCAGCCTGATGATGGGCGACAACCTGCGCCGCAGCCTGCCCTGGGTGGCCTGGCTGGGCGCGGTTCTGGTGCTGGTCTGCGACCTGCTCGGCCGCCTGCTGCGCTACCCCTACGAGATTCCGATCGGCACGGTGATGGGCGTGCTGGGCAGTGCACTCTTTATTTATCTGCTGCTGAAACGGACCCGGCCAGCTTATGTCTGAATTGAACACCTCCGGGCTGAATGCCGCGGGCTCGCCTTTCTGGCCCAGGGTGACCCCCGGGCAACGCCTGGTGCTGGCTTTGCTGTTTGTGGCCGTGGCCATTCTCGGCTTTATGACTCTGAACGTTCGTGCCGGCTGGGCCTTTACGCTCCCGTTTCGGGCTGAGAAGGTCGCGGCGATGGCGCTGGTTGGCTTCGCCATTGCGCTGTCGACGGTGCTGTTCCAGACGCTGACCCACAACCGTATTCTAACCCCGGGCATCATGGGCTTCGACGCCCTTTATCTGCTGCTGCAATCGACCCTGCTGCTTACCCTCGGCCGGCAGTTCTATAGCCAGTTAAACCCGCACATCAAATGGCTGAGCGAAGTGGTGCTGATGACCGGAGCACTCTGTGGGCTGTATTACTGGTTGTTTCTGCGCCAGAAGCGGGATCTGCATGTGCTGATTCTGGTAGGCATTATTTTTGGCACGCTGTTTCGCAGCATCAACAGCCTGATCACCCGCATGATGGACCCGGTCGATTTCGACGTGCTGCAGGATGTGATGTTCGCCAGCTTTAACCGCATCGATTCGCCCTTGCTCGGTATCGCAACCCTATTGGTGGCGGTAATTTCAGTCTGGGTCTGGCGTCAGCGGTATCAGCTCGATGTCCTGCTTCTGGGCGAAGCCCCGGCAATTAATCTCGGGCTGAACCAGAAACGGCTGACCCTGCAATTGCTGGTGGCGATTGCCGTACTGGTCTCGGTATCAACCGCCCTGGTCGGGCCGGTGACCTTTTTCGGTTTGCTGGTGGCCAACCTGGCCTACGCCATCGCCGGCAGTCATCAGCACCGCTTTATTCTGCCCATGGCAACCCTGCTGGCGATCGCGACGCTGATCGGCGGCCAAGCGGTTCTCGAACACCTGCTGCACTTTGGCACCAGCCTGAGCATTGTGGTCGAGTTTGTTGGCGGGCTGTTTTTCCTATGGCTGGTGATTCAACAGGGGCGACGATGATTCAGGTGAGTTCGGTGACAAAACACTATGGCGACACGCCGGTACTCAGGTCGGTTAATCTGACGCTGCCCGACCGGGGCGTCACCGCACTGATCGGACCGAACGGTGCGGGCAAGTCAACGCTGCTCGGCATCATGAGTCGCCTGCAAAAACCCGACGCGGGACAGGTGCTGATCGACGACCTGGATGTACACAGCACCGACAACGCCATACTCGCCCGCAAGCTCGCCATTCTGCGTCAGGACAACCCAATCAGCCTGCGCCTGACCGTCTTCGACCTGGTCGCCTTCGGCCGCTACCCCTACAGCCAGGGCCGACTAACCGACGAAGACACCGACCAGATCAACCAGGCCCTCGGCTATCTGAACCTGCACAGTTTGAAGTATCGGTTTCTGGATGAGCTCTCAGGCGGACAACGACAACGGGCCTGCATCGCCATGGTGTTATGCCAGAACACCGATTATTTACTGCTCGATGAACCGCTGAACAACCTCGACATGAAGCATGCCGTCGACATCATGAAACTGCTGCGCCGGGCGGCCGATGAGCTCGGCAAACACATCGTGCTGGTGTTGCACGACATCAACTTCGCCTCCTGCTACGCCGACACCATCGTCGCCATGGACCAGGGCCGCATCGCCCACCAGGGCACGCCGGAAGAACTGATGACACCGGCCATCATGCGTGATCTGTACGGCATCGAGATGAGCATTCAGCGCATTCAGAACAAGCCGGTTGGGTTTTATCACCTTTGATGGTTTAGCGGCTCAGGGGTTGAGCAATTCGATGAACAAGTCGCCGTGGGTCTGCTGCTGTTTCGACAGCGTCATCCGGTTGGCGATGAAGATGGCGCAGAGTTCATCCAGTGACTTATAAAAGTCGTCATTGACCACCACAAAGTCGTACTCGTGGTAATGCGACATCTCACTGGTGGCGTCTTTCATGCGCCGGGCGATGACTTCGGCGCTATCCTGCGCACGTTTCTCCAGGCGCTCCTGCAACGCCTCACGCGACGGCGGCAAAATGAAAATACCCTTGGTGTCAGGCATCTGCCGGCGAATCTGCTGCGCACCCTGCCAGTCGATTTCCAGAATCACATCGTGGCCCAGATCCAGCTGGCTCTGCACCCAGACCTGGCTGGTGCCGTAATAGTTATCGAACACCTGGGCGTGCTCCAGAAATTCACCGCGATTAACGCTCGCCAGAAACGTCTCGGTCGATACAAAATGGTAATGCTGACCATCTTCCTCGCCCGGTCGCATCGGCCGTGTGGTATGTGAAATCGACAGATACACAAAGGGCAATCGCTTGATCAGCGCATTCACCAGGCTGCTCTTGCCCGCGCCCGACGGCGCCGAAATCATGTACAAAGTGCCGGGTGCCACGGTGCGTTTGCCGGTGCCAGAGGTCTGGGAAAGTGGGGTCATTGCGCACATCTGCCTTTTTGAAACGGGATATGGGATTAAGGCGACTCATTATAGGGGTTTTTCAGCGAATCAGCATGGTTGATTCATCACTGGTAACACCGGCTTGAAAACCTGCCGGAGAGCTGACCCTGCACACCCAAAGTGCGCTCCTCTGTGGCATCCGGGGAAGACCGTGGTAGGCTGTCTGTTAAACGGTGGCATCGATCACTGGCAGTCTGCCTCCTCATGACAGCCAGCCACTACCACAAACCAGGGCAGGTTGCTTTGCGGAGGTCACTTTGAGCGCAGTCCCGACGCCCCCGTCATCGAAATTTGGCTTTTTAACCAAACATGATCCGCTGTTTGTCCAACTGGGACTGGCTACAGAAGCCGTTTTCTCAAGCGACCCGAACAGCACGCTCATCAAGCTGCGACATCTTGGTGTGACCAAGGAACAGCATCTGGCGGCCCAGTCAGGTATCGGATTTGATGAAAAAACCAGCCAATCCGATCTGCTCTATCGCCTGAATCGGGAGCTGCAGCTGGAGCCTCAAGTCAAAGAGCTGGTTAATACCCTGCGTATCGAAGGCAATAAGGCGACCCACAAGTTCCGAAGCCTAGCAAAATCACCCCGGCAACGGAAAGCGACTGCATGAGTGATATCAAGCTGTTTCAGATCAATGAGCACACGGCCACGGAGCTAGGCGGTAAAAGTGCCCAGTTGGAAAAGCATCTTCAGGCACACGTTGAATCCAACATGGAGGCACTGATTGGTGTGCGTTTTCTGGCCAGCGAATATGGAACCGGAAAAACGCACAAAGGCCGAATCGACACTCTGGGGCTCGATGAAAATGGCTGCCCTGTGATCGTTGAATACAAGCGCCATAGCACTGAAAACGTCATCAATCAGGGGCTTTTCTATCTCGACTGGTTACTGGATCATCAGGCCGAGTTCAAATGGTTGGTGATGGAGAAAATTGGTAAAACCGAGGCCGAGAGCATCGAATGGAGTGGTACCCGGCTGATTTGTATTGCTTCAGACTTCAACAAGTACGATGGACATGCCGTTCAACAGATTAACCGCAACATTGAGCTGATGCGCTACCGCTATTTCGGCGACGAATTGCTGCTACTGGAGCTGGTAAACGCCCAAACTACCTACCAAGCCACAACAACCGTCAACCCGGCCCCCATAGTAAAGAAGCCCGGCAAAAGCACCAGCAGAGACAAAAGCCAACAGGATCGCCTCGCCGAAGCGTCATCTGAGCTTTTTGAACTCTATCAAACCTGTTGTCAATACATCGAACAATTGGGCGATGAAGTACAGCGAAAGGAGCTCAAGCTCTATACTGCGTTCAAGAGTATTCGCAACTTTGTATCCATCGTCGTGCAGCCCGGAAAAGACGCACGGTTGCAGCTATACCTGAAACTGCCTGGCTCATTCGGTGAAGACACCCCGTTCAGTCGCGATGTCACCAACATTGGTCACTGGGGAACCGGAAATCTTGAAGTGAATGTCCGCACAGCTGAAGACTGGGAGAAAGCCCGCGGATTAGTGGAACGGGCGTATCAGGAGAGTTAACCACCTCTCCTCCGGCGTATTCAGGGTCGTGCTGGACACAAGTGGGGCAGAGCAAACAGATACAATCCCAATACGACTGAGTCTATAGGTATGGAGAGTGTTCTACTGGATGTTTTCTGGTAGTTGACCAATGAGCGTATTGAGGTAGAGGGCAATGGTGACTCCCGGTGAAGTCAGGAGGGCAAATCCATTTGAACGGGGAAAGGTCTCAGATCAGCCAGTGATTTTACCGTTAACCCTCTGGAGGCGGCAATTTTTCGCAAGGAAATGTCGTG
>DASSWT010000162.1:0-14600 GCA_035704555.1 Saccharospirillum sp. | reverse complement strand
CTGTACCAGCCGGTGTTTCTGCAAGGCGTTCAGGTGCCCTGGCATCTGGCGCCGGTGGTGATCGGCGTGTTGCTACTGCACAGCCAGCGGGTGCCGCTGGTGGCACTGGTGCTTGGGTTTGCGGTCAGCGGTGTCGTGCTGGACGCTTGGCCCGGAACCACCCTCTGATTCACTCGCCTTAAAACGGTTAAAAAAGCGCTTTACCTCAAGTTATGTTGAGGTAATAGCATCGGTGTGGCTGACAACAGAGGAGGCACAGCGATGCATTTGGAACACATTAATCTGGTCATCAAACAGCTCGACCGTTCACTGGCGTTTTACCGGGCCGCCTTTCCGCACTGGCGCATTCGCACTCGCGGCGAAGGTACCTGGCACGGCAAGCCCCGCATCTGGGTGCATTTTGGGGACGACTATCACTACATTGCGCTGAACGAAATGGGAGAAGGCGAGAACCGGGATCTGACCGGACATCAGGTCGGGCTGGCGCATTTTGCCTATGTCACCCACAACATCGATGCGGTGATAGACCGGCTGCAGCAAGCGGGCTTTGAAGTAACCAACCCGGGCGACGACCACCCGCACCGGCGCAATGTCTACTTTCTCGACCCGGACGGCTTTGAAGTGGAGTTCGTGCAGTACCTGAGCGACCTGCCCGAAGAAAGGAATTTGAGTTAGCTATGAGCTGCGAGCTATGAGCTGCGAGTTTTTAGCTAACAGCTAACAGCTCTCAGCTTCCTTTCCCCTCCCAGAGCACCGGGCCCGGGCCTTGTTCGCTGAGGGCATCGTCCGGGTTTCGCAGGCGGCAGTTGCCCATCGATAAACACCCGCAACCGATGCAGGTGTTCAGCTCATCGCGCAGCCGTTGCAGCGCATCAATGCGCTCGGTTAACGCCTGGTGCCAGCGCACCGAAAGCTGTTGCCAGTTGTCTTTGGAGATGTCTTGCGACTCGCCCAGGTCACTGAACATGGTGGCGATTTCTTTCAGGCTGAACCCCAGCCGCTGAGCGGTTTTGATCACCGCCACGCGGCGCAACATGCGACGGTTGTACCGCCGCTGATTGCCTGCGTTGCGCCGGCTGTGAATAAGACCTTTCTGCTCATAAAAGTGCAGGGTGGCGACCGACACGCCAGCGCGCTCCGCCAACTGACCGACTGAAATTTCTGACACGGTTTCGCTCTGTTCAACCTGTAAAGCTTCAGCCTAGCGCCAAGTTACGCCAAACAGAACCCCAAATGCTGTACTGGCGCAAAAACAGCTAGGCAGGAACGACCAGGTTATCCACAGGGGTGTCGCTTGTGTCCGCCCCTAAAACCGCATGGCTGCGCCGATGGCGGCTTTGCTGGCCCAGCCAGTACCGTTCGGAGGCCGATTGCTTATTGTGAATAGGGTCACATAACGGTAGCGTCACGGTCTCAACCTGACTACCTGGCCAGGGTCTTGGAGACCAGAGGCGTAGCCGGAGTTATTCCCTGCACCGTGGCGGCCTCCGATTGACGGCTTCCCGGGTCAATACCAGACTGACTACCATGAACCGAGACCAGCGCGCGCCCGGGCGTAGCCAGGGTGTCGATTTCGACGACATCGAATATCTGTTCAATGAAAGTGCCGGAGCGTTTATCGCCCAGGTGCGCCATATGAACGAGCTGAACACCCCGGCCATGACCCGGCTGTTATCGGTGTCCAAAAAAACCTATATGGAAATGGAGAAGGGCAAACGCCAGTACCGCATGCACATCATCAACTGGTGGTGTTTTGTGATGGGCATGTCGCCCCTGCATTTGTTGGCGCAATCGAACTACTTTGGTCATTTGCCCATTGGCGACTACCGCAACATTCGCCAGGTTCGTCTGGCCTCCTTGCTGCAACGGGTGTCAGCGAAAGATTGCCTGACCACGCTGCAATCGATGATCGACCATTGCCCCAGACACATCGGCCGGGATGCGGATGAATCGGTGTGCATACAGCCCAGCGAGCTGGCCGGTGTGCGCCCGTTCTTTTACGACAAAGACTACTACCGGATGGTGGCAGAGGGCCTGCTGTACTTCCTTCAGGACCACCAGCTAACCCGCCGTGACCTGGCCCGGCACCTGAATGTTACGCCGCGCACGGTGCGGCGCATTTTATCGGGCGATGTCACCCTCAATTTCAGCTATTACGCCCGGTTTTACCTCTCGACCGGCGTCTACCCGCTGAGCATTCTGGACGACAGCCCCTACCTGAAGATCCGCTTGAAACTCGAACAGCGCCTGTTCCTGATCAACGACCTGATCGCCGGCTACGCAAGCTCGCCCGATGTACTGGATGAACTGTTGATTGCCCTCACCCATCTGCCCGTCGATGCCGGATGGCGCGGGCTGTTTGAAAATACCTCCTACCCTGCCTCCGGCTTCGGAAAATAAAGCTTGGTGCCAGTCTGAAATCGGCCCAAGAATACTTTCGAACACGAAACTTTATTGCTTGCTTCTATTTTTGTCACCGTTCACTGTTCCAATTTGAACTAGCGTCTATTATTTAGCCTAAGTAGTTGAAACGAGCACTTTTTTCAGTCTGTCCGCTGGAGCGCCCACCAAGACTGCCACGCCCTTCTTTGGGGGCGATAATTTTAGGGGAATCAGTTTTTATGACCTTTCCGGGGCTCCGGCCGGACCACCCCAAGCCGGTACCGGCCACCACTCATTTGAGATGCCGTGATCCCCTGAGAACGGGCCTGCTTCATTGTTGTACGACTCCATCTTCCTGGCAGTCCGAAATAATTTAACGCTCATTTCCTTGCCAGACTCAAAATGTTTTGCCATTCTGATATAGCTCTAAAGGATTTTGAGGGGATGAGTCGATGGATGTCGGCCAGTTCCAACCCCTCAACCCTAACCAACAGAAACCCACCCGGAGTGTTCGACCAGCGCCGGGGTGAATGGAGGTTAACAACATGAAAAAATCAGCATCTTTTACCCGGATTCTGGGCGTATCTGCCCTGGCCGCTGCGACACTGGGCGCGGCCAGCATGGCCCAGGCTGCCACCTGGCGCTACGCGCACGAAGAGTATGAAGGCGACGTTCAAGACGTGTACGCCTATGCCTTCAAGGATTACATCGAAGACAATTCAGAGCACACCGTACAAGTTTATCGTTTCGGTGAGTTGGGCGAATCCGACGACATCATGGAACAAACCCAGAATGGCATTCTGCAGTTCGTGAACCAGTCTCCCGGCTTCACAGGGTCACTGATTCCGGAAGCTCAGATCTTCTTCATTCCCTACCTGATGCCCACCGACATGGACACCGTGATTGAATTCTTCCGTGAAAGTGAAGCCATCAATCAGATGTTCCCCGAACTGTATGCCGAGCAGAATCTTGAACTGCTGCAAATGTATCCGGAAGGTGAAATGGTGGTCACGGCCGATGAACCCATCACCGAGCCAGCCGACTTTGATGGCAAAAAGATTCGCATTATGACCAACCCGTTGCTGGCCTCAACTTATGAAGCTTTCGGTGCCACTGCAACTCCATTGCCCTGGGGCGAGGTGTACGGTGCACTGCAGACCAACATGATTCAGGGGCAGGAAAACCCGATTTTCTGGATTGAATCCGGCGGTTTGTACGAGGTCTCTCCGCACCTGACCTTTACCGGTCATGGCTGGTTCACTACCGCGATGATGGCCAACCAGAACTTCTACAATGACCTGCCGGAAGAGGATCAGGAGCTGGTACAGGAAGCAGCTGACTATGCCTTTGAAGTGATCGTTGATCATATCGACGGCCTGGCAGAAGAAGCCCTCGACAAAATTCAGGAAGCCAGTGATGAAGTTACTGTGACGCGTCTGACCGAAGAACAAATCGATGCGTTCCAGGCTCGGGCTCCGGAAGTTGAAGAAACCTTTATCGAAATGACTGGTGAAAGCGGCCAAGAACTGCTGAATCAGTTCAAAGAAGACCTTCAGGAAGTAACTTCCGATCAGTAAGTAAGAACCGGTTAATGCACGCGCATTAACCGGTGCACCAGGTCAGCCCCTCCGGCGGTACCTTCATGCTGAACCGGGGCGCTGACCTTTATCCGGATCCACTCAGGACGACTTTTCTGCCTGACACCAAAGGCAAAAATGCCGCCCAACCCTGGCTACCAGACACAGCCTTGTTTACAACGCTGGCTGTCTTTGGCCCTGACAACACGGATCTGTTTAAGTGAGCTTTTGCTCGGCGTTCATTACGCACAGGAGCCTTGAGTTATGTCCGAACCTTCCCAAAATGAGATGGATGATACCGGAGCCTACGTTTCCGGCTTACCCGGTTTTCTGGGTATCATCGACGTTGCCATCAGCAAATTCGAGGCTGCCATGCTGGCCCTGGGTGTTATCCTGATGGCCATCAATACCTGCACCAACGTCTTCGCCCGTTATATTTTAGGCGAAGGCTTGTTCTTCTCCGGTGAAATAAACCGGATTCTGATCATCATGATTACCTTTGCCGGTATCGGCTATGCTGCTCGCCACGGCCGCCACATCCGCATGTCGGCAATCTACGATTTATTGCCCACCATGCCGCGTCGCATTCTAATGATTGTGATCGCTCTGTTCACGTCTGCAGTAATGTTTTTCCTGTGTTACTACTCGGTCGACTACATCACCAACCTGTATGATCGTGGCCGTATTTTGCCAGCACTGGGCTTCGAGATCTGGATGATCTATGTCTGGGTACCGGTCGGCTTTGCCATCACTGGAATCCAGTACCTGTTGACTGCAGTCAAAAATGTGACATCGAGCGATGTGTATCTGTCTACCGGTGTGGTAGATGGTTATGCCGACACTGAAAAAGAGGTGTAACTCGGTCAGTCCTGCATGGGTTAAAAAAACGTCATTAAAAGAATTCAAACAATGAGGCAATCATGGCCACGACCCTGATGTTCATAATGATAGGTTTGCTGCTACTGGGCTTTCCTATGATGATTCCGCTGACCACCGCTGCGCTGGTTGGCTTCTACATGATGTTCGATGGATTCGGACAAAACACCACCTTCATTCAACAGATGATGGGCGGTATTCGCCCCGCTTCCCTGATCGCGGTACCGATGTTTATTCTAGCGGCCGATATCATGACACGCGGTCAGTCCGCCAACCGTCTGATCGATATGGTTATGTCGTTTATAGGCCATGTCAAAGGCGGCCTGGCAATCAGCACCGCCGCCTCTTGCACCCTCTTTGGTGCGGTATCCGGTTCCACTCAGGCAACTGTGGTCGCCGTGGGGTCACCGTTGCGACCCAAAATGCTCAAAGCCGGCTATTCAGATCCTTTCACCCTGGCACTGATCATCAACGCCAGTGACATCGCGTTCCTGATTCCACCCAGCATTGGCATGATCATTTACGGGGTAATCTCCGAAACTTCCATTGCCGAGTTGTTTATCGCAGGCGTTGGCCCGGGCCTGATGATTCTGGTTTTCTTCTCACTTTACTCTCTACTGTATGCTTACCGGAACAAGGTACCCACTGAACCGAAATCCAGCTGGGGCGATCGCGGTAGAGCCGTAGCCGGGGCCTTGTGGCCGCTGATGTTCCCGGTCATTATTGTCGGCGGTATTTACGGTGGCATTTTTAGCCCGACAGAAGCGGCAGCCGTGTGCGTGCTGTATGCGGTGTTCCTGGAATTCATTGTGTTCCGCGAACTGAAACTGCCGGACATGTATCGTATTGCCAAATCGACCGGGCTGATCACCGCGGTGGTATTTATTCTGGTTGCCGTGGGCAATGGTTTTTCCTGGATCATTTCATTCGCCCAGATCCCGCAATCAATACTTGAAGCAGTGGGTGTCAATCAGATGGGGCCGGTTGGCGTCATGGTCTCCATCTGCGTGGCGTTCTTTATTGCGTGCATGTTTGTCGACCCGATTGTAGTCATTCTTGTGCTGACGCCGATCTTCGCACCGGCCATCGCCGCCACCGGGCTGGACCCGGTACTGGTAGGTATTCTGATTACCCTGCAGGTTGCCATTGGCTCTGCCACGCCACCCTTTGGCTGTGACATCTTTACCGCCATTGCTATCTTCAAGCGGCCTTATTGGGAAGTCATTCGCGGTACGCCACCCTTTATTTTCATCCTGATTTTCTCAGCCGCATTGCTGATTATGTTTCCGCAGATCGCTTTGTTCCTTCGGGATCTTGCGTTCCGTTGAGTGGATTACTGAGAGGGAAACTGACCCATGTTTAAGAAAATGCTGGTAGCTGTTGACGGATCCAAGGCGGCACTGCGTGCCATGGAACAGGCCATTGAATTTCAGCAGATGACACCCGAAGCGGAAATTTATCTGATCTGCGTCTACAAGCACCACAGCCTGTTTGCCGCCTCACTCTCGGTCGGGCGGCCAGAGGACTTGCAGATACCGGACGACACCCTGGCCGGCTATGCCAAGGAGATCGTCGAACACGCCAAAGGGGTCGCCACTGAAAAAGGCGCGAAAAACCTCAGAGGGTTTGTGAAAGGTGGCCGACCGTCGAAAATGATTGTCCAGTTCGCCAAAGAAAAAGGCATCGACCTCATTGTAATGGGCGCCCATGGCACCCACTCTGATAAGGACGGCTTGCTGTTGGGCAGTGTGTCACACCGAGTAGCCAGTCTGGCGCATTGCCCGACGCTGATTGTCTGAATCAAGGCAAGTTGTGAGAAGACCGGTACCTCCGGTCTTGGTTCAAATGCGGTTGATACGATCCGCACTACCCAAGGGAGGCTGATCATGCAAACGCGAACTGACTTCACTGTCCCCGACACCATGGCTGCCATGGTTCTTAACGGCCATGGCAGCATCGAAAAACTGGAATACCAAACTGATTTCCCGACACCGAGACCCGGCCCCGACGAAGTGCTGGTTCAGGTGACGGCAACGGCAAAAAACAACACAGACCGAAAGGCACGCGAAGGCCTCTACCCGACTCAGGACAAAGACGACGTCACCTCCTTTCAAATGGGCGGCAAAGCCACCCTGACCTTTCCGCGCATACAGGGGGCCGATGTGGTCGGGCGCGTCGTAGCTGTCGGCGCTGACGTTAGCGAAGAGCGCCTGGGTCAACGCGGCCTGCTCGACTTTAATCTTTACCCGGATGCACGGCGCACCATTAATCTGGTCCCGGATTACTACGGTCACGGTGCCGACGGCGGCTACGCCGAATACATTGCGGTGCCTTCCGATCAGTTTCACTCTGTCGATGATCCGAACCTGGCCGATGCTCAGTTGGCAGCCATGGGTATGTGCTCCTACCAGACCGCCCTGCATATGCTCACCTCGGCCCGGGTCAAGGCCGGTGAACGCATTCTGGTCACGGGAGCCAGTGGCGGGGTCGGCACTGCATTGATTCAGCTGTGCCGGATAATGGGCGCCATTCCCTATGCCCTCAGCCAGGCCGATAAAGCCGAGGCGTTGCTCGCGCTGGGTGCGGAAGCCGTACTCGACCGCAGCGACATGCACGGTTTTACCGAAAAAGTCATGGACGCAACCGGCGGCGAGCCCATTGATGCGGTGATGGACCTGGTTGGCGGCGAGGCAACCCATCAGTTCATCGACACCATGATCGTCGACATGCATCGGCGCAACGACTACCCCCGCCTCAGTATCGCCGGCGCCAGCGGTGGCAATGTCAGTGAAGTATTGTGGACACGAATCTATTTGTACCAGGTGCAGATTTTTGGCGTGTCGCACGGCACCCGGGAAGAGGCCGACCAGTTGATCGAATGGATTCGGGCCGGAGATCTCAAGCCGGTACTGCACGCGGCGTTCAAACTGTCTGACCTGCACCGCGCCGAAGAGTACTTCATGAACCGGGGCAGTAACTACCTGGGCAAGATTGTCATCGTACCGGATGCACAATGGACCGAGCACGGCGCACCCTTTGCGCTGGAGAATGCTGGATGAGCAAGACCCAAACACCCTCTCCCCTGACACTGCAATTGCTCGACACCCATGCCGGCGGTGATGTCAGCCGTATTGTAACCGGCGGTGTCGCGCCCCTGCCCGGTGCAACCGTGCGCGCCCAGATGGAATACCTGCGCGACCACGCCGACGGTCTGCGTACCCTGCTGCTGGAAGAACCCTATGGCATACCGGAAATGTCGGTCGACCTGCTGGTGCCGGCCTGCGACCCCAGAGCTGCCGCCGGTTACATCATCATGGAAGTGATGGGTTACCCGATTTACTCGGGCTCTAACACCCTGTGCACGGCGACGGCCGTGCTGGAAATGGGCATAGTGGAGAAGCAGGAAGGTGAGCAACACTTCATGCTCGAATCGCCGGCCGGTCTGGTCAACATCACGGCCCGGGTCAGAGACAATGTGGTGGAGGCCGTTACTTGCGAGGGCTTGCCCAGCTACATTGATACCTACAAGGCGAGCCTGGTAGTGCCGGGAATTGGCGAGGTCACCTACAGCGTCGCTTACAGCGGGGGCTTTTACGCCCTGGTCGATGCCAGCGAACTGGGCTTTAATTTGACGCCGGATGAAGAGCGCTCACTGAGCGATTGTGCCCACGCCATTGTTACGGCCATTCAGGCCGAGCCACCCTATTCCCACTACAGCCTGGGCGATGTCGGGCCATTGCCCTTCCTGCACTTTATGGGGCCACTGGAGACCCTGGGTAACGGCTACTATCGCTCACGCTCGGCGACTTACGTGCACCCGGGCGTTATTTGCCGCAGCACCACCGGCACCGGCACCTCGGCGCGCCTGGCATTAATGCACTACGAAGGGCTGATCGAGCCCGGTGACAAACTGGAAACCATTTCCCTGCGCGACACCCGCTTTGTGGGTGAATACACCGGCATTAAACAGCAGGGGCGCTTTCCGGTGATAGAAAACAACATTACCGGCAAAAGCTACGTCATCGCCAAATCGGACATCATCGTCAACCCCGACGATCCAATGGTTACCAGCGAGGGGCTCAATGCGCTGCTGAGCGAACGTTAGGCGTCAGCCGGCCCAGTCCTGTGGCGTTAAATAGTGCGTCAGCAGACGTGCTTCCTCGCTGCCGGGCTCGGGCGTATGCCCATAAACCCATTGCACATGGGGCGGTAGCGACATCAGGATGGATTCAGTGCGCCCGCCCGACTGCAGCCCGAACAGGGTGCCCCGGTCAAACACCAGGTTAAATTCCACATAGCGGCCGCGGCGCACTTCCTGCCAGTCGCGATGCGCCTGGGTGTAGGGGGTTTCCTTGCGCTGTTGCACAATCGGCAGATAGGCATCGAGATAACTGTCGCCCACGGCCTGCATAAAACCAAAGCAGGTGTCGAAATCCCAGTCGTTCAGGTCATCGTAGAACAGGCCGCCGATGCCGCGCGGTTCATTACGGTGTCTCAGATAAAAGTAGTCATCACACCAGGCTTTAAAGCGCGGATAGACCGACTCGCCAAAGGGTTCACAGGCGGCCTTTGCCGTCTGATGCCAGTGCCGGCAGTCTTCATCGAAGCCGTAGTAGGGCGTCAGGTCGTACCCGCCGCCAAACCACCAGACCGGCTTCATGCCGTCTTTTTCCGCAACAAAAAAGCGCACATTGGCATGCGAGGTGGGCACGAAAGGGTTGCGCGGGTGAATCACCAGCGACACCCCCAGCGCCTGCCAGCGGCAGCCGGCGAGCTCGGGCCGGTGCGCCGTCGCACTGGCCGGCATGGTGTCGCCCATCACATGGCTGAACCCAACGCCGCCTTTTTCAATGACCGGCCCGCCCTGCAATACCCGTGACCGGCCACCACCGCCCTCGGTGCGATCCCAGCTTCCTTCTTGGAAACGAGCCGCGCCATCTTCCTGCTCCAGGGCAGCACAGATGCGATCCTGCAGATCCAGCAGATAGGCTTTGATCGGTTCGATATCGAATTCGGTTTGCGTCATGCGGTCTCCAGAGTGAGGTTCAGATGGGCGATGTATCGCTGGCTTTGACGGTCAGGCGCGAAACAGCTGGCCGGTCTGCAGATCCCGGATCTGGCTTGGCTGGGCCCCGGCAAAAGTCTTGCCCGGTGCAACACCATCGAGTTCTGCCCCCAGTTTCAAACACACCTGCAGGCGCTCAGTCATGGCGGGTTTGCCGCTGCGATTGGCGCTGGTCGAGACCAGTGGTATGCCCGCATGGCGGCACAAGGCGCGCGCCATGGGGTGGCCCGGTACCCGCACGGCAATGGTCGGGCGATTGCCGGTCACCCAATCGGGCAGGCTGCCATTATGCTCCACGACCCAGGTATATGGGCCAGGCCAGCGTTCGGTCAGGCGGTAAATCAGATCGGAGCTGAGCGGCGCCAGGTAGGGGGCGAGCTGCTCGTAATCAGACGCGATAATAATCAGCCCCTTGTCGACCGGACGTTCCTTAATGGCCAGGATTCGCCCCACCGCATCGGCATTCCAGGGGTCACAGCCCAGGCCCCAGACACCCTCGGTCGGATAGGCCACTACGCCCCCGGCAAGCAGGCGTTTGCCCAGTTGGCGAGCGGTAAAATCGAGGGCTTTCGGCAACAGGGTTTCAGTCACAATGACGGGATCCGGTTTCATACCAAGGAGCGGGGAAGGGTACTTAAAGACGTGAAGCATAGGAAGACGTGAAACATGGAAAGACGCGAAACATTGAGAGACGCGAAACACAGAAGACGTCGTTACGTCCCTTCATGTCCTACGTCTTTTACTGTCCTACGTCTTTTCATGTTTCGCGTCCCTTCGTGTTCAGCGTCTTTTATTGTCCCGCGTCCTTCCATGTCCTGCGTCATTTAAAGCCTGCAATACCCTCCGGGTTGCTGTTGAATCCAGCCGGCCAGCTCCAGTTCCAGCAAGGGTTCCAACAGGGTGTGTGAGGCGCATTCCAGGTAGTCGCTGAGCACATCGAGTGGCTGGGGTTCCGTGGACAGCAGGCCCAACAAGGTGGTTTGCAGCTCGGGCAAGTCAGGGTCGAGCGAAGGGCAGGGCGCCTCGGGGGACCGGGAGCGCAGAGTATCCAGCACACCATCACCCAGTAAATCATCAATGCCGGTCAGCAGACGCGCTCCGTCCTGGATCAGCCGGTGACAGCCCGCCGTATTCGGGTTACTGATGTCGCCGGGCAGCGCAAATACCTCGCGGCCCTGTTCCAGGGCATGATCGGCGGTAATCAGTGAGCCGCTACCTTCGGCCGCTTCAACCACCACAATGGCGTTACTCATACCGCTGATGATGCGGTTTCGGCGCGGGAAATGGCCCGGTTTGGGCCGGGTACCCAGCGGGTACTCGGATACCAGCGCACCGTGGCGAATGATCTGCGAGAACAACCCTGCGTTCTGTTTCGGATAGACCTGATCTACCCCGCAGCCGAGCACTGCCAGAGTTTTGCCGTTGCCTTCCAGTGCGCCCTCATGAGCACAGGCGTCGATGCCCGCGGCGCCACCACTGGTCACAACGAAACCGGATTCACTGATACCACGGCCGAGCGCCTGGGCATGTTTTCGGGCTGAGAGGCTGGCATTGCGGCTGCCCACCACGCCCACCTGGTTCTGACCGAGCAAATCCGGGTTACCTCTCACCCACAACATCAGGGGTGGGTCCGGAATGTGGGTCAGCAACGGCGGGTAGGCCGGGCATTGCAAACTGACCAGGTGGCAGTTTTCCTGCTCCTGCCAACGCAGTTGCTCAAGCGCGCGCCGGTACACAGGGTGCTGTTCGCCCAGGCGGTGAATGTCACTGAGGGTGTGTTTAATAGCGGGGGGTAGTGGCCAACGCTGGGCGTAACGGAACAGATCACGAGGATCATCCACCACGTCCAATAGTTGGTGACAGCGCTTCAGGCCGAGGCCAGGTGTCAGTACCCAGCACAGCCAATGCAGACGTTCATCCATGGAGACGGGTCCTTTTCCCTGATGTGGCTCCGGCCTTTTCCCTGCCGGACATAACGGTTTACTGTAATACCACCATTGCCGCTCTACCGTGAGCGGCAATGGCGTTGCGAACGGCCGGTCAGAAGCCCGGTGAACGCACCTGATCGCCTACACTCATCGGCAGATCGGCTTCCAGAATCAAACCATAAGAGGCCTTATCGAAGACGCGGAATACCATCATCAAACCAGCCTCGGTTTCCGGTAGCTGCAGGCGATCGTTGGTGACTGGGTCCCGAACGCGATCGCCACGCAGATAGACCCGGAAAATATTGCCGGGCTCAAGCCCTTCGCGTGCACCCTTGTTGATGGTGACGACATCAAACTGACCGATACTGCGCACACCGCGCGCCACTCTCAATATTTCACCTTCAACACCCTCTGGCGGCTCACTCGGATAGAATATCGAGTTCAGCAAGGTTTCATCGGAGGGCAGCAGCCGGTCGCTCAGACCAACTTGCTGGTTGGTGCGCTGCAGGCCCAGGGTGGCGATGTCGCGGCTGTAATCCGACAGCCGTGCCTGGCCCAGTTCAATGGCCTCAAACCCCAGATCTTCACCGGTCTGCGGGTCTGTCAGGGGTTCGCCTTCCCGGTAAATCTGGTAAATGCGCAAATCTTCATTGAAATCGCCCCGGGCATAGACGGTATCGCCTGCGCCAACGATCAACCGGCCTTCCTGGCCACTGACGATATAGGGTGCTTCACTCAACTGGTCTTCCGAAAGAATGCGGTTACCAGTCAGGAAACCGGCCACGTGTTCACGGGGGATGGACGGGATGGCACCCAGAATGGGGGTGACCCGGGCCGTGGGCCGCAACTTGACCACACCGCCCTCGACATCTTCCGGCGAGACCCGCAGCGTGCTGGCCTCTTCACCGCGTGACAGGGTGGTCAGGCGACGTTCGCCATCGACCAGAATCAGGCCGATCACATCGCCGGGGTAGATCAGGTGCGGGTTTTCGATCTGGGTATTCAATTGCCAGATGTCCTGCCATTTCCACGGATCGGCCAGGTACATTTCGGCGATATCCCACAGAGTATCGCCTTTCTGAACGGTATAGCGTTCGGGGACATCAGCATTGAGCGCAACGTTTTCCGACCACGCAGGAAGCGCGCCGAAGCACAGAATGACGAAAGCTGCGATGGTGTTCCTCATGGCCAGATTCCCTATAACTATCTACGGTACGGTCAATGGTGCGCCACAATAAGGTCAATGGTGCGATCAATTCTAACGGTTAGCCAATAAATCAATAATCATGATCAGTATATAAGCAGTCGCCCCGAAAGCCGACCCGCAAAACAGGCAGGTTTTGCCTTTGGTTCAGCGCGCTGTGCATCCGGCCACGGCCACCCCGGTTCTGCGAACCTCATAGATAACCGGAGTCGGGCCTGTATAAAGCGCCTACACTGCTCTAAGAGTGACCACTTTTAGTTTAGCAGTCAATCGCTTAGCGAGACATATTAAAGCCCACTGTGAGCTGTTTTTGGCGCTTTAACGCTGGTTTTGAGAGCAAAGTCACACTAAAGCCGGCCCGAACCCGATGCCAGACTGCTGGCCTAACAGCGTATGTCCCGGTTTTTTTACCGTTTTTAGCGGTTTACCGTGCGTTGCAAGCACCGGTTCGCGCCCATATTGTGTAAAATACAGACATTACACACTGATTTACGACAGGGCACAGGAACCATGGCATTACTGGAAATACTCGAATACCCCGATCCCCGCTTGAGAACCGTTGCCAAACCGGTCAAAGCGGTGGACGAACGCATCCGCACTCTGGCCAGCGACATGCTGGAAACCATGTACGATGCACCGGGCATTGGCCTGGCCGCCAGCCAGGTGAATGTTCATGAGCGCGTAATCGTGGTGGATATCTCGGAAGATCAGGATGAGCCCCATGTGTTCATCAACCCCGAATACGAAAAACTCGGCGGCGACATCGAATATCAGGAAGGCTGCCTGTCGATACCGGGTTATTACGAAAAAGTGACCCGCTCAGACAAAATTCACGTCAAGGCGCTGAATACCGAGGGCGAACCCTTCGAACTGGTGGCTGAAGACCTGCTCGCCATCTGCATTCAGCACGAGATTGATCATCTCGACGGCAAACTGTTCGTCGACTACCTGTCCAACCTGAAACGCACGCGGATTCGCAAGAAGCTGGAAAAACAGCACAAACAGATGGCGTCCTGATTCATGTCGCTGAAGGTTATTTTCGCCGGAACCCCGGAGTTCGCGGCTGAGCACCTGCGTGCGGTGCTCGACTCTGACCATGAAGTCATCGCCGTCTACACCCGCCCGGATCAGCCGGCCGGCCGGGGCCGCAAACTCACCGCCTCACCCGTAAAAATGGTGGCTGAAGCGGCCGGCGTACCGGTCTACCAATCCGCCACGCTGCGCAACAGCGATGCCCAGGCAGAGCTTGCCGCGCTGAATGCCGACCTGATGATCGTTGTCGCCTATGGGCTGATTCTGCCGCAGGCCGTGCTCGATGCCCCGCGCCTGGGTTGCATCAATGTTCACGCCTCCCTGCTGCCCCGCTGGCGCGGTGCCGCCCCCATTCACCGGGCACTGCTGGCCGGTGATGCCGAAACCGGGGTGACCATCATGCAAATGAACGCCGGGCTCGATACCGGCGACATGCTGCTGAAAGCCAAGTGCCCGATCACGCCCGATATGACCAGCGAACGCCTGCACGATGCCCTGATCGACTGCGGCAAGCCGGCTTTGATCGACGCGCTCGC
>DASSWT010000087.1:0-21495 GCA_035704555.1 Saccharospirillum sp. | reverse complement strand
GCTTTTTTGGCCGTCGTTTTTTTCGCAGCCGCTTTCTTGGGTTTAGCCTTGGCTTTTTTCGCTTTGGCTTTGGCGGCTTTTGCTGCTTTTGCAGCCGCTTTTTTGGCGTCGGCAGCCGCTTTTTTCTCTTCGGCTTTGCGTACTTTATCCAGTGCTTTGTTCAGTGTATCGGCGGCTTTCTTTTCATTGGCTGCAGCCTGGTAGGCATCTTTGGCGGCATCGAGCTGAAGTTTCAGGTCATCGGCGGATGACTTGGCAGCCTGGTAGGTGGCCTTGGCTTTGGCCAGCTGATTCTTGGCTGTCTGAGTGGCACTTGATTTAGCGCGCAATGCAGCCGCCTGTTGCTTGGCTTGCGCAGCGGCCAACTTGGTACGGGCAACATCGAATTTTTTCTTGAGCTGATCCCGGGTTTTGGCGCTGTCATTGACCGCCTTGTCGCGCATCTTATCGAGTTCTGTTTGCAGTTTGCCGATCTCGGTCTTCAGTAATTCAACCGGAGACGTTATTGCGGCAGCTGGCGACGAGCGCTTTGCGGCGGTCTTGCGAGCGGGCGCTTTGCGAGTGGCAGTTTTCTTTGCTGTGCGGGTTTTGGTTGTCGCTTTCTTTTTGGCGGCGGCCATGAGTCTATCCCCTCAGTTGTTCTGTGTGTTCCCGATTTCTGGCAGAAACGCTGCCGAACCTTGCCTTCGATGACGGACTCCGGACAGGGTTTGTCATGGAGTTCGTTTCGATTATTCGAGCCCGGCGAAACGTTTCAAGGTTGACTGGAAACGAACACCTGAAGCAGGCACGAATCCGTCACTAATTTCTGCACTGTACTATTGTCAGCCACGCATGAAAATTCAAGCACTGAAAACGTGAAATATCGGTTTTTCGCGAAAAAAACACGATAAAAGTGATTAAAGGAGGCTCTGAACAATTCACGCGGGGCTCTGCGGGAGCCAAAACGTTCTGCCACAAGGCGCACTTCGCAGCGCAATGGCCGTAGCCCTTGTCAAGAAGTGCAACGCCGGGGCAGGACGTTTTGGCCCCGCCCTTTGGGGCTTTCCGAGGAACCTTGCCACTTCGTTGGACTCATTTGAAAGGTCTAGACCTTCCGGCATGAGTCCGCCTCGCGGCAAGGTCCCTCGGATAAGCCAGAGCCCCACGTGAATTATTCAGAGCCTCCTTAAAGCGAAGCTTTTGCGGATTGGCCTCGTGTAACAGGCGATATTTCAGGTTCAAATTCGAGCTAGCTGTCGATCCAGTCAATCAATGTCTGCCAGTCGAGCAGGTCATTATTCTGGGCATTATCGAGGTCGAACAAGCCCAGACCATACTCGGATGCGCGCACGTAAAACTGGGTATCACGGAAGGTGGTGATGAAGGGAATTTTTAAACTGCGCAGAAATAGTTCCAGTTTTGAATAGACCAGGGTGTTTTTTCGTGCCCGGTTGGCAACAACGGCGACCCGTTTGGGCGCAGTGCGAAATACCGGGCACAGCAGTAAGTCTTTAATAAACAGCGTCGTAGCCCGAATGTCGATCGGCGAGGGCGTCACCGGAATGATAATGATGTCGCATTCACGCACCAGCTCATTGAGCAATGAGCCGGTCAGGCCCGATGGTGTGTCGATAATGACCTTGGAGGTATCCGGTGGAATATTGCGCAGGTGAAAGGAGCGGGTGACCTGGGCATTGGCATTGCGGTAGGCGGCGACACCGTGAATGCGCACGCGGTCGGGTTGGCGTGACTGCAGCCACTGGGTTGCAGACCCCTGGGGGTCGTAGTCGATCAGCACGGCGGTTTCGTTGCGGTTGGCGAACAGACTCGACAAATTAGTCGCAATAGTGGTCTTGCCACTGCCACCTTTGGCGTTGGCGATCAGCAGGCGGGTGGGCTGAGGAGCTGATATGACCCGCGCTGTATTCTTGTTTTCATCCGAGGGATAAAACGACATCCTGTTACGCTACCCTACTGCTGATTAAACCATGCTCTGGTGTTTGAGTGGCCGTGGCCATATCAATGAGGTTTAACTCATTGATTTCGGGAGAAAAGCTAACAACTCACCCGGTGTTGTTCGGGGTTTGAATTCAGTAGCAGGCCATTGCCATGCAACCGGCTGGGTTCAGAACGCGTAGAGGTAGCCGTCTGATCCCAGTGCCCATAGTCGTTCATTACGCCATCTCATATCAAGTACCGTCGCGCTTTGGTAGGTGCTGCGCCAGAAACTGCCTATTTGCCAGAGCCCTGTTCGTTCGCCGGTGTTGATATCGAATTGAAGTATGCGACGGTGGGTTGTGCCAATCAATAAGCGATCACCAGAGGCGAACCGGGCACTGTAGACGCGGACGTCGCCGGTCGCCAGGTCGCTTATTTTTTCCCCGGTTGCCAGATTCCACAGTTCGGCCGGTTCATCAGCGGGGGCCAGCAACGCCAGGCGAGCATCCCCGGTCAGTTGCACCTGTTTCACCTGGTTGGGCAGATTGAAGGTGCGCAGTCGCTGATTATCAGTGACGCTCCACAGCCGGGCCGTCAGGTCTTCCGATCCGGTCAGTGCGGTGCGTGCGTCATCCGACAGGGAGACACTGATGACCGGGCCGTCGTGATCGAAGGTACGTAATACGCCGCCATTGACCACATCAAACAGGACAGCACGATTGTTGCGCAGGCCCAGTAAAGCGAGGCTGCCGTCTGCCGAGAGGTCCACCGCCTGTATCCGTGCCGGTGCGGTCCAGTACCAGACGGGCTCTCCGGTGCGGGTGTTCCACAGGGCAAGGTTGTTGTAGTCGGCTGTTAGGGCGCGTTGCCCGTCTGCGGAGATATCGGTGTACAGTATTTCGGTGTAGCCTTCGGCACTGTGGTTCCAGTCGAACTGGCGGGCGGGGGGATGCAGGGTCCAGTAGCTGCCGCCATGATGGATCGAACCAATAACGGCACTGTTGGCATCGCGGCTCAGGGTGCCGTGATAGGCACCCTGAGCCGCGAGTTCAAACTGGTTGCTGGGCGATTGCGGCAAGCAGCCAGCCAGCACCAGGGATGAAAGCAAGGCCAGCACCAGCAAGCGCACCTGTGTGTACCGCAAGCTCAGGCTGTGCCTGAGCAACCGTTGCAGAGCAGACTCAACCATGGCGATCGCCGGGCCTAATGCGGATAGGCGGGTGCAGCAGTCACTCAGGCGACCTGCTCTTTGTGGATGTTGTGCAGCCGTTCGATCATCTGATCTTCCATTTCAAAGCGTTCGGTCATGGCTTCGCCCAACCGGGACAGGTCGGTGGGTAAGTCGCTGACGTGCTGATTGGTGTGATCCTGAGTATCGTATTTGTCGTTGAAATCGACGATTACCTGAGTCGTGGCTTCCACCTTGGGGTAGAGTTTTCGTGCCAGCTCCAGGCCGCCATCATCGAACTCCTTGGCTTCGCGGACCAGTTGTTCGTAGACCTCGAAGTGACCGGCCGAGACATAGTCCATCAGTGTTTCACAAAAAGCCTGTAACAGAGTGCTTTGCTGATCGGCCGCAATATCCGAGGAAATATCAAAGTAGCGTACCAGTGTCTCCTGACGCTGGCTGAGCCAGCGGTCGATCATCTGGTGTGTGCCACCCCACCGCTCCCGGGCTGTTTTGCAATTCTCGAGCATGTGTAACTCCATTCAACCGTTAATCGTTTCAGCGGCGACAGCTCCTGATGTACTGAGAAACGGATGTCGGGTGCAGGGGCGCCCGACACCAGGCCACCAATGTTATGCCACAGACTATAGGCCAGCGGTGCATCCGGGACAACAACAGCCTGAGTAAAGCTCATCTGTACGAAACTGGTCTGGAGCAGGGGTGGCTGCGATACCGCAAAGCATCGCGTTTAAACCACAGAGGTTACTTAATGTTCCGGCGTTGTGGTCGATAGCTCACTCATTGATCGTTTAAACACCGGGCAATGGCATTACCTCGTCTGCGGTAGCTATACTGACCTGCTAATGTTCCGGGCCCTGTTGTTACTTGGTGGTTCTATGATTGCCTTACATCAGAAGAGGTATTGTCTGTTGCCGATGAGTTGCTTTCTTAAACGCTGTCACCTGCTGGCGAGTGTGGCGGTTGCACTGTGTGGTCTGTTCGCCCTCCCTGCTATTGCAGAAGATACGGCCGCCAGTGGCCCAACCTACGTTGAGCTGGAGCCGAGTTTTACCATTAATTACGGTGAAGGCTCCCGGCTGCGCTATCTGCAGACCAGCATCAGTTTACTGGTTCCGAACAGTACCGCTGCGCTGGAGGTCAGCAGCCATTCTGATGCCATCCGGCATGAGATCATCATGCTGATCAGCGCGCAGGATCGTGAGACGCTAACCTCGACGGAGGGTCGTGCGACGTTGCAGGAAAACTTGCTGGAACGCATTCAGGCGTATATGGAACAGGAAACCGGGGCGCCCCAGGTTGATCAGGTACTGTTTACGGCCTTTGTTATTCAGGGGTAGCCAACGATCGCATTCTTATGCGGGTGGGGAAGGTCTGTTGCTTTGGCGGGTATTTTTAGAGGAGGCGCGGACGCTGACGGTGTATCAGGCCCGCTTGTTGCTGGTTAGGAAACTGGTGTCAGCTCTCGGCTTCACACCTTTGTGGCGCTGGAAGCCATCATCCCAGCCTGCTTCCCAGGCGGCAATCAGAACGTCGTTTTCATAGGGGGGTGAGTCCGCTCCCTGACCTGTCAGGCCAGTCATATAGCCTTGCTGATAGGCTTTGTTGAGCGTTTCCAGCGTCCACTGCATGGTTTCCAAAGACCCCGTCTCCCTGTGTGCGATCCGAACATCATACGACGATCAGTTATCTTAACCGGAAGTTGGTTCACATTTTCAGCGATAAAGATCAAAAACGTGAACCACATCACACTTTATAGGTCGATTGGTTAACAGTAGATACTTGAACTACTGCCGTAAATACGACGCCAAAAATTCGTCGAACGTGCCCTTATCGGTCGCTTCCATCTGCGCCTGCTGCTCCAGGCTGCGCTGTGCCTCGGCGGCCCGGGCGGCCTGCTCGTCCGGAGTCAGGGTGTCGACGGCCAGGCTTTGGCGATGCTGCTCTGCCAGAGCCAGCACGGTCTGGCGGAATGAGCCCTGGTGTTTGATTTGCTCCAGAAAACGGGCCGACGGCGTCAGCGAGACATCGTCGATCTTCGCCAGCTGTTTCGCCACGGCCTGCCGGTAGCGTTCCCCGCCGAGCAAGGCATCCATTTCCACAGCCAGTTCCGACAGCGAACGCAGCACCTTGTGTCCCTGGTCCCGCAGCCGGACGGTCTCACCCTGAATGCTCAGTGTCAGATCCGGATCACGCCCAAAAGCGGCAACCTTCAAGTTGTTCTCGCGCAGTCTGAAGCACTCTTCTTTGGGCACGAGCTTGTTATCCTGCACCAGGCACCAGAACAGGAACAGGTCGACAAACACCATACGCTCAGTATCGACACCCAGTGGCGTAAAGGGATCGATGTCTAGGCAGCGTACCTCTATGTACTCCACGCCCCGCTCGTTCAGTGCACGGATCGGCTTTTCGCCGCTGCGAGCCACCCGCTTGGGGCGCAGGTCGCTGTAATATTCATTTTCAATCTGCAATACGTTGGCGCTGATCTGCCGGTAATCGTCCCCGACTTTGGTGCCCAGGTCCTGATACGCCGGATAGGGGGTATGAATGGCGTCGGTAAGGGTTTCGGAATAGGTTTGCAGGCTGTTGAAGCACACATACAAGCTGCTTTGGGCGTTGTTGGAGTAGCCCATGTCGCTCATACGCAGCGTGGTCGCGTAAGGCGAATAGAGGGTGTCGTCGCCCAGGGCAACGAGTTCGGTATGCCCTTTGTGGGCAAAACTGCGATCAATCGCCGGGGAGGCACCAAAGAGATAAAGCAACAACCAGGAATGGCGGCGAAAGCCCCGGATCAGACCAAAATACTCATCGTTGATAAAACGCTGCAGGTCCCCTTCCCAGCCAGACCGCTGCGCCCAGTCCTGCCAGAACTCGGTGGGCATCGACCAGTTGTAGTGCACACCGGCGATGGTTTGCATGACCCGGCCATAGCGGTGCCAGAGGCCATGACGATAAATGGTTTTCAGCCGACCGACGTGGCTGCTGCCATATTGCGCGATGGGGATATCAATTTCAGCCGGGAGCACCGATGGCATGCTGGATGGCCACAGCTGCTCATTGGGCAGTTGGCTATAGGTAAAGCGGTGCAACTGGGCCAGTTCATCCAGAGCCGCCTCGGGCCGATTATGAACCGAAGTAATAAACTCGAGCAGCGATTCAGAGTAATCGGTGGTGATCGACGGATGCGTCAATGCCGACCCCAGACCTTTCGGATGTGGCGTCTGCGCCAGGTGTCCTTCACCATCGACGCGCAAGGTTTCCCGTTCGATACCGCGATTAAAGCGTAACCAGTCGGGGTTCAGGTCGGCCAGTTGGCCCAGGCGAGTCAGCGTTGGCAAAGAAACATCCTCAAAAAACAGTCACGGTGGCGCAAGCACCTCAAGGCTCCCAGAGTTGGGGCGGGCCGATAAAGTTCAAGCAACACTTTAGCAGGCCATAGCGCTAGGTCGATTACAATCGACCGCCTTTTTTCTTCATGGCTTCCTGCAACAGCGACGCCATGGCGGTTTGCCCGGCCGGGGCTGCTGAACCCTGGTTTCTATCCCGGCGCGGGGCTGCGTTGCGGCGGTTATTGCTGCCGGTATTCTGATCGCGGTCTGCCGGTTGGGCTTCATCGTCCAGCCGCATGGACATGGCGATCCGGTTGCGGGCCACATCGACATCCATGACTTTGACTTTCACGATGTCGCCCGCCTTGACCAGCTTCGACGGATCGTCGATGAACTGATGGCTCATCGCCGAGATGTGAACCAGACCATCCTGATGCACGCCGACGTCAACAAAGGCACCGAAGTGCGTCACGTTGGTGACCACGCCTTCCAGCACCATGTTCTGGCGCAGGTCCTTGATGGTTTCGACGCCGTCCTGGAACTCGGCGGTCTTGAACTCAGGGCGTGGGTCGCGGCCTGGTTTTTCCAGTTCCTGGAAGATGTCGGTGATGGTCGGCAAACCAAAGGTCTCGTCGACGTATTGCTCGGCCTTGAGTGACCGGATAAACCGACTGTCGCCAATCAATGCGGTCACGTCGCGGCCGGTATCGGCAACGATGCGCTCCACGACCGAATAGGATTCCGGGTGCACGGCTGAGCCGTCGAGCGGGTTGTCACCGTTCATGACTTTCAGAAAGCCTGCCGCCTGTTCAAAGGCTTTCGGGCCCAGACGATTGACGTCTTTCAATTGTTTGCGGTTCTTAAAAGCCCCGGCTGCATCACGATGCGCGACGATGTTGTTGGCGATGGTGCTGTTCAAACCAGACACCCGGCTCAGCAAGGGTGCTGATGCCGTATTCAGATCGACACCAACGGCGTTTACACAGTCTTCCACCACGGCATCGAGCTGACGCGCCAGCGCCAGTTGCGAGACGTCGTGCTGGTACTGGCCGACACCGATCGACTTGGGTTCAATTTTCACCAGCTCGGCCAGCGGGTCCTGCAGGCGCCGGGCAATGGAAATCGCCCCGCGAATGGTCACATCCAGATCCGGAAATTCACGGGCGGCAAATTCAGAGGCCGAATAAATGGACGCGCCGGATTCATTCACCAGCAACGCCTGGGCGTTGATTTCCGGGTGCGATTTCAGCACCGCTTTCACGAACCGTTCAGTCTCACGGCTCGCCGTCCCGTTACCAATGGCGATCAGTTCAACGTTGTGCTTTTTGCACAAAGACACCAGCATCTGCTCGGCTTCACGCACTTTGTTCTGCGGCGGCGTCGGAAACATAGCCCCGTGGTCGAGCACCTTGCCGGTGGCATCGACCACCGCGACTTTCACACCGGTGCGCAAGCCCGGGTCCAGCCCGATGGTGGCTTTGGGACCAGCCGGTGCCGCGAGCAGCAGGTCTTTCAAATTCTTGGCAAAGACATCAATCGCTGCTTTCTCGGCCGATTCACGCACCCGGTTAAACAGGTCGGTTTCAATGTGGGTCAGTAGCTTGACCCGCCAGGTCCAGCGCACCACTTCGCCGAGCCAGGCATCAGCGGCGCGGCCGTTGTCTTTGATATCGAAGTGCTCGGCGACAATAACTTCACCCTGGCTGGCACCACGCGGTTCTTCACCGGCCAACACCAGTGACAACTGCAAAAAGCCCTCATTGCGACCTCGAAACATCGCCAGCGCCCGGTGGCTGGGTACTTTTTTGATGGCTTCGTTATGCTCGAAGTAATCCTGAAACTTGGCGGCTTCGTTCTGCTTGCCGTCGATGACCCGCGCCTGCATCTCGCCATGCTGCCAGAGGTATTCACGCAACTTGCCGATCAACCCCGCGTCTTCAGCAAAGCGCTCCATCAGAATGTAGCGCGCGCCATCAAGCACCGCCTTTGAATCGGCAAAACCGGCGTCAGCGTTCAAATAGGACTCGGCTTCGCGTACAGGATCTAGCGTAGGGTCGCTGAACAGAGCATCGGCCAACGGCTCCAGCCCGGCTTCAATGGCAATCTGCCCTTTGGTGCGGCGCTTCTGTTTGTAGGGCAAATACAGGTCTTCAAGCTCAGTCTTGGTCGCTGCAGCTTTAATATCGCGACTCAGGCTATCGGTCAGCTTGCCCTGCTCTTCAATGCTGGACAGAATCGCCGCGCGCCGGTCTTCCAACTCGCGCAGGTAGCGCAGCCGCTCTTCAAGATTACGAAGCTGGGTATCGTCCAGCCCACCGGTCACTTCTTTACGGTAACGACTGATAAAAGGCACGGTAGCGCCTTCATCCAAAAGGGCCACAGCCGCCTTAACCTGGGCGTCGGCGACCTGAAGTTCCTGGGCAATACGATGTTCGATACTGATCATAAGACGATGACTCGGTGAAGCGAAACGGGAAGCACGCATCATTAGCCAAAGCCGCAAGCATTTCAAGGCCACTTACAACTCGCTAACACCTTGATTTATAAATAAAACAACGTTGGGATGGCCAGCCTTGGGGGTTAACAGTTGCTCTGGCTGCAGTGCCATGAGTTCGTGCAGACAGCCGGGTAGTCCTGTTTGGGGTCGGCGTGTACCCGTCCATGGGGCCTAGATCGTAGCATCCATGCTACGGACTTCCCCAAACAGGACTACCCGGCCACCTGCACTCGCTTGGTTGCCTGTTTTCAGCGTGATAGAAAATATGAAAAACAAGGTTTAAGAGTCCTAAGCGTCGGCTGAAATGGACCCTAGCTGAATCGTTTGTCAATCCAGTATCAATGTTGGCTACCAATTAAGTGTCGGCTACCGGGTAGGTCTGTCCGGGGTAGTCCGCAGCATGGATGCTGCGGCCTAGGCTCCATGGACGGATTTACGCCGACCCCGGACAGACCTACCCGGTGGTCGACACGAACCACTGGCACAAAAGACAACAGAGCCGACTCCTGCCACAGCAGACAACCGAACCACAGGTTGCCTGAGAGCATGCCGAACCGCATAATCGCGTCCTGCCATTCTTGCCTAGAGGTCCGCCGTGCGCGACCCCCACCGCGACGACATTGACGCCAGCCTGGATCTGCTGCTCGACCAGACGCCGTTTATGGATGTCCGCGCCCCTGTTGAATTTGAACATGGCGCCATTCCTGGCGCGGTTAATGTGCCGATTCTGGATGATGATCAGCGGGCTGCCATTGGTACCCGGTATAAAGAGGCAGGTCAGGAAGCGGCCATTGAATTGGGTCTGGAACTGGCGACGCCTGACATTCGTGCTGAGCGTCTAGATGCCTGGGCGACGTTTGCCCGGCAACACCCCAATGGTTACCTCTATTGTTTTAGGGGTGGTTTGCGTTCCAACACCACTCAGGCCTGGCTGCGCGAGGCGGGTATTCACTATCCACTGGTGCGCGGTGGTTATAAGGCGCTGCGCCGGGTTCTGATTGATGCGTTCGAAACGCGTTTGGCGACTCGCACCTTGCAGGTGCTGGCCGGGCCAACGGGTAGCGGCAAGACGGAAGTGATTCATGCCTGGCCGGTCAGTTTGGATCTGGAAGGCCGGGCCGGGCATCGCGGCAGTGCCTTTGGTGCGACCTTTACGCCGCAGCCGGCGCAGATTGACTGGGAAAACCAGATTTCACTGGATTGGGCGCGTTTGGATGTTCATGGCGATGTGCCCGTGCTGGTCGAAGACGAAGCACACCTGATTGGTCGTATTCATCTGATCCCCGAGCTGCACCATCGTATGCAGGAATCTCCGGTGATCGCGCTGGAAGCGCCGATGCAGGAGCGCGTAGACCGGCTGCTTGATGACTATGTGAACCATGCGCTGCAGCATTTCAGTCAGCAAGAACCGGAAAACCCCTGGCCTCTACTCGGTGACTACGTGAGCCAGAACCTGCGGCGCATTCGTAAACGCCTGGGCGGGTTGCGGCATGAGCAACTGCAACAGGCCGTGCCGGTGGCGGTGGATGCCATGGCCCGGCAACGCGATCCGGGCGGCTTTAACCACATTATCGAAACCCTGCTGACTGATTATTACGACCCCATGTATCAGTATCAACTCAGTGGCCGGGCTGACCAGGTTGTGTTCCGTGGTGATGCTCGGGCCGTGCTCGACTGGCTGGAGCATCAGCGCCATGTTTGAACGCGATCTGGTTCTGGTCGGGGGTGGCCATACCCATGCGTTGCTGATTCGTACGCTGGCGATGAAGCCGATACCGGGGGTGCGGGTCACGCTGGTGTCGGAATCGACGCTGACGCCCTATTCCGGCATGTTGCCTGGCCTGGTTGCCGGGCATTACCGGGCTGATGAAGTTCATATCGACCTGAACCGGTTGTGCCGCTGGGCTGGTATTCGCTTTATTCAGGGGCGGGTTACCGGTGTGAATCCTTCCGCCAAAACCCTGGCTGTGCAAGACCAGCCACCACTGACATACGACAAAGTCTCCTTTGATACCGGCTCCACGCCCGATCTCAGCCTGCCCGGTGCGCGCAGTTTTGCCGTTGGGGTCAAGCCGGTTAGCCGGTTCTACGCCAAATGGCAGCAGTTACTGAACCGTCACGACCGGGAGCGCACCACCGACACCCGGCACTGGGGCGTGGTCGGCGCAGGTGCTGGCGGGGTCGAGCTGGTGCTGGCCATGGCGCACCGCCTTGGGCCGGATCGTGACGTGCAATTGCACCTGGTCTACCCGGGCGACCGCATTCTAAGTGGCTACCCCCAACGATCAGCACAGGCGGCCGAAAAAGCCCTGCACCGGCATGGGGTGGTTTGCCATTCCAACTTCAAAGTCGCCGCCGTGAAGAAAAGCGGGCTGGTGGCGGCCAACGGCAATGCGCTGTCGCTCGATCAGACCATCTGGTGCACCAAGGCGGCGGGGCCGGAGTTCCTGAGCCAGAGCGGTCTGGACGTGACACCGGCTGGCTTTATCGCCGTAAATCGCTTCCTGCAAAGCACCTCTCACCCGGATGTATTTGCCGCCGGTGACGTCGCCGACATGGTGTTTGACCCCCGGCCCAAGGCCGGCGTCTATGCCGTCCGTCAGGCGCCGTTTCTGTATGAGAATCTTAAGCTCGCCTTCGCCAGCAAGCCAATGAAACCCGTGCGCCTGCAAAGACAGTTTCTGTCCCTATTGTCGCTCGGTGACCAGCGGGCCGTCGGGCACAGAGGACTGTTCGTCGCCAGCGGCGCCTGGGTATGGGGCTGGAAAGACCGGATAGACCGGGCTTTTATGGAAAAGTTCCAGGCGTTGGGTGCGCCTAAGATGATGGCCGCCATGCCCACGGGAACAGAGGCCGAGATGCACTGCGCCGGTTGTGGCAGCAAACTGGGCCCGGCGATTTTGCACGATACCCTGAGTACTCTGCCGCGCACGAACAAGCCGGGGCTGACCCCGGCCCTGGAAGCCGCCGAAGACGCCAGCCTGTGGCAACCGACTCCGGGCCTGACCCAGGTGCAAAGCCTCGATGGCTTTCGCAGCTTCAGTGACGATCTGTATCGCTTCGGCCAGGTATGCGTGAACCACGCCCTGAGCGACCTGTACGCCATGGGCGCGCAGCCGGTCTCGGCCCAGGTCTGGATCAACCTGGCCCACGCCCACCCCCGTTTGCACAAGACCGATTTCAAGCGGCTGATGCGCGGTATTCACCGGGCACTGAGCGACCAGCAGGTAGCCCTGGCCGGCGGCCACAGCACCGAAGGCGTGGAAACCCATGTTGCGGTCGTCGCCAACGGCGAAGTTGACCCGGCCCGCCTCTGGCGTAAAGCCGGGGCGCGACCCGGCGATGTTCTGATTCTGACCAAGGCACTCGGAACCGGCGTAATCTGGGCGTCAGATGCTGCAGCGCAGGCCCCTGCCGAAGCCGTTACAGCGGCCTGGGAGAGCATGCTGGTCAGCCAGAAAGCCGCTTGGGAAGTACTGCAAACTCTGGAACCCCACGCCGTTACCGACGTCACCGGTTTTGGCCTGCTGGGTCACCTACTGGAAATGGTTAGCGGCGATGAGATAGAAGCCCATCTTAATTTGAACGCCATTCCCGCCCTGCCGGGTGCTCGCGAACTGCTGCAACAGGGCTTTCGCTCCAGTTTGCACCCTCAGTTAATGCCCTACACGCTGGGGTGCAGCGGGCTTGAGTCTGTCAGCGAGGCTGATGTCGCTTTGCTGGTTGATCCTCAGACCTCAGGTGGCCTGCTGGTCGCCCTCGACCCGGATCAGGCGGAAGTCTTTCTCGGCCAATTACCGGATGCCCGAGTAATTGGGCAGATTGCGAGGCTCTCGTCGGACCGTAAGGTTGTTGTAGGTTGATTCGGAACTTTTATCGCGGATTGCGGAAATTGGCTACCAATCAACTCAAGTTTTGGAGTTCGTCAAGTAGATAAGCGGCGGCTGCCGGGGCGAGCCACTGCCACTCAGACAAGCCGAACTTCAAAACTTGAGTTTAATAACCACTGTTTGCGCCTACTGGAAGATCGTTAACGAACCCGAGTCTGTATCTGAATCCGGTCGCTCTGGCCGCTTTGGTCAACCAGAACGATCTGATAGCGGTGCAGCGGTGCAAGGGCCAGATCCAACTCGGGTTCCTGAGTTGTGAGTTGTTCGCCGTTCAGATACCAGTGAAACGGGGGTTGGCCGCCCTCGGCCCAAAGTGACAGATCGATGTCCTGGCCCGGGTCGACCATCAGGCGGGTGCCGTCGGATGCGCCTTTCAGGGCCAGGGGTTGCTGGGCGACCGGGACCAGCTGCGGTGGGCAGCGCGGGTCGAAACCGGGCAGGCGTACGCGGCTGCGCCAATCAGGCTTTAGCCAGCCTTGCACGGGCGCAGGCCAGAGTGCGACCTGGGTTCGGGTGACTGGTAGGTCGCAGCCTAATGGGACCTGCAGACCGGATTCGGGGTTGAGGTTCAGAGGTGTGACCGGCCGGTTGAAGCTCAGGCTGGCATCGCGGCTGTGCATCCAGGTAGTGGGAAAGGTGCCGTCCAGCACCCAGGCGTTTTGGGGCTGATCGCACAAAGCCTCGATTTCGGGCCGACCACTTGGCCAGCAAATGGTTTCGCGGGTCACGCTGGCCGGTTGGGCGGGCAGCGCCGGACTGTCGCCGACCATGGCTGCGACCTGGGCCAGTAACGGTACGGCGGTTTGGCGACCAAAGTGACTCGGCAGCGCTGAGCCATCCGGCTGCCCGACCCAGACGCCCAGGGTGTGATGCTGGCTGACCGCCAGCGCCCAGCTGTCCCGGTTACCGTAGCTGGTGCCGGTTTTAACGGCAAGCCCGGGTAAGGCATTGTCGGCATCCAGCAGGGTGCGGCGGATGATCCAGGCGGCACCGACTGACATCAGTGGGCTTTGAACGCGGGGGTCATCCGGTGTCAGTCTCGGTTTAATCGTCTGGCCATCGCGGCCAAGCGCCGAGTACAGCCGAACCAGACTTTCCAGCGAGGTGCCGACGCCACCCAGCGCAACCGCCAGATTGGGTCGGGCGTTGGCCGGTAACGCCAGTTCACCGCCAGCTTGCTGCAAGGCCAGATAAAAGCGCGCCGGGCCAATTTGTTCCAGCACCTGCACCGCCGGCAGATTCAGGCTTTGTTGCAAAGCGCTGGCGAGCGAAACCGGGCCGCTGAAACCGCCGGTAAAGTTCACCGGCCGGTAATCGCCGAAGCGCAGCGGCACATCGAGCAACAGGCTGGCACTGTGCACCAGCCCAAGGTCCAGCGCCTGCCCGTAAATGAACGGCTTCAGCGTTGAGCCGGGCGACCGGATCGCCGACACCATATCGACGTGGGCGGCCCGGACCGGGTCGTTGAAATCGGCGGATCCGACGTAGGTGCGAACCAGGCCGGTGCGGTTGTCCATAATCATCACGGCTGCCGAGACCTGGCGGTCAATCGCCTGCACATAGGCCGGCACCAGGGCTTCGACCTGGCGTTGCCAGTCGAGGTTCAACGCTGTGCGATGGGTCAGTTTTGGCGTGGCACTTGTTGCGGCGGTCTCGACCAGGCGGCGGGCCAGCAGGGGGGCGGTCTGGTAATGCTGAATCGGCACGGCGATGACGCGCTCTTCCCGGGCATCGGCGACTATCTCTGGCGACCATATGCCCTGATCTGCCAGGCGTTGCATCAGTTTGTTTCGGGCCGCCTCGGCGCGTTCCGGGTGACGGTCTGGCCGGTACCGGCTGGGCGCCTGTGGTAACACGGCGAGCAACGCCGCCTGAGCCCGGGTCAGGTCCTTTGCCGGATACCCCAGATACGACAACGAGGCGGCTTGAACCCCTTCGAGGGTGCCGCCGAACGGGGCGTGGTTCAGATAATAAGTGAGGATCTCGGTCTTGCTGTAATGCCAGTCGAGCTGCAGCGCGCGGACCATTTCTTTCAGCTTGCCGGTCAGCGTTCGCGGTTCCGGGTAGCGCAGTCGGGCGACCTGCATGGTGAGCGTTGAACCACCGGAGACGATCTCGCCATGCCAGAGCGCCTGGCCGGCAGCGCGAATCAGGGCGAACGGGTTAACACCGGGGTGACGGTAGAAAAAGCGGTCTTCATAGCCAATCAGGGCTTCCAGGTAGTAGGGCGACACCTCAGTCAGTTGCACCGGGTAGCGCCACACACCTTCCCGGTCAGCGAAGGCCCGCAACAGCTGCCCCTCTTCGGTGGTAACCACCTGACTACCCGGTTCTGGTGTCAGATCGACCGGAGCAAGCCGGTCGATCACTACCATCACGACAACGGCCAGCGACAGCAGCAGCCCGGGAATCGCCAGCGCGGCGACCCAGGGGTGCTGCCTGATCCGGGCCAGCCCGATCATCAGCGGGGCAGAACAACCAGACGGCCGGGCGAGCGCCCCAGGCTCTGGATATCCGGCCGGTACATGTCTTCCACATAGGCGCCGGGAATGGCGTATTCCCCCGGTGTGACTGCTCGCGCCAGGTAATACAGAACCTGGCCCTGCCATTCATTCACGTCGAGCGCCGCGACATAGCGGTCATCGCGGACCTCTTCGTAGGCGATGCGGTTGCGGAAATACTCACCAACCGAATCACCCTCGATGCGGACGTCATCGAGATTGACGCTGGCGTTGGCCAGATTCTGGTTTTCAATCTCCAGCCCCGCAGGCAGCAGATCGACCAGTAAGGCCTCCGGCACCCGAGCATCGCTGGTGACCGACAGCCGCACGATCACCAGATCGCCGGTGGTCAGCGGCTCGGTGATGTCGAGCGGTTCACCTTGAATATCGTAGGTGTCGCGTTCTACTCTCAGTGTTTGCGCATAGGGTTCGGGTGCTTCGAGCGGCGCACCGCTGTAAACCAGATTGGCGAAGATCGCCTGGTCGCCGGCTTCAATGCTTTGCAGGCTGGCCAGCTGGTCGGCATCAATCAGGGTGTTGAAAGCCCCTTTCCGGTCGAGCCGCTGATCCAGAGCGTCTAGCTTCAGGGTGGCCTGCCAGGGTTCGGGGCTGGCAGAGAATTGCAGCGCCAGCTTGGCCAGGGCAATGCGCTCCTGGGTACTGAACCACTGTTTCTCAACCAGCAGGTCGGGCACTCGCTGCCACAGACCTCCGGCTTCAAAGCCGTGTTCAAGCGCCAGTGCGAGTGACAGGGCAGCGTCGCGCAGCGGGCTGCCGTAGTCGCTGTAGTACCGATGGCGATCGCGTTCAACGGTAATGCCTTTTTCGGCCGCTACCGCAGCGCGCTGGGTATCCCCTTCGGTCTGCAGGGCGACGGCCAGTTGCATCCAGCCAAGGCCAGACTGGTCGTAGTCGCGCTCCAGTGCCTGGTCATAGAGCCGGCGCACATCACTCAGCGAACCCTGCCCGGCTTTCGCCAGTACCTCGGCCGCATAGGCCCGAACGGCGAACTGCTGATAGGCCGGGTCATCGCTCCAGCCAGTCACCCCCAGCGAACCCCGCAACAGACCTTGCAAGGTAGTCAGGGTGCGTTCCAGTCGGCTGTCATCCACCGGTATGCCCAAACGTCGGGCATCGACCAGCAGGTCTGCTGCATAAACGGTGCCCCAGTGCGACTCCACCGAGCCCGAATCCCAGTAACCAAAGAGACCGGATTCTTTCTGCTTGGCCAGGGTGCGGGCCAGACCGGTTTCAATCTGGGTGCGACGGAAGGCTTCGGTGTAGGGTTCATCGAACCGGCTTTCCAGTGCCTGTACCAGCCCCAGGTCCTGTGCCAGTTGCGGGTCGATCAGCAGCCAGGGGTAGGTCGAGCTGATGGTTTGCTCCAAACAGCCGTAGGGGTAATGCAATAGCGAGCGCAGGTGTTCGGCGAAGTCGATGGCGGGCCGGTTCGACAGGGTCAACTGCGCCTGAACGGTCGAAGTGATCAGATCGTCGGTGCGCGGCTCTGGCTGCCACAGGGTATTTGGCTCGATGCGGGTGCGCTCGTAGCGGGTCTGCCAGGGGTGGGCGCTGCGTACACCCAGCGACCAGTTGCGGTTGATGTCGAGGTCGTCGCCGTTACTCAGGCGCACCGCAATGTCGCCGGTGCCGGTCTCGTACCCGGCTTCCAGCGGAATGCGCAGCGTGGTTTTCTCGCCGTCTTTTAACGTCAGGCTGTCACCGGGCTCGGTGGCGCTGATCGCGCCGCCAATGGCAACGTCCAGCGCCAGGGTCTGGTCGGCACCGGAGAGGTTGTGCACATCCAGTGCCAGGGTGCTCTGGTCGCCAAAAGCCATAAAGCGCGGCAGTGCAGCCTCAACCACCAGCCGGTCGGCGACTTCGGTTTCGGCCTCGGTGCTGCCGAAGCTGCGGTCGCCCCAGGCAACTACCATCCACTTCACCCGGCCATTGAAGTCGGGCAAGTCGAAACTGACCTCGGCTTCGCCGTTGACGAACTCGATGGGTTCCGACAAGTAAGACAGAATACGCACATCACTTTTCGGCTCTTCGCCGCCGCGCGACAGCGCATCGTCACTCTCGGCAAAGCCGCCACCGAAGCGCTGGCGCACCATGTCTAGCCCGAGGTTGTTGATGATGCGGTGGTACACATCCTGATACTGGGCTTCAAACCGGCGCGGTGAGAAGAAAAACTGCTCCGGCTGGGGGCGCTCATACCGGGTGATGTTGAGCACGCCCATATCGACCAGGGCGACAGTAGCGTAGAGCCGCTGGTCGGAGAAAGCGTCGGCATCTTCAACGCTCAACTGAGCGGTGATCGGCTGGTTTGGCTCAACCCGGTCCGGTGCGCTGACCTCCACCTCAAATTCACGATCCGGTCGTTGCATGGGCAGGTGCACCAGCCCCAGAGTGCGTTTCGGGGCAACTTCCGTCACCTGATCGGCCGGGGTCAGGATCATTACCGAGACATAGAGGTCATGTCGGTTCCAGTGGGTCTCAGTCGGCAGTGTGATTTCAGATTCACCGGCGTCGATGTCCTGATGCGTTGAATACAGCACGCCCGCCTGGCTTTCGACGTTGATCAGCGCACGGCCAGCCGCAGGCGCGACCAGGCGCAATGTGGCGGTTTCACCCGGTTCGTAGGCATCCTGATCCAGTGTCAGCGGAATCTGGTCGGGCCGCACCACTGAGGAGTCGGCATCACTGTAGCCACTGTACTGGGTGCGGAAATAATGCACTGAGCGGGCGCCATCGGCGTGGGTTACGTGCAGTTCATAGTCGCCCCACTGTACCGGCAACTGCACTTCGGCGCCCTCTTCGGTAACGGTGATGGTGCGGGATTCGGTGACATAGCGGTTGGCGTCATAGCGCCAGCTCCAGCCGCTATCGTCGTCGAACCACCAATAATATTCGCGATGATCCCGAAACAGCTGAACTTTCACTTCGCCATCAATAGCCTCACCGTCTTTCGACAGCGCAAAGACTTTAAAGCCAACATCGGCGTTGGCGGCTGGCCGGTCCCGGAACAGCGGTTCAATGCCCACCAGGGTCTCGAACGGCGGCATCAGGATCAGTTGCTGATTGCGGGTGACGGGTCGGCCACCGCTTTCATACAAGCTACCGGCGATATTGAACGCCAGGGGTACGTCAACGTTGCTCCAGGCATCGGGCAGGGTCAGCAGCCCGGCGCCGGTTTCGTCCAGCGTAATGGGCGTCAGACTCAGGGTATCGTTGTCCAGGCTCTGGCGGGCATCGCCGACGGTGAGGTCGGGCCAGTCTTCAAACACCCGGGTGGTCGGGCGCACCGTGGCCAGGGCGTCTACCTCATTGCCCGCTGCCGGAGCGCCGTAGAGATAGTCGCCCTGAACGGGAATGCCCGCCGGCAATTCGGTCAGGCGCGGCATGCGTACTGTGCTGCCCGGAAAGAACGACAGCGTCATTCGTTCCGGCAGAAAGGTCTCGACCTGAAAGCTGTAAATTGCACGCTGTGCAGCACGCTCCGGCTCGACGATCCATTGCCAGGTACCGGTGGCAGCATCGTCCGGCAAGGTTAGGCTGTGTTGATACAGGCCAGAGGGGCCAGCGCGCCAGACCGTCTCTTCAATCTTGCGGCCACGGGCGTCGTAGAGATGCGCCTCCAGTGACGGGTTGGCGATGGGCTGGCCGTCGTAGTCGCGGCGCAGCATATTGATGTGAACTTCTTCACCTGGCCGGTACAGGTCCCTCGGGCCGTAGAGAAAGCTTTGCTGTTCGCGGTGGCGTTCGGTGACGTTGCTGTAGGCCGACAGATCCAGCGCCGCCCGGTCGAGTCGGACATAGCTGGTCTGGTTGCCCTGGCGGGCAACGATCAGCCGCGGTTGGTCATTGGTTTCCAGACGGTGCTGGCCCTGTTCGTCGGTACGGGCCACCTGGGTGTAGCCGGACCGGTTCTGCTCGTGCCAGTAATAGGTGAGCTCAACGTCTTCCAGCGGCTCACCGCTGCTTATGGCATTCAGTTGCACCTGAATTTCGCTGCCATAAATGCGGGCATGCAGGCCGATGTCCGACAGCGTAAAAAAGCGGGTATCAAACTGATAATTGTAGTCGCCGGGCTGGCGCAACACGGCAACAAAGAAGCCACTGTCATGTTCGTCGAGCACCGGATCTAGGTTCAGGTTAACGGTGGTGCGGGTGTTGCTGCGCGGGTCTACCGGGTAGCGGGCGGTATGCTCCAGATCGGCGTAGGCATCCAGTTCATTGAGCGTCGAGTAATAGGTGCGGCCGGAGTAAAACGTATAGGCCAGAAAGGCTTCGAGCCGGTCGTCGCGAACGCGGAACACATCCAGCTCGACTTCGCTCTGGTTCACCACCGTGACTGGCAAACCGTTCTGGATATCGCCGACCAGAAATTCGCCCTGGCTGGCAAAGCTGGCTGAGGCGACCATGGGCCGGGTGGTGATCCGCCACTGGTCTGACTGACGGTTGACGGCTGCATCGGCAATCACCGTCTCCGTAGTCAGGCGTTCATCGCTAACCGAGCGCGGTTTGCCGGTAATGCGGATCTGGTAGGTGGTGCTGGGCTCAACAAAGGGCAATGTCCAACTGACGCCGCCGTCATTGCTGATCCAGTAACTGCCGTCGGCCGGGGCTGGCTGTACATTGACGAAAGCCTCCAGGTCCGTCTGCGGATCCAGCGCATCGGTGAACCTCAGCGTGAGCGCCGGGGCACCCTCATACTGGGACTCAAACACCGTCGAGACATAAAACTCTGCGAGCACAGGCTGGGAAAATGCCAGCGCCAGCAACCACAACAAGGCCGCACCGGACCAGCGCGACACAACAGATCCTATCATCTCAACAATCCTTGAATTTGAGTCGGGTCTCGCAGTATACCCAAAGTATTGAAGAAAAAACGTCGGCCGCTAATGCCTTTTTTCTCAGCGTTGGAACTCTAAGACACCGGTCACAATCCTTGTTTTATTTCACCTGCTAGACTGACACACCGGCCACCTAACCGATGATGACGATGACGCTACAAGAGCAGCTTGATGACCTGTACCAAAATGAGTCGCGAAAGGTTCAGGCTACCCTGATTCGCTTGCTCGGTGATTTCGAACTGGCCGAAGAGGCAATGCAGGAAGCCTTCTTCGCCGCCCTGCACCAATGGCCGAAAGAGGGCCTGCCGGACAATCCAACTGCCTGGCTGATTCGAACCGGCCAGCGCCGCGGCATCGACCAGATTCGCAAGCGCCAGACCGCCCGCAAATACCAGAACCTGGCCGACACCGAGGAAGCTTTCGACCCGGAGCAGGATAACGACGCCATCAGCGACGATATGCTGCGGCTGATCTTTACCTGTTGTCATCCGAGCCTGACCCAGGAGGCGCAACTCGCGCTGACACTCAGGGAAATGTGTGGCCTGACCACCGAGCAGGTCGCCAGCGCTTTGCTGCAAAAACCCACGACGGTGGCGCAGCGCATCGTTCGCGCCAAGAACAAGATCCGCGCGGCGGGCATCCCTTACGAAGTGCCGGAACGAAAAGAGTTGCCCGAGCGACTCAGCAGCGTTCTGAAAGTGGTCTACCTGATGTTCAACGAGGGGTATTCAGGCAGCGATGGCGAACAGGTGGTCAAGGTCGATCTGGCCGAAGAAGCCATTCGCCTGGCCGGCCAACTGGCGGACCTGCTGCCCGATGCCGAAGTCTGTGGCCTGCTGGCGCTGATGCTATTCCACGATGCGCGCAAAGCCGCCCGCCAGAACGACAACGGCGACCTGATCACCCTGGAAGACCAGGACCGTTCACTCTGGGATGCCGACCAGATTGCCATCGGTCGGCAGTGGCTGGACCGGGCCGCAGCAGCCAGCCCCGCAGGCCCTTATACCCTGCAAGCGGCCATCGCCGCAGCCCATGCCGAGTCGGGCGATGCCGATCACACCGACTGGCGCCAGATCGTCGCGTTATACGAGGCGCTCTACCAACAAATACCCTCACCCGTAATTGCATTAAACCGGGCTGTCGCGGTGGCCATGCGCGATGGTCCGGCAACAGGTCTGGCACTGCTCGATCAACTGGAAAGCCAAAAAGCCATTCAGGCCTACTACCTCTATCACGCTGCCCGTGCCGACTTGCACCGGCGTCTGGGTAATTACAAAGAGGCAATATCCGCCTATCAGCGCGCACTGTCGTTGACC
>DASSWT010000023.1:0-3851 GCA_035704555.1 Saccharospirillum sp. | reverse complement strand
TTAACTATTGGCATTGCCGGTCGATAACCTGAACAATGCTTACCCCGCCAGCCTGCTTGCAAGGCCACCGGGGCCTGACTAATCTGAATGAATGCGGACTGCATCCGCGCTGTAAGGCATAGGAGCCCGTCGAATGTCGATGTCGAACGAAATGTGGGTTGTAGTTCAGCTCGATACCGAGCCGCTGGCATTCCCGGCTACACTCATCAAAGAAGTGGTTCCCTGGCAACCTTTGCACCCGGTACCCAGTGATGCCCTGGGCGTGATGGGGCTGGTCAGCCTGCGCGGCGAAACCCTGGCGGTGATTGATGTGCATCAGATGACCGGCTATGGCGAAATCGCCGACCCCAGCTTTCTACTCGTCCTCGATCTGTCGGAAACCCGGGTCGGCATGGCCGTCTCCAAAGTCGAAGGCGTGCAATATTTTTCCATGGAGGACGCCGATACCAACATGGCCGGCGGCTATATTCAGGGCACCATCGAAAAAGATAACCGCCTGTATCAGCTGATCAGTCCGGCGGCGCTCGAGCATGTAATTTCCCAACACACCGACGTCAAATCCCTGATCGACGAACTCTAAGGCCACGGTCCGATGCCTTCGCGGGTTCGGACCGCACCCTCCCATCTCGCCGCAGCTCCCCGAACCCCGTAAACTGTACGAATGGACATCACCAACGCTGCCCTGCTGCTGGGCCTGTTCTTTCTGGGCAGTTACATTCAAACCGTCACCGGCTTCGCCTTCGGTCTGATCGTTATGGGGCTGAGCTCGGTTCTGGGCCTGGCCGATCTTGCTTTTCTTGCGTTCGCCACCAGTACCCTGAGCCTGGCCAACACCGGCATCGCCCTGCGCGGTCACACCCAGCATGTGCATCGTCCGGCAGTCATCGCCATGCTGGCAACGGCCATACCGCTAACAGGCCTCGGCCTCTGGCTGCTCAACCACTTCAGTCAGAGCGGCCTCAGCCTGCTGCAACTGCTGCTCGGCATCACCCTGATCATCAGTTGCCTGCTGATGATGCTCAAACCCAAACCCCGGCCAGACGTAAACGGTCGCTTCGCCTTTGCCACGGCAGGTGCCATTGCCGGCTTACTCGGCGGCCTGTTCGCCACCTACGGCCCACCGCTGGCCTTTCTAATGTACCGCCAGCCGCTGTCACTGCTCAGCATTCGGCTAACCCTACTGATGACCTTTTTCGCCACCTCCGTGATTCGCATCGTCCTGGCGTTACCCTTTCTGCAAAACCCAATCAACGTTCTGCTGATCTGCGTATTAGGACTACCTCTGGTAATTCTCGGCACCCTGATCGGCAAACGCTTAGGCCCACCCCTGCCAGAGCTCTGGATGCGCCGACTGGCGTTTGCCCTGCTGATGGGATCGGGCCTGAGTCTGGTGGCCTCTGGGTTGATGGCTTAGCGGCTCCAACGAAACACCGATACAGATCATTACGAATCAACCACTGGCATCCTGATCTCGGCTGATTATACTGTATATCCATACAGTTTATTGGGCGATTTCATCATGTCTTTGCTGAACGATCTGACCCAGAGCGGTCGGCTTTGGTCCGCCAGCGACTGGCGCATGGCACGCATTCATGCCGCCCCCAGTGGCTATGCGGCGCTGGATGCCGAGCTCCCCGGCGGGGGCTGGCCGCTTGGGGCTGTCACCGAGATTCTCTACGCCCGACCGGGCCAGGGAGAGCTAAGACTGCTGCTGCCATACCTGGCGACGTTAAGCCAAGAGGATCGTCGCTGGCAGGCCTGGTTTAACCCGCCCTACCGGCCGCATGCCCCGGGGCTGGCTCACTGGGGGCTCGATCTTTCCCGACTTTTACTATGCCAGGCCCCACGCCAGGACGACCTGCTGTGGAGTCTTGAACGCTGCCTGAGCACAGGCGGCTGCCAAGCCATCATCGCCTGGGTCGACCGGCTCGATAATGCCCATATGCGCCGCCTGCAACTGGCCGCCGAGAGCAACCGACTGCCCGTGTTTCTGCTGCGCCCCGAGCGCTGGCGCGACCGAGCCTCCATCGCGGCCCTGCGTCTTCAGGTGTGCGCCGAGCAGGCCGACCAGGTGCAATTGCACATTCTCAAACGACGTGCAGGCTGGCCATTGAGCAACCTGCCGGTGACCATACCATTGCAGCCTGACGGAGCCTGCCATCATGGCTGAGACCCGGCTCTGGCTGTACATCGACTTCACCCGGCTCGCGCTGCAATGCCAGTTCGGCACTCGCGACAGCGCCATCCCGCAATTGCTGCTCAACGCCCGATCCGGCATCGAACAATGCAACAGCGCAGCAGAGGCCCTGGGTGTGAGACCCGGCATGAACACGGCCACCGCCTATTGCCTGCTCACCGAGGCCGAAACCGCTCTCTATGATGCCCTGGCCGAACGGGAACAGCTGCAGCGCCTGGCGCTGTTGCTGTACCAGGCCTGTGCCGATATCCGGCTGTGCCCGCCCTCCGGTCTCAGCCTCGAAATCGGCTCTATGATGCGGCTCTACCAGGGGCTCGATACCCTGATCAACACCCTGCGGGACCGCTTGGAACACAGTGGCTTCCACTATCGTTGGGCCTGTGGCCACACCGCCCAGACCGCTCAGGTATTGGCCATCAACGACCAGCCGCTGATCAGCAGTGATCGAAAGCAACTGATCGGCGCACTCGACCCCATTGCCGTCACCCGGCTGGGTATCGACGCCAAAGACGCCGTCCGCCTGCAAGCCATGGGGTTACATCGCTACGCCGAACTCCGCCAACTGCCACGGGCCGAACTCGGTTACCGCTTTGGCCCCGCTTTGTTACAGCAACTGTCGGCGCTGGAAACACCGGACACCCTGGGCCATCGCTTTGAAATACCGCCCCATTTTGACGAGCGCATCGAACTGAGCCACGAAGCCGAACACAGCGCCAGCCTGCTGTTCCCGGTCAAACGCCTGCTGACAAATTTAGAAGACTACCTGAGGGCACGACAGTCCCTGGCCGACAGCCTGTACCTGCGCCTGACCCACCGCAACCAGCCCGCGACCCGACTGCGCATTCAAGCCGTACAGGGCTCACGCAGTGCTCAGGAATGGCTCAGCCTGATCAATCTGCAACTGGAACGCCTGGTGTTGTCCGCACCGGTGCTCACACTGCAGTTGAAGGCGCGTCGCTTTCGCGCCGACCCGGCTCCCAATGGTGACCTGCTCGGTACCGCCTACCCGGATGCTGACGCCGACCGTTTGCTCTCTTTGCTGGTCTCACGCCTCGGCCATCACCGGGTACACACCCTGGCAACCACCCCCGACCCCAGGCCTGAACACGCCACCCGGCTAACCCCGGCAGTCGATCGCACCGGACGCACCGAATCGTCACGCCCCCGCTTCCAGCCACTGCTAATCCCCGATACCGAACAACCGGTAGTGCCGCAGCAATACCAGTTACTGAGCGGACCCGAGCGCATTGTGATGGGCCAATGGGCGCAGCCGGCCCCTTACCGGCGCGACTACTTCCGCGCCTGGCATCCACACCATCAGCAAGCGGTCTGGCTCGCCCGTCACGACAATGGCCACTGGAGCCTGGCCGGTTTTTTCGGATAACCCCATGACCGACTCACTGCCCTATGCCGAGTTGCATTGCCTGAGCAACCACAGTTTTCTGCGCGGCGCCTCTCACCCACAGGAGCTGGTACTACGCGCGGCCGAACTGGGATATCAGGCGCTGGCGATCACCGACGAATGCTCGGTCGCTGGTGTCGTCAAAGCCTGGCGAGTAATCAGAGACCAAAAACTGCCGATCAAACTGATCATCGGCGCCGAGTTTCGCCTCGACGGCCAGGTGATTGTACTGCTCGCCCCCACCGAAGCCGC
>DASSWT010000348.1:0-7141 GCA_035704555.1 Saccharospirillum sp. | reverse complement strand
GATGACGCGGGTAACGTGGACGCGGCGGATCTGGAGAAGAAAATCGCGGCGGCGGCCGATGAACTCAGCTGCCTGATGCTCACCTACCCGTCGACCCACGGTGTCTACGAGGAGGGCGTTAAGGCGCTGTGCGAGGCTGTCCACGCTGCCGGCGGCCAGGTTTATATGGACGGTGCCAATCTGAATGCTCAGGTGGGTGTAACCCGGCCTGCGGACATTGGCGCGGACGTGGCTCACTTGAATTTGCACAAGACTTTTGCGATTCCCCATGGTGGCGGCGGCCCGGGCATGGGCCCGATTGGCGTGCGATCACATCTGGCGAAGTATCTGCCAGGCCACAGCGTGATGGCGAATGCGACGGGTCTGCCAGCAGAGGGCGCGGTCTCCGCTGCGCCATTTGGCAGCAGTTCGATTCTGCCCATCTCCTGGATGTACATCCGCATGCTGGGCGCCCAGGGCCTGCGCACGGCAACCCAGGTGGCGCTGCTCAATGCGAATTATCTGGCCCAGCAACTGAAGCCGCACTACCCGATTCTGTACACTGGCCGCAACGATCGCGTCGCCCACGAGTGCATTCTGGACCTGAGACCACTAAAGGCGGCAACAGGAATAACCGAGGTGGATATCGCCAAGCGGCTGATGGACTTTGGTTTCCACGCACCCACCATGAGTTTCCCGGTGCCGGGCACCTTTATGGTTGAACCGACAGAAAGCGAAAGCAAGGCGGAGCTCGACCGTTTCGTAGACGCCATGGTCTGCATCAGAGCGGAAATCGATGCGGTCGCTTCAGGCGAGTGGCCCGCCGACAACAACCCGCTGGTCAACGCGCCGCACACTCAAACCGATCTGATCGGAACCTGGGAGCGCCCCTACAGCCGGGAAACCGCTATCTTTCCCAGGCCCTGGGTCAGCCAGGCCAAATACTGGCCCAGCGTAAACCGGGTAGACGACGTCTGGGGCGACCGCAATCTGTTCTGCTCCTGCCCTAGTCTTGAGAGCTATATTTAGGGCCGGTGGTTGCTCCCGTTGCTTTCAGTCTGTGCCTCTGGTTCGTGCTGGCCACTGGGTCAGTCTACCCGGGGTCGGCGTGAACCCATCCATGGGGCCTAGACTGCAGCATCCATGCTGCAGACTTCCCCGGGTAGACTGACCCAGTAACCAGCACTTAATCTGTGGTTACATTGGCCATACTTCCTCGGCAAAGGCCTAACTAACAGCCAGCACCCAGTTGATCACCAACTAATTAATACGGAGCATTTATGGAAATTATTCTCAGCATCATGGCTTCAGACCGGCCTGGCATCGTCGAGCAAGTCGCCTCTGCGGTGGCCGATGCTGGCGGTAGCTGGCAAGAAAGCCGGTTGTCGACCATGGCGGGTCGCTTTGCCGGTATTGTCCGGGTCAATCTTGATGCCAGCCAGTTGGAGACGTTGCGCAACAGCACTCAGGCACTGAGCAGCAAAGGCTTGTCGATTCAGATTGAAGTGGGCGATAGCGAAGATACGACGCTGCATCTGCACCGCATCGCAGTGGTCGGCAATGACCGTACTGGCATCGTCGCAGAAGTCACCCGCAAACTCGCCGCAATGAACATCAACCTTGTGGATGTACATACCGATGTCGAACCAGCGTCGATGAGTGGTGGTGTTTTGTTTCGGGCAGAGCTGGAATTGGGGTTAACCGACGAACAGAGCCTCGATAGTGTGATTCAGGGTCTGGAAGATCTGTCCGCTGACTTAATGGTCGATGTGTTGGCTGATGATTGAGGTCATGAGTTAGAAAGCACTAACGGCTGCGCCGTCCCCCTCTCTCTAGCTCTCTCCCCCAGGGGTGGAGAGAGGACTGGGATGTTAAGCGCTGCGAGCGGCGGGCACTGGTTACATGCAACCTACTAACAGCTCCCTCTCCCGTCCCACGGGAGAGGGCTGGGGAGAGGGGTCTCTTCTGGCTTTCCACATTCCAATCGAAATCACTGCCCTAAACAAAAAAAGCGACCCGAAGGTCGCTTTTTTTATATCTGCCAGAACACTTAACCGCGAGGTTCGCTGGCTAGCCCTTTGAACAGGGAGATGCAGCCGAACAGCAGTACCAGTGTGAACGGTAAGCCGGTCGAGACGGCCATGGCCTGTAAGGCCACCAGGCCGCCGCCAAGGATCAGGGCGATGGCTACCAGGCCTTCGAAGGTTGCCCAGAATACCCGCTGGGGGGTTGGGGCGTTTACCTTGCCACCGGCGGTGATGGTGTCGATCACCAGTGAGCCGGAGTCGGACGAGGTCACGAAGAAGACGATGACCAGCAAGATCGCGATGAAGGATGTGATCTGTGCAAAGGGCATGACGTCCAGCATGGCGAACAGCTGCAGTTCGAGACTTGAGTTGGCGACCGCTTCATAGCCGTCGTTGACGAACTGGCTGATGGCGGTGCCACCGAAGGCGGTCATCCAAAGTACGCAGGCCGCTGATGGAATCAGCAGTACCGATATCATGAATTCGCGAACGGTACGGCCACGCGATACCCGCGCGATGAACATGCCGACGAAAGGCGACCAGGAGATCCACCAGGCCCAGTAGAAGGCAGTCCAGCCTTGTCTGAAGTTGTCGTCTTCGCGGCCGAAGGGCATCGACAGAGCCGGCAGGTTCTGCACGTAGGCCCAGAGGTTACCGACGAAGCCGGTCAGAATGGCCAGAGTGGGACCGACCAGGATGACAAACAGCAGCAACAGGACCGCGAGGCTCATGTTGATCTCGGACAATCGCTTCACCCCGGCATCGAGACCGGCTACGACGGAAACCAGAGCAATGCCGGTGATCCCGATAACCAATAGCACTTCTGTTGTTGCCCCCATGGGGATGCCGAACAGGTAGTTAAGGCCTGCGCTGGCCTGCGAAGCGCCAATACCGAGTGATGTTGCCAGGCCGAACAGCGTCGAGAACACCGCCAGAATGTCGATGACATGGCCCGGCCAGCCCCAGACGCGCTCACCCAGCAGCGGGTAGAAAATGGAGCGTACCGTCAGTGGCAGCCCTTTGTTGAAGGAGAACAGCGCCAGGGCCAGAGCCAGTACGGCATAAATCGCCCAGGGGTGCAGGCCCCAGTGGTATATGGTGGCGGCCATGCCCAGGCGTCTGGCGGCCTCGGTGCTGCCTTCTGCAGCGCCCAGTGGCGCCCAGTCGGTACGAACACCGCCTTCCGTAGCTACCCCACCCAGCGAGGAGGCAAAATGCGACATGGGCTCGGAAACGCCATAGAACATCAGCCCGATGCCCATGCCGGCAGCGAACAGCATGGAGAACCAGCCGATGTAGGTGTAATCCGGTGTGGCTTCGGTGCCGCCGATGCGAACCTTGCCCATGGGCGATACGATCAGAAACAGACAGACCAGTACAAATATGTTGCCTGAAATCAGGAAGAACCAGTCGAGGTTGCCGGTCAGCCAATTTCGTACATCGGTAAACCAGGGGCCCAGGCTGTTCTGAAACGCCAGAGTTAATATCACGAATGCGACGATGGCGAGGCCCGAGATCATGAACACACGGTTATGAATATCCAGGCCGAAGGGCCCGATGTTCATTCTTATGTTGTCCTGACCGACCTGGTAGTCAGTGTCGATGGCATCCACTCGCCCATCGGGCGGTATCATGTCGGTATTTTCAGTCATAAAGGTTCCCTACTGTCAGATGGGGATCAGAGAGTTTTCGCAAACAGTGGCATTTATTGCTTGTTTGAATGCTTGAACCACGGTTTACATACAGCACATGTGGCGACTATCGACTGCCTGGTCCGTCATAAGCGTTCAACGGAGGCCCGGCTAAACAACGATTGTTTGTCGCTGACAGGTCGCACGTTGGAGGTTGACAGACGTTCATCAACATTTCGTGTACTAAGCTAACCCACTGACACGCCCCATACAACCCGTTGACAGTCACACTACTCGCAAAATTGTTATCGTGATTGGTTATGCGAGTCCTACTCGATGTTAAAACCAGCGTTCAAAAAAAAAGCGCCTGTAGGCGCTGTTTTTTGAACGAATACCGACATTTCGTTCGTTAATCGGTAATTATGGCTTCGTTTCCCCTCGCTGTTGCGGACTGCCCGAACTGCAATTCGGCCAGTCGACGGTACAGGGGCGACTGGGTCAGCAGCTGGTTGTGGGTGCCTTCGGCGACGATGCGGCCCTGGTCCATCACCACAATGCGGTCGGCTCCCTGAACGGTAGCCAGGCGATGCGCGATGATCAGCGTGGTGCGCTGTTTCATCAGTTTATCCAGCGCCTGCTGGACCTGGTATTCGCTTTCAGCGTCCAGCGCGCTGGTCGCTTCGTCCAGCAACAGCAGGTCCGGGTCTTTGAGGATGGCGCGGGCGATCACCAGCCGTTGTTTCTGCCCGCCACTGAGCCTTACCCCAGCCTCGCCCAGATCGCTGGCGAAGCCCTGTGGCAACGCCTCGATAAAAGGCATGGCGTTGGCGGCTTCGGCGGCGGCCAGTACCTCGGCGTCGGACGCTTCGGGTCGGCCATAACGAATGTTGTGCCAGACATCGTTGCTGAACAGCACCGGTTGCTGGGGCACCAGGCCAATGTGCTGGCGCAATTCGGGCAGCGGCAGTTCGCGCACATCCTGCCCGAGCAGGCTAACCGAGCCCTGTTGCGGGTCGTAGAAGCGCAACAGCAGTTCGAACAGGGTGGATTTGCCGGCACCGCTCGGGCCTACCAGCGCCACGGTTTCACCGCGTTTTACCGCCAGGTTTATGTCACTCAGGGCGTTGGTTTCCGGGCGGCTCGGGTAACTGAAGCTGACGTTGGTCAGCGTCAGGTGATTCGGCGCGTCGTTGTCGAGTGGCCTGGACTCGGTCGGCGATACGATGATTGAGGGCTCAGCCAGCAACTCCATCAGCCGCTCTGTGGCGCCAGCGGCCCGCTGTACTTCACCATAAACTTCAGACACGCCGGCCACACCAAAGGCCACCATGACGGCATAAAACACAAAGGCAGCCAGTTCACCGCCACTCATGGTGCCGGTCATCACGTCGTAGCCGCCCACCCAGACCATGGCGGCGATGGCAGTAAACGCCAGTAGAATCACCACCGCCATCAGAATACTGCGCTGGCGTATGCGCTGGCGGGCGACTTCCAGTGCGGCGTCAACTTCGACCTGAAACGCTGCTTTTTCAAACGGCTCGCGCGCGTAGCTTTGCACGGTTTTGATCTGGCGGATGATCTCACCGGCGTAGCTGCCGACATCGGCTACGGTATCCTGACTGCGCCGGCTGAGCTGGCGCACCTGCTTGCCCATATACAACACCGGTATCAGCACCGCAGGTACACCGAGCAGGACCACCAGTGACAATTTTAGATTGGTGATCAGCAGCATGACCAGGCCACCGGTTACGGTCAGGGCGTTGCGCAACGCAAACGACAGACTGGAGCCGATGATCGACTGCAGCAGGGTGGTGTCGGTGGTCAGCCGCGACATGATGTCACCGCTGGCGTTTTCTTCGAAATAACTGGGATGCATGTGAACCAGGTGCGCAAACACATCGGCACGCAGATCCGCCGAGACCCGTTCGCCCAGCCAGGTGACCAGGTAAAAGCGGACAAAGGTGCCAACTGCCATCGCCACCACCAGCACCATCACAAAGCCCAGGGTGCGGTTCAGGGCGCCCAGAGACTCGGCGAGAATGCCCTGATCGATCACCAGGCGCACACCCTGCCCCAACGCCAGCGTGAGGCCCGAGGTGAGAATCAGGGCGGCGGCAGCGCCCAGCATCAGGTGACGGTAGCGTTTCAGATAGGGCCATAACTGGGCCAGAAAGCCAAAAGGTACCGCGGCTGATATCCGGGTTGGGGCCGGTGGTGTGGCGGGGGCGAAAGCATGGGCGGCGTTTTCGTCAGCCGCAGACTGAGTATCACGGGTTGAACTCACGAGGCGTTTCTCCTGTTCGATTCCCGACAGGTCAGGTCAACCGGTGCCGAATGCAAGGGTGGCCAGGCAGATAATGACTTTCAGCCACCCTGTGCAATCCGGTTATGCCGTCAGGGACGTTGCAGGCTGCCCAACCCTTTCTCCACAATGCGATCGGTGATTGACGACAGCGCTTGCGGGGCGGACCTGTCACCGCTTAACACCTGATGAACCTCTCCCGACAGATACCGCGATACGTATTTGTAGGTGCGGCCAGTGGCAGATGATGGCCTGACCGCTGCGTTTTCCAGCGCCTTCCCGACCGGGGCAAACACCGCGTTGTCGCCGGTCAGTCCGGTTTCCTGATAGAGCGCGGTTCGGGTCGGCAGGTACCCGAACTCAGCCCGCCGGCGCTGCTCCTGTTCGCTGGTCAGAAACTGCACCAGATCGGCTGCCAGGTCCGGATAACGCGTGGCCTGGGTCACTGCCAGTTGCCAGCCACCCAAAGCGCCACTGGGTGCACCGGATTCTCCCTTTGGCAGTACGGTGACCCCTACTTTTCCGGCCACTGCAGACTCCGGCTCGTTGGCCAGACGCCAGGCATAGGGCCAGTTGCGCATAAAGAGCGCATCGCCCGCTTCAAAATGGGCCCGGGCGTCTTCTTCCTGATACTCGAGCACAGCGGCCGGTGAAATGGTGCCCACCCAGCCCGCGGCCTGTTGAATGATGCTGGCGGCACGGTCGTTGTCGAGTGTGACCACGCCCTCAGCATTAACCACGGTGCCGGCATTGCTGCTGACCAGCCACTCCATGACGTTACAGGTCAGCCCTTCATAGTCGCTGCCCTGCCAGACATAGCCCCAGAAATTCCCGTTAGCCGAGCGTTCCCGGCGCTGCACATCGGCCGCTATGGTTTCCAGCTCGTCCCAGGTCTGCGGAACCGGGTGGCCATACTGTTCGAGCAGATCCTTACGGTAATACAGCAGCCCGGTATCAACGTACCAGGGCATGGCAATCAGCCGGCCATTGACGGTGTTGTTTGCTATCAGATTGGGGAAGAAGGCCTCTGTGTCCGCTACATAAGGCGACAGATCAAGCAGGTATTCACCCAGCAAACCGGGCCAGATAACGTCGATCTGGAACACATCGACGGTGTTGTGCCGTTCGCGCAGCAGCAGCTGATACATGGCCAGGCGCTCGGTCGAGGATTGTGGTGTCGCGACAACATCGACGCTGTGGCC
>DASSWT010000309.1:0-5019 GCA_035704555.1 Saccharospirillum sp. | reverse complement strand
GGCCAGCAGCACGGCCCAGGCCATCCTGCAATGGCAAAACGAAGCCGTGCGGCTCAGTGACGCCGAGTTCAGCTCAGTGGTTACCGCTGGCCCCTGGCCCGGAAACGCCAGCGGCCAATGGCGCGAAGCCCGGCTTGATGGCAGCCAACTGGCCATCGACTTTCTCTCCTGGCACAGTGCCGGGAAACCACTCGGCGCGACCTTCCCGAACGGCCTGGAATGGGCGGGTGGCCTGGAAGCCTTGCGCTACAGTGACGAAGGCTGGGTGTTTGCTGGGCTGGACTCCGCACTGGCCTTCAGCGGGCCTGAACCCGATACTACCCATCGCCTGGGCACCCAGGGCCAGTACCTGGAACTTCAGAACGGCCGAGTTACGGGCCTTTGGGCCATCTCCTACCGTAAGGAAACCATCGGCGACGAGCCTTCCGACCTGACCGCCACCCTGCAGGGCAAGGTAAATGCAACTGTTGCACACTGGCAATGGCAAACGCCCAAACTGCTGATCGGCCTGACGGAAAACGATGAACAACGGAGTCATAACCTGAGCGCCACAACCCTGACACTTGATCCTTCAGCCGGTAAATGGACACTCAGCGATGGCGATTGGAGCATCCAAACCCCGACCGTTCCCGAACAGTCCTATGGCTTTGGCGTTCTAACCGGAGATTGGCCAGCCCTTACCCTGGAAGACGCTCCCGACTGGACAGCCCCTCTTAACGAGGACCTGACCTTATTGCGCAACGAACTGGAGTGGATAGATGCATTGCGACGCGAGCTGGTTCCAACACCAGGTTCTTGACTGGTACGACCGCCACGGCCGCAAAACCCTGCCGTGGCAACAGGAAAAAACGCCTTACCGGGTTTGGATCTCCGAGATCATGCTGCAGCAAACTCAGGTAACCACGGTCATTCCGTACTACCAACGATTCATGGAGCGATTCCCCACCGTTGAAGCGCTCGCCGATGCGCCGCAAGACGAAGTGCTCCATCACTGGACTGGCCTTGGCTACTATGCTCGCGCCCGCAACCTGCACAAAGCGGCGCAGAAACTGGTTGAGCATCACCAGAGTGAATTTCCAGACAGCGTCGACGCTGTCAGCGAACTACCCGGCATTGGCCGGTCTACCGCCGGCGCCATTCTCAGCCTGAGCCGGGGCACCTATGCGCCCATACTCGACGGCAACGTCAAACGCGTCCTCAGCCGGTTTTTCGCCCTCGAAGGCTGGCCAGGCACCACCGCCAACCTGAATAAACTCTGGGACTGGGCCGAACAACTAACGCCAGAAGATCGCGTCAGCGACTTCAACCAGGTGATGATGGACCTGGGCGCCATGGTCTGCACCCGCAGCCGACCCAAGTGCGAAGCCTGCCCTCTCAGCACCCAATGCCAGGCTTACCAGAAAGGCCTGACCAGCGAGCTGCCCGCGTCAATACCCAAAAAAGACAAACCCACCCGCGACGCCTGGCTGTTGATACTTCAGGCACCTGGCGGCGAGGTCTATTTGGAAAAACGGCCCTCATCCGGCATTTGGGGCGGGCTGCACAGCTTTCCCCAGTTCGAAGACCGCGACCAGGTCGAACAGCACCTGGCCCTGGCCCGGCTCACCCCAACACTGGAAGACTGGCAACCCTTCCGCCACACTTTCAGCCACTACCACCTGAACATCCACCCGGTCTTCGCGCCACTGCCCGCCAAACCAACACAAGTGCGCGAGGCTGCGAGCGACGCCAGCCTCTGGTACCATCCCGGCATCGCCAGTCAGGTTGGCCTCAGTGCCCCTGTGAAAGCCTTGCTGGGTCGGTTGTTCTGAACCACCAACACTCAGCGTCGTACCTCGAACCAAGGACACCCAATGACCCGTACCGTACATTGCCGCAAATACGATCAGGAACTAGAAGGCCTGGAGAAAGCCCCCTACCCCGGCCCCAAGGGCCAGGACATCTTTGAGAACGTGTCTAAACGTGCCTGGGAAGAGTGGCAAGCCCACCAAACACGCCTGATCAACGAAAAGCACCTGACCATGACCGACCCGGCAGCCCGCAAATACCTAATGGAACAGATGGACAAGTTTTTGAGTGGTCAGGAGTATGACCAGGCCGAGGGGTACGTGCCGGAGTAAGTATCAACAGCCGTCATCCGGGTGTACAGAAATCAACCAAAGGCCGGGAATCTTTAAAAAAATCAAAGATTTAAACCAAAAAAGGTTGACGCCAAAACCGAAAATTCGTTTAATACGCCTCGTTCGAGACGCACGGCATGCCGAGCACCACGAACATGCCCAGATAGCTCAGTCGGTAGAGCAGGGGACTGAAAATCCCCGTGTCGGTGGTTCGATTCCGCCTCTGGGCACCATCAAGATTCATCAGAAGAGCCTGGCCTGCGCCGGGCTTTTTTGTGCCTGAATTAGATATAACTTGCTGACAGGTCCAGTCGCTCGCCCATCTGGCAGACCTCAGTGTAATGAATGAAGACGAGTTGCAAATCCTCCAAGCCCGGAAAGCTGGCATCAAATCGATATCGGTGCGACAGTAATATTCCAAGCTAGCTATTGCAGAGTCACCTATGAACGACGATATCCGCTGGCAACAGCGCCTGGCAAATTACAAAAAGGCCCTGCAAAGCCTGACCGAGGCTGTTGAGCTGAGCCGCCAGCGGTCTCTATCCAACCTTGAACAACAAGGCCTTATTCAGGCATTTGAGTTTACTCACGAACTGGCCTGGAATTGCCTGAAAGACTACCTTCAGTATCAGGGAGAACAGGACCTCATGGGCTCGCGTGATGCTACCAGACGGGCCTTTGCTGTTGGTTTGATCAGTGAGGGGGACCAATGGATGGATATGATCGCTAATCGCAATCGCACTTCTCATACCTACAACAAGGCGACAGCAGAGCAGATCACTGAAGCTGTAACCAACCGTTATTACAGCCTTTTTGTAGAACTTGCAGAACAGTTATCCGGGCTTCAGGACAAAGCAAATGGATGATAACGCACCCAACGATGGTCTCACTTCGAGACAGCGTGCGGCTATTTGTTCAGTTCTGAGTCACTATCCAGAAGTTGAGTCAGCTTGCTTGTATGGTTCGCGGGCATTGGGCCGACACAAGCCAGGTTCAGATATCGATCTGACTTTATATGGAAGCATCGATCTGCCCAAACTGAACCAAATCAGCCTGGAATTGGATGACCTGCTATTACCAATGATCATAGACTTGTCTGCCTTCCATCACATAGAAAACCCCGAACTGCGTGACCATATTCGACGTGTTGGAAAAACCATTTATACCGCCGCTACTAACCGTCCCAAACCATAAACCCCAGACCACACTTTATAATGGCAGTTACGAACCCGAAGGCCAGTGCAACACGCCACCCCGAATCTTGACCAACTTACGCGTGGTGTTGGCGATAACATTGCCCGGCGACCCGCCGGACTCCTTATTAATGCTCGCACGAATACCGGTACTATCTTCTCGAAACACTCGATTCATGTGTGTAACAAATGCCTGATCATCCGGCCCCTCGCCCACTATGAGCAAAGCCGTTTTAACGACATGGCGCTTGCGGGTTCTGGATCTCCTAGCCATAACGATTACAACTCTGGTGTGGCACCCAGGGCACCGGCCATGTATTTAGCGTACAGATTGTCGTCTGCCCGCAGGCCTGTCATTTCATCAAGTCGCCACGACTCGCTGCGCTGGTTACGCTTTTCAACTAGATAGACCTGATGCTTCTGCAATAGATTCAGTACTTCAGGCGTGTGACACGTGAAGATCAACTGGGCCTGATGCGGGTTGGTGTGATCGTATTCAAACCACTCCAACAATTGCGGCACTAAGTGAGGGTGCAGGTCGTTGTCGAGTTCATCGATAACTGCTATTCCACCATAGTGCAACGTTCGCAGAATGGGTTCCAACAAGACAAAAGCCGACTGCGTACCGCTTGATTCCACGAAGAACGGCAACTCGAAGGTTTCATTTTCGTCAGTTGAGTGCAGACCAAAAGTCAAATACAAAGGCTCTTCATTCCCTTTCTCATTGCGTCCAACAATCTGGCGAATATCAACACCGGATAAGCCCAGGTCGAACTTGCACATCGCCTCTGACACCCGCTCCAATATCTCCGGCTGCCTATTAAACTGTTCAGCTACCCGAAGGACGTCACTGCGATCAAACGGCATCCTGCCGCTATTGACGACATTGGTCGAAATAAGCTCAAAAAAATCAACAAACGGGCTAGCCTCTGGAACATCATAATTATGAGCAGCACCTAAAAATGATGCGTTTCCCCGTATTCGTTCGGCAACCGCTTTAGGAAAAGACAGAGCCGGAAACTCCACGGCAACACATTCTAACGGTGTTTCAGGCCAAGTTACCCAGTGAGATCGATCGTCACCTATTGAACAGGCAGCAGACTGCTTTGCTCAGTGGTGGGCCGCTCAAATGGAAGAAGCGCGCCTTCCATACCGTTGCTGTTGACCATTTCCTGTCGCCTTCTGAACCAGGCACCTATTGCGCGCGGTGCCGGTTGAACGCCGAGGCATTGGGGTGGATAAAGACTGAAACGCCCTAGCCGTTGCTGATCTTAAGAGATCGCCGGTAATCGGTGAGCTTGAACGCATAGCATTGCGGCAAATTTGGAAGAGCGAAGCGGTGGAAGAATTGTCCGGCAACAGCGGCTGGTTAAATGGCTATCGCTCACCTTCCAGCTCGTGCCATACCCTTAGAATGATGATGGTACTCACATGCACTGAATAGCGAACAACGTACCTGCCAAAGACCATATCGCGGATGGAGTCAGGTACCGGTGCCATTTCAACCGGTGTTCCCATTTTAGGGAAGTCTGGTAGTAAATTGATTTTGCTAACCAGTTCTGCGGCTACCCGGCCTGCCGCAGACGGATTGTGAACCGCGATAAACTCCCTGAGGCGTTTCAGGTCTTCAATGGCATTGTCCGTGTAAACCAGTTTCACTTACCTGATCCCGGCGCACCCTGCTCGTTTTCGGTTCCCCAACTATT
>DASSWT010000304.1:0-5139 GCA_035704555.1 Saccharospirillum sp. | reverse complement strand
GTTTATCAGCCCGGCCTTTTGCAATTGATCGATGCGGTTTGTCATCGTACCCGATGTCACCATGGTGGATTTCATCAGGTCTCCCGGCGACAGCGCATAGGGTGGCCCCGACCGCCGAAGGGTGGCCAGTACGTCGAAGCTCGCGCCGCTCAGGCCATGGGCCGTCCAGGTCTTTTCCATGCCGCGCATCAGATGCTGATGCAGCCTGTTGATTCGCCCCAGCGTGCCCATTGGGGCTACATTGAGGTCGGGCCGTTCCCGGTGCCATTGCGAGAGAATGTTGTCTACTTGATCCATACCGCAAGTATCTCTCCAAAGTATCTTGACGTCAAAGTAAAATGCATTTATCTTGATATCAAGACATTATCGAAGGACGACACTTATGGCGGCATCACCCAGGGACTCTCATACCCTTCCCGCGGCCACCAGGCAGCGCTCCAGGAAGGCCTGGCTGGTTCCCCTGCTCAGTCTTCTGGCCGGTGGCTCCCTGCTTGGGGTATCCACCAACCTGGCCAAACTGGCTGGCGAGGCACAGCTATCGCCCCTGGCGTTTTTGTACTGGTCGATTACTGGCGCAGCGCTTGTGCTGCTTATCGTTTCGGCCTGGCGCAGGCAATTGCCACACATCACCCGCCGTACACTCGAATACTACTCGGTATCGGGGTTTGCCGGGGTTGCGGGCGCCAACCTGATTTTCTTCTCGGCCGTCCCGCATGTGGGTGCCGGGTTCGTCGCCCTGATGATCACACTGCCGCCGCTACTGACTTACGTTGGCGCACTCGCGCTTCGCATGGAAGGGTTTCAGGCCCTGCGTGCGTTGGGCGTTACTTCTGCACTGGCGGGCACCGTTGTTCTGGCAGCACGCAAACTCTCGGCACCCGATGCAGACCAGTTCTGGATTTTGCTGACGCTGGCTGGGCCGGTGCTGCTCGCCATTGGCAACCTCTACCGGACGATACGCTGGCCCCAGGGTGTCTCCGGCAGTGCGCTCGCGCCCGGCATGTTGGTTGCCGCTGCCATCATGTTGCTGGTTGTAGGTTTGCTGCCCGGTTTTTCGATTGCCGTACCGATGGAGCAAACCCTGCCATTCATCCTGATTCTGATACAGGCCTTGGTGTTTGCCGGCCAGTTCTGGTTGCTTTTTCTGCTGCAGAAAACCGGTGGGCCGGTATTGCTCAGCCTGCTGGGGTCGGTTGGCGCCATGGTCGGCGTACCGGTGGCGATACTGCTGCAGGGAGAGGCGCCGCCGGAAGGTTTGCTGCTAGGTGTCGTGCTGATTGGTACCGGTATTGCCTTGGTGAACTTCAACACAATCAAACCCCGATAACCCCAGTGCGATGGCGTACTTTTGCGGTGGAGTATTGAGTTGCGGCGCATAGCTCACACTATGCTCCCAGAAGAGGCAAATGCTTAACACTGTGATACTTCAACGCCAATAGCAGACAGTGCGCCAGTGGCCCTTGCTCAATGCTGGCGTTCAATGAAATCACAATAGCCCGTTTACCCTCATACTCAAGTTCCGATGGATACAACTCTTTGAAGGTCTCAACCAGGCGGGTCTGGCAATGAAAGAACACCTTTATCACTTCCGAGTCCTTTGGCTTCCAGTCAATTCTGACCGTGCTTCCACCTTTAACCAGGTAGCTCGCCTCACCCCACTTGAGGGTTTCTTCCACCTCACCCAGAGTATGTTCAGCCACAATCGTTAGTATGAGTTCTCGTACACGCTCAAGTTGCCGCCGGGCAGCGCTCGGGTAACGTTCAAGTTTTGCTTTTATATCCGGGTTCACACATCACCGCCCTGTGCCTAATCGCAACATACCGCTCGTTGCTCGTCTGATAAATACCGGGTTTTAACAACACTGATTATAGAAACAGTATTTGAGGTACAAGGCAAAGGTAACCGCGAGAGATTACCCCACTCTCTTTACTATAAATGGTCTCTTACAGGCCAAAGCTATGAACTCGTTCACATTTTCTTCATCGCAACCACTTTGTTAAGCATTATCTGCGATCTGCAGTTGGTTCAGGCTCTACCTTGGGTCTACGCTGAAAATTGCGTCGGCCAACCGGGCCAGCCGCTCAGCCTGACAGACATGCCGGGCTACAGGGACTATCCGATGGCCGTCGGCCTGTTGCTGTCGATTGGGAGAGCCCATGGACGAACTGTGGACCTATTTTTCTGGCCTGAATTTCATACCACATGGCCATTGCTACTATTGGCGTTCAGACTTGCTGGTGCTTCACGCAGGCTCCGACGCGGTGATTGCGATCGCCTATTTCACCACCCCCCTGGCACTGGCCAAGCTGTGGTATGACCGTGCCGATCTGGGTTATCGCTGGATAATCAAGTTGTTCGCCGCCTTTATTGTTGCCTGCGGTACGACGCATCTAATCGGCATCTGGAATATCTGGAACGCCCATTACTACCTGGAAGGCATTATCAAGCTGATCACGGCCGGCATTTCTATCGTCACCGCCATTATGATCTGGCCCCTTTTGCCCAAAGTGCTGGCTATTCCCAGCCCGTCGCTGTTGGCCGAACGCAATGAAGCCTTGCATGAGGAAATGCTCAAGCGAACGCACGCCGAACAACAGCTACGCTCGCTCTATGAATCGCTGGAGCAAACCGTAGCGCAGCGCACCGAGGAGCTGGAGCAGGCGAAGCAGGCCCTGGAAATGCAGATTGAGACGTCGGAGCAGGTGAAGCAGCGCTTGCAGAGTATTTTTGAATCTGCCCCCAACGGCATGATCGTCGTCGCCAGCGACGGCATCATTTTGCAGGCCAACTCCATGGCACACAGCATCTTTCATTACGATGTTGGAGAACTTTCCGGCATGCGGGTTGAAGAACTGGTGCCTGACGACAGCCGCCAGCCACACCAGAGCAACCGGGAACACTACATCAGTTCTCCGACCAAACGCATGATGGGCGACCGCCGCGACTTGTCTGGCCTGTGCGCCGATGGCAAAACCGTGCCGGTCGAGATTGGTCTCAACCCGGTCACCGGCAGCAAAAACGGCGAGGTAGTGGCCTCCATTGTCGATGTCAGCGAACGGCGAAACTATGAAAAACGCATCGAGCAGCGTAGCGAGGCGCTGGAACGCTCCAACCGTGAACTGAAGGAGTTTGCTTTTATCGCCTCCCACGATCTGCGTGAACCCCTGCGCAAGATCATCTCCTTTTCCCGGCTGCTGCTCAGCAAGGATTACGGCACCTTCTCCGAAGAAGGGGAAACCTTCGCCAACTATGTGGTCGATGCTGCCGAGCGAATGCGTGAACTGCTCGATAGCCTGCTTTCCTACAGCCGGGTCACTTCGCGGGGTGGTCAGTTTGTGCTTACCGATATGAATGAGGTTGTACGGGAAGTGTTGTCAGACCTGCAGTTTACCATCGAAGAGAGCCAGGCCCGTTTTGAAGTCGGCACCCTGGGCCAGCTGACGGTGGACCCGAGCCAGATGTGGCAACTTTTGCAGAACATCATTGCCAATGCACTTAAATACCGGCAGCCGGACCAGCCACCGGTGATCAGCATTCAGGGGGAGCCGGTTAATTCCCACCGGTACCGGATCACCATCGAAGACAATGGCATCGGGTTCGACAACCAGTACAACGAGCAGGTTTTCGAAGTGTTCAAACGATTGCATGGCAGAGATCACTACCCCGGTACGGGGATGGGTCTTGCCATCTGCCGCAAGATTGTCGACCGTCACCACGGGGTTATCCGCGCGCAAAGCACACCGGGTGAAGGCTCGCGCTTTACCATTGACCTGCCCATTCACCCGATGCCAGAGGCTTCCCATGAATTCTGATACCCGGCCTTTGCTGGTGGTGGTCGATGACGACCCCGAAGACTTTATTCTGGTTGGAACGGCCGTCAAACGGGCCAGGCTGCCGCTTAGGGTGAAGGGTTTGAACAATGGCGAGGCGTTGATGACCTTTCTCAGGGAATGCCCCGACACGGCCGACCCACTATCACCTTCCATGGTGGTCTTGCTCGATCTGAACATGCCCGGAAAGGATGGCCGTTCCTGCTTGCGTGACATCAAGAAAAACGACCGGTGGGCGGATATTCCGATCATTGTTTTCTCCACTTCCGACTCACCGGATGACATTCAAAACAGCTATGAGCTGAACGCCAACTCTTACATTTGCAAACCCGATGATCTGACCCGTCTGGAGCGAATTCTGACGACGCTTTACCGTTATTGGTTCGGCTATTCAATAACGTCTACGCAGGAACCCTCCGTATGAATAAACCTATGATCAAAGTTCTGGTGGTGGAAGACGACTCGGCAGACTTCCTGCTGGTGAAACAGTCGTTACTGAAGAGTGACCGGAATCACTATTCCATTCGCCACATTACGGAATTCAGGGAGGCCAGCGAAGCGCTTTACGATGATGACTATGACCTTGTTCTGCTCGACTATTTTCTGGGCAGCAACTCTGGTCTGGAGCTGCTGCAACAGGCCAGGGTAACCCAGTTCAAGAAGCCCATTATCGTGATGACGGGTAACAACTCGCCCGAGCTTGACGATATGCTGATGAAAGAAGGTGCTGCTGACTTTATTCCCAAAGATGAGCTTTCGACGACCCTGCTCGACCGCAGTATTCGCCATGCCATTGAACGCAAGGAGGCTGAGGTTGAAATCGCCGAGCTGGTCCGCCGTGACCCGCTGACCGGCTTGGGAAACCGACACATTTTCGAAGAACACATGGAGATGGCCATTGCCCGGGCTGCCCGCAGCCAGCAGCATTTGGCGGTGATTTTCCTGGATCTGGACCGCTTCAAGGACATTAACGACAGCCTGGGGCACCACGTCGGTGACCTGCTGCTGACCCTGGTTGGCGACCGGTTGCGCCGATCGGTTCGCAAGAGTGATTTCGTCGCGCGCATCGGTGGCGATGAATTTACTGTGTTGCTTGATGACATCGAACACGTTGAGGACGTCAACCACATTCTGGAGAAGATCTCCCGGGAAGTGTGCCGCCCCGCGCCGGTTAGCAATACCACGCTCGACATCACCGTCAGTATGGGCGTTGCCATTTACCCCGAGCACGGCCAGCTGGCGATGGAACTGATGCAGAAAGCCGATATGGCGCTCTATGAATCCAAAGCCCGGGGCGCAGGCAGCTAT